>JAILZY010000041.1 GCA_023512255.1 bacterium | reverse complement strand
CCGGCCTATGCCGTAGCCTATGAGATTCTGCAAGGGGGAACGCTGGCTAGCTATCCGATATTTGCCGCCTTGCTGAATCCTCCACCTCCGCTCCAGTCGCTGCTGACTCCGGCTCTCATCCTCGGCCTGGGCCCCCTTACCCCATAACTTAATCTTTCTTTTGATTTATAAAACGCTCTTCTATAAAAGAAAAGCGCACTTCAAGATAGCATTGTGCCAGGCGATCTATTTTGCCTGGCACAATGCTGAGTGGGTTTTGCATTTCTTCTTTCCGTATCTTTTTATCTTTCCCTTATTTCTCCCTTATCTTCTCCTCAATGTGTAGTGGTTCTTTCGCTAAGTACGGAATCACTAATTAAAGGCTAATCTTAAAGTTTTGGCCTCGAAGAGGTTATCGCTAATGTATATTTACTTAGCGAAAGAACCATTTAATCTATGGACCTTTCTGCTAAACCGTTTTTCTCCTGCATGAGTTGTGAAAGAAAATAAACTCTCAGGTGATATTGAATACAAGAAATAAACTCTCAGATGATCTTAAATACCCTGATTGTCGGGCCTGGCCGGTTGGTAAGATTGGCTTCAAATTCCTTGACTAATTTTCCCCGCTCTCTTAAAGAGCGGTAAAATTCCTGGTAATGGCTGACAATGGCTGGAAATTCCTTCAGCGCCTCCTGGGTGAAGTAGCGATCATCAAAGTAGCTTGAGGTGATAAAGTAATTTATCCCGTTGGCCACAAGAGCCTCATAGCTTAGAACCCCTTCATTGATTGTATTCCGGTTGTAGAAGAAAATCTGGAATTTCTCTGTTGAGATTTTGGGATGGTAGAGGTTTGGCATCAGGATTCTGCTTCCTGTCGGCAGGTTTTCATCAATCCACTTTTGGGCGAAAAACCGGTTATCCGTATGGGATAAAAGATAATCAAAGCGCACGGTACGCCACAGAGTTGGGCTTGCGGCTAGGATGCCCAGAAGCGGAATAAGCAGGTGTTTTTTGGAAGGCAGGATTTTCTCACTGGCCGAAACCAGCACCCGGCTGGCCAAAAGGGCATAGATAGGCAAAAACCAGTAAAAGTGCCGCACGGTCCGAAGCTGCCCCGGCTTGGCCAGGAGAGCATAAAAAATCAGGCATGAGAGGCTCAAAATTAGATCTACATTTCCAGGCTTGAGCTTTTGGACTACCCCTCGCTGCAAAGTGAAGAAAATTCCCGCCAAGGTCAGCACAAGGAGCGGAATTCCCATCGAGCCCATGAGGGAGTTTTGGGCCAAGGGTTCATTGTAGGTCGGATTTTGGCAAAAAAGATAGTCAAAATACCCTTGCTGAACATCACCCGGTTTGCCTCCTATACTGTACTGTCCTTTCTGTTCTCCAGCAGCCCGCTCGATGAATCGGCTATGCTGATACAGAAAGCTTGGTGTGCCAAGGATAAATCCCAACAGGATAAAGATAAGCCCGAAAGCAAAGTATCGGACAAGCTGTCCACGCTGCTCTCTTAGATTAAGATTAAAGAAATTGATTAGAAAAGCCATCCCAAGGGGGAGAACCAAAAACAGGGGTAGGTACTTGGTGGAGGTCCCAAGCCCGATGAATAGCCCGGCCAGGAGGTAGTCTTTCATCCTTCCCTTGAGACTTTTCACTTCTTCCCCATCTGCAGCCTGGTGGTGAATGATTTTCAAGATATAGAGCCAGGCCCAGGTGGCCATAGCAGCCATAGTGGCATCGGTCATTGGGTATTTCGCATCCTTTACATGAAGGTAAGTAACAGCTAAGAAAAAGGCACTCAGAAGGGATATCCGGCGATCCTGATAGGCGGCTTCGGCTGCCAGGTATAAGAGCAGAATGGTCAGGGTGGCGGCCGCGGCGCTGGTCAGCCGGGCCAGGAGGAAAAAGATGTACTCACGGCTCTGGTCCTGGTAGAGTATATCAACTGCCTCGCTTAAGCTGGCAAGATGGCGGTCTGATTTTATCCGCTCGCCCTGAATCAGGCCATAGAGGGTATATTCTAGGGCCAGCAGGTTTATGTAGAAGGTTGGATACTGGTAGAATCCTGGATCAAGGCTCGGTTTTCCCGTCAGAAAACTGTGGGCAATCCTCTTGGCTGGATATACGGTTTTGGTGGCATCGACGTAGAAATAGTCTGGCAATCCGAATTGAATACCCCAAAGGCGCAAGGTAAGCCCAAGGAGAACAATAGCGGCCAAAATTACTGCTGGCCATAGATGATCTGGCTTTGGCTCTGTTTTTTGTCCATACACATTTGACAGCATAGTCTACTTTTGCATCCTCTTTAACACAAAGTTAATCTCATTAAACCGGCGGTTTAAGGTATCAATAATAAAGCCGGCGATAAAGAAAAGAATACCTAGAATGACCATGCCGGTAGCCAAAATGGCTGAAGGAAGATAGCGGATGAGACCAGTCTGAAGGTATTCACGGATGACCCGAAATCCAGGGATGAGCGCGCCGATGATGAGCATTGCACTTAGGATGGGGAAGAAAAGCATCGGCCGCAGGTCCCTGGTAAAGATGAGAATAGTCATCAGGATTCGGTATCCATCCTTAAATGGCCTAATCTTGGACTTTCCCCCCTCTGGCCTAGCCCGGTATGTTATCGGCACCTCCAGAATACGGAAGCCTCGCATCAGGGCCTGGATAGTCAGCTCGGTTTCAATTTCAAAGCCGGTCGAAAAAAGTGGAACGCTTTTTACAAACTCCCTGGTAAACACTCGATAGCCAGACAGGATGTCAGAGAGGTTAGTGTGAAAGCAGAAGTTCAAAATCTTGAGCAACAGTCGGTTGCCGAAGCTGTGGAGGAACTCTGACGACTCCCTGCTGTAGTGGTCAAGCCGCGTGCCGACAACCATGTCTGCTTGCTCATCCTGGATTAGAGCTATCATTTTTCTGGCCTCCTCAGCCGGATAAGTGTCATCGCCATCAACCAGAAGATAATAATCAGCTTCGATCTTATCAAAGATTGCCCGGACCACATTCCCTTTTCCTCTCCTTCGCTCTCGGATCACCAAAGCGCCACTCTCTTTGGCAACCTTTGCGGTCTCATCGGTAGAATCGTTGTCAAAGACGATGATTTCGGCTTCGGGGAGGGCCTTTTTAAAATCTCTGATTACCTTGCCGATAGAAGCCTGCTCATTGAAGCAAGGGATGGTTACTGCGATCCGAGGGCGATCTGTCTGAAAATTTTTATTCATAGCTGAACTCATATAGATTAAGTCCTTGTACTGACTTAGTTAATTTCCACACACCGCTATGGCCCTTGTGGCTTCGTTATTGGGGCTTCATTTCATTCTTCCACCTTATATGGACAGCGCTGTTTTAGCTGTCAGCTTAGGATGGCCCTGTTGGAGCTGTCTGCTTATCGCTTAAGAGATTCTAGCATCTTGCGAGCAGTCTCCCAGACCTCATCCACTGAAAGCTCTTTGAGGCAGCGGTAGTTCAGGCTGCATTTTTTAGAATATAGATAGCGGATTCGGCATTTCGGCTTGCAGGGCAACTCCTTTAAAATGTAGGCATCCCCATTGCCTAGCGGACGGGTGCAGGTATCGTCAGTCGGGCCGAAAATAGCCAGAATCCTGGTGCGCAGGGCAAAGGCCATGTTCATGACTCCTGAATCATTGCTGATCAGAAGACCGCAGCGGCTAATCAGCCCTAGGGTCTGCTCAAGATCGCACCTTCCGGCGGCAATGGCCGGTGGCCGAGTTTTCATCTGCCGGGCAATCCTCTGGCTTAGCCCCTCTTCTTCCGGGCCGCCAAGCAGGACAACCTGAAAAGGGAATTCTGTCTGAATTCTATCTGCCAGGAGGGCGAATTTCTCTTCGTCCCATCGCTTGAACGGCTGATCATCGCCTGAGCCAGCATGAATGCCGACCAGGGGCTGGCTGGAATCTAACCCAAGCGAGTGCAGGGTTTGATCAGACCGCGCTCTTTGCTCAGGCTCTTGTCTATAATAAATATATACCTGCTCACGAGGATCCTCTGCTGGATACGGCTCATCTTCCCCAACTATGGCTTTGACCATAGCTAGATTGTACTCAATTCGGTGTTTCCCATGCCTGTAGGGAATCCGCCTGTTGTTTAGAAAATCAAGGGAGCGCCAAGGGCGGCCTGTGCAGTAAACCCATCGCTCTCTTGCGCCGATGGCCAGGGTGGACAGGTTATTGAGCGCGGTCATAGCTGGAAATACGCTCAGGCTCAAGTCATACCTTTGCTTTCGCAAGTTGAGATAGAACCTTAAATTTTCCCCAAGGCTAGCCCTCTGCGGGTCATGCACGATCACCTTATCAAGGCAGGGATGTCCTTTCACCACTTGGGCCGCCTCCTTTTTTTTCACCAGAAGAGAAATTTCCCCCTCGGGAAACTTTTTACGCAGTCGGGGCAGGGCTGGAGTAAACAGGATCAGGTCTCCGATGCCGGATAAGGAAATAATCAGGATTTTTTCCCCGCTCCTTTTATTTGGATCATGCTCCATGATGTTCTTATATCATGATATTCGCAATATCATGCCTCATGATATTCTTATTTCTTTTATGCATATCTTTATCTTATTGATATCTTTATATCTTTCAATATGCTTAGCGGTCTTTTCGCTAACAAAGTGCGCAATTTGGGCGGACCTAAGGGCCACCCCTACAATTAGCTTATCCGCACCCTATAATTGAAGCGTAATTGATCCGCTGCACACTTGTGTTACGCACTTAGCGAGAAAACCACTTAAGCAAAAGCCCCCCTGAGACCACAGCCCCTATTCACCAGCGAATGCTTTCAGGGCAAAGCCGCTCTATCCACTGACTCCCAGATGTACATTGGTTTGACCATGCTAACCAGCCCGGCAAGCAGATAATATTGATGCCAGAGGAAAGAGGTCAAAAAGTTGTTCCAAATGGCACCAAGGGCGGCCGCTCCTGCTAGAGATAGCAGGTAGAGTACTCCCCACACCATCCCAGCAGAAGTGGATAGCCAGAAAAACCCCAAAAACCCCAAGCACAGGATCGATATCCCGCACAGAGAAGGCACCAGAAAAAACATGGCCATCCGAAGCGGCAAAACAATAGAGCCAAATTTCCCCAACTTGCGGCTCAGCAGCATATGTCTGGCTGCCCAGGTTGACTCTAGCAGCCGGGCTGCTCGGCGAACCTTCTGCCTCCTTTGCTGAGAGAGGCTGGTTGGAATCCATTCGAAGAACTTAGCCGAAGAGATGTATTTAGCCTGGTAGCCGTTGCGGATAGCAGAAAGAGCCATATTGGCATCGCTTGCTCCCCGGTGGGGATCCATAGGGCTATAGGCCTGTTTTCTTAGGGCTATCAGGGGGCCGTTAAAGCAAAAGGTGCTGTGCAGGGCGCTTTCCCAGGAGCAGATTTTGCCGAAAATCTGCCGATATGGCTTCTCGACTCCGGTAGAGAGGGAACTGGCGTCAATGAGCGGCACAAGCTCCCCGCAGGCGGCACCGATCCGCTCATCATTCTGAAGGACAGCCACGATTCTCTTTAAGGCCTGATCTTCTAATATTACGTCAGCATCAGTGGTTATGACAATCTCATGGAGTGCATGCTTCATGCCCTCGTTGTAGTTATAATTGGTACCCTTTCGGGTGTCATTTGTGATCACGGTGCCGTGAAGCTGGTATCGAGCCAAGGCATCCTGAGCAATTTTTCTGGTTTGATCGGTCGAGGCATCGTCAATAATTACTACCTGGAGCAATTCCCTGGGGTAGTCAACTTCAGCCAAATTTTTTATCTTTCTCTCTATAACCCTCTCTTCGTTTCGGGCCGGAATAAGCACAGAGATAGGAATATACCCTTGCAGCTCATCAGGAGGAAGATACTTTTTCCCCCAGATTACGGCCAGAATGTAGATTCCATAGATGAGCAGACAAAATCCGAAGGAAAATCCCCCAACCAGGAAAAGTAGGAACATGGTGCTATTTTTGATCTCTCCCCTGATCTTTCCAAAAAATTTTTTCCGAGTTTGCGGACAGACTCTAAGCTGATTTTTCAAGGTAATTATGTTCTCAAAATGGGCAGGAAAAAGCAAGAGAAAAACCACATAAACTAAATGTCTATCTGGATAGGTAAACTCAAAAAAAACAAACGATGTCTGATTTTAGAGCAGATTTTCCCCCTTTTGCTAACCATCTGAACACTAGGTGAAAAAGTTAAAGAACTTAAGGACACGGGGGCGCTTGGCCCTGATTACATAATCTAACCCAGGTGGGCTTTGCAGACAACCGACCCAATAGGCGAATGCCGCCTCTGTCTTTCACCCCTTTCCCCTGTCTCTGGCATCTCATTTGCTTTCAAAAAGAAGTCAGAATTCAAACAGTAGCTCAATACCCTGTAAATCAAGCGAAGGCTCAAATTTTATCAGAAAATCATTGGGCAAAAAGGGGGAGCCAGATGGCGAGCAAGCGAATTCTTATTGTTGATGATGAGCAGAATATCTCTTTCCTCTTACAGAATCTCCTTGAGGATGCAGGCTATGACATCGCGACCGCAGATAATGGAATTGCCGCCCTGGAGGTAATCAAGCACCAGAAACCGGATATGATTATTACTGATATTGATATGCCTTATATGGATGGTCTGGAATTGGTAGGAATTGTAAGAAATATGCACCCTGAGATAAAAAATATTGTTATGACCGGCTCCCCTAATCAGCACTATTACCAGAGGGCCAAAGAATATGGGGTAATACACTACCTTACCAAACCGCTTGATTTTGAAAATTTGAAAGTCAAAATTGATGCTCTCTTTTAAAGCAAGTTGGGAAGTGGCCACAAGATAGCCATAAATCCTAACCCCTGCTCTGGGAATGAGGTTTGGCTGGCATGCTCTACTTAAGGTATAGTCGTCTTGGCCGCACCCTTCCCTTGCTCTGGGAAGGAGCTTTGGCTCCATAGGAGCCAGGTTAGTGATATCCGCTGGCCAGCGGTTAAATCTTATGCCATAACTTTCACAAAATGTGTGAGTTAACATTTTGGAATATAAAGCTTTTCAGGTGTTTGCTCTGGATTCAGGTTAAAAAAGCCGCCACAAAGACTGTGGCGAGGTTTGCTGCTTAAAATTTCCATACCAGATACATAAAGGGTAGAGCAGCATAAGACCAACCAGACACCAGGGATAGACCATAGCCAGGCTTATATCTGGTATGGCTAGACCGATGAAGCCATAAAGATATAGGTGCACGACATAAAAGAATAGGGCTACTCTCCCGAAGGTCAGCAGCGGGGCTCCCCAGGTTGCCAGCCGATCACCTGCTTTAGCCAGCCCATAGAGCAGGATCAGATTTAGGCCGATAGTGAGCAGAATAAACACCAGGCTTGGGGGATATTTAGTTACGTTCAAAAAGCCCATCCAGCTTGATTTATCCACAGGATGAAAATCCCCAATCCTGGTAAAATAGCGCATAGCCACAAAGAGTAGCAGAAAAGCCAGGCCAAAGATCAAGGCATACTGATAGGCACGCTTTCTATCCCGCAAAAGCTGCTGACCAAAGATTATCCCCATACCAACCAATCCAAGCCAGGGCAAAAGAGGATAGTAGACCTGTAATCTGCCTGTCTGCCCAGGGATCAGCAGAAGTCGAGCCAGGGGCGAATAGGGTATAGCCACCTTTTCGGGCGATGGCATAAGGAGCTGTACGGCCAGGATAGTTGCTCCACTGACTGCGGCTAAAACCTTTGAGTCAAGGTTTAGACCAAAGGCAGCCACAATCATCGTTGCCCCAAGCCCATAGAGCACTCCAGCATGATAGAGCCAGAAGGCTTCGCCATCTCCTCCAGGCAGTTTGACTACCAGCGTAGGGCTTGCAAGCAGCCAAGCAGGATTGACTACTAGGCCCTGGATTAAAATCAGCAGCGCACCCCGCAGGGCAAAGAAACGGATAATCTTCCCCTTAGACCATCCCAAGGCCTGACGGGAGTCGGCAAATAGGATCATAGCTGTGCCCATTAAAAAGAAAAAGCCTGGGGCAGCTAGGTGGGTAAGCCATCTGGTCAGAAAGGCCAAGGCAGTCGAATACTGCGGCAGAGGGAGGCCCCAAAATTCCTCTGGGTGGATTCCAGCCAGATAATAGCTGGTATGATCCAAAGCCATGAGCACGATAATCAGTCCCCGGAGGGCATCGAGGGGAAGTAGCCTCTTGCTCTTCCAAGCAGGGGGGATAGTCTGCGGAGGATGCCCCTCACTTTTGGAAGTGGTTTGTAAATTTTCACCCTGTCTGCTTTGGCGATATTGTTCTGCTAGATGCATGATATTTCTCCCGATTCATTTTCTGCCCTGATATCAATCGGTTTTTGTTAGGAGATAAGCATGACAAGAAAGAGGAACATATTGATCTTGATCGGAACGAGCAGATTGATCGGGAACTCAAATTGTTACTATATCAATGACACATTGTGATGACCATATCAGTGAGTGAATGATAGTAACTTTGAATGATAGTAACTTTCCCACCTCAAAACCGATCAGTAGGGCTGTAAGAACCTGAAGGGCAGCAGCCCCTAACTTCAGCTAAGATAAATTGAAATTTTTTAAGGAGGGCTCTTTTGTTAATAAAGACAAGGTTATTTCTGCAGGCTCCTCTTTTTGCTCTGGCTGCTGGATTGAGTATCATAATCATGAGCTGTGCTCATACCGTCAGTAAGGAGGCCAGAGATATGGCAGTCAATGATATTCCCTTTCAGTGGATAGCAAAAAATCCTGAACGATATCAAGGAGCCTTGGTCATCTGGGGTGGGGAGATCATCAATGTTCAGAATTTTGGAGAGGTAGCTTTGATCGAAGTATTGCAAAGGCCGCTGGGGCGGTCTGATGAGCCAGATGAAACCAAGCCTTCAGGTGGCCGGTTTCTGGTTTTGTATGAAGCTGAAGGGGACTTCCTCGATCCTTGGCTTTTTCAAAATGGGACAAAGATCACCGTAGCAGGCATTGTGGAGGGCCGGAGACTGCTTCAGGCTGGCCGCCGCAGTCTAGTTCAGGAAATGGCCATAGGAGGAACTTATGCCTATCCATCCCTTGTGGCCAGAGAGATTTATCTTTGGGAAAATGAGCAGATTAGACACCAGTATCTATACCCATATCCATATCCTTTCTAAATCCACATCCTTATCTAATCGGCCTCTCAGTGGTCTTTTCGCTAACAAAGTGCGCAAGCTGGGGGGCGGACACAAGGTCTGCACCTACAATTGATTGTGTAATTGATCCGCTGCGCACTTTTGTTACGCATTTAGTGAAAGAAGCACTCAGTGGTCTGCCTGAAAATGAGATTAAAATGAGATTGATAATGACTCCATGCTTTGAGATCAGCTTGAGCTCAGCGGCAAAAATAGCAGTTTTAACCCTTCTAGCAGGATAAGACTGCACAGACCACCACCAAGACATCGAAGCAGGTCCGGCAAGCCCAAGGGGGAGAACCGAAACAGCTGTCTCATCCAGGGAATCCAAAGGACCAGGCCGAGTAGAAGAGGAGCAGAAACTAAGATTATCCACAGGGCTTTATTTTTTCGGCAACAGGATTCGATGAGCGAGCCACCCCAGGAGCGGTTAGTCAGTATCAGGGCCAGATTGATCAAAATTAGGGTAGTAAAGGTCAATGTGCGAGCCCGCTCGACGCTCTGGCCGAGAAAGATGGCTCGGCCATAAATTGCTGCCAGCAACCCAAGGGCCAATATCCCTTGAAAAATACTGAGCAGCATGAGCTTGCGGCCAAACAGAGGCTCTTTGGGATTCCGCGGAGGCCGTCTCATCACATCCTCCTCTTCTGGCTCGGCTTCAAAGGCCACTGAGCAGGCCGGATCAATGATCAGCTCAAGAAAAACAATATGAACGGGTGAGAAAATCAGGGGCCAGCCAACTAGCAAAGGAAGCAGTGATAGGCCGATAATCGGGATGTGAATGGCTAGGGTATAGGCGATAGCCTTTTTGATGTTGTCCAGGATCCGGCGCCCCAGCCGCACAGCCTGAACGATTGACGAAAAGTCATCATCTAGAATGACCAGCGAAGCCACCTCTCTGGCCACATCCGTTCCTCGCCCGCCCATAGCCACACCGATATCAGCCGCCTTGAGGGCTGGTGCGTCATTGACTCCATCGCCGGTCATGGCTACAATCTGGCCGCTAGCTTTGAGCGCCTGAACCAGACGCACCTTCTGCTCAGGCACCATGCGGGCAAAGATATCAACCTGCGTCACCCTTTCCCTTGACTCCTGCTCACTCATGGCCGAAAGCTCAGGTCCGGTGAGACACTGATCCGACTCGGTCAGACCGATCTGTCGGGCTATGGCCCTGGCTGTGGCTGGATAGTCGCCAGTGATCATCACCACCCGGATACCAGCTTGGTGGCAGTCCTTGATAGCCGCGGCCGCGGCTGGCCTTGGTGGATCAGCCAGGCCGATCATCCCCAAGAATTGAAAATCAAAATCATGTTGACTCTCTGGCATCCTTTTGCTGTCAAATATGGCTCTGGCTACAGCCACGACCCGAAGTCCCTCATTGGCCATAAATTCGGCCTGCTCGGTAAGCCTTTGATTTTCTTCTTGGCTGAGATGACATAGGCTTGAGATAGCCTCCAGGGCTCCCTTGGCCGCGATCACATAGCGGCTTGAGTCAGTAGATTTCCAGACATGAGACATGGCCAAAAGCTCCGCAGACAAAGGATACTCATGAGCCAATATCCAATTTGGATGGATATGCTCTGTACCGCTCAGATAATACGCCCTGAGCTGATGCAAGGCTTTTTCCATAGGGTCGAAGGGTTTGATCTCACTGGCCAAGACACTGTATTCGATGAGGGTATGAAATTTTTCCGGCAGTGAATCTCTGGGGTCATGGAAAGAGATGGGATAAAATTCTTGATCCGCATACAAGGTTTTGACTTTCATTATATTCTGAGTAAGGGTGCCGGTTTTGTCTACGCATAGCACCGTAGCTGAGCCGAGGCTCTCGATGGCCGAAACCCGGCGAGTTAAAACATGCTGCTTTGAAATCCTCCAGGCTCCAAGAGCTAGAAAAACAGTCAAAATAACTGGGATCTCCTCAGGTAAAATAGCCATAGCTAGAGTCAGCCCGGCTAGAATCCCATTAAGCCATCCCTCCCTGGTCAAACCAAAGATGATCACCACTAGAGCACAAATGATGATTCCCAAACAAGCTAGATCCCTGACTAGCCCCTTGGTTTGCTTTTGCAGCCAGGTTTTTCCCGGATCAAGCTGCTCCAGACACTTGCCGATCCTGCCCATTTCCGTCTGCTCGCCGACCAGCTGGACTTCAGCCACCCCCTGCCCCTGCACAACCAGGGTTCCCGCATAGACAAAGGGCAAATCATCACCACCCGGGCCTTGCATCTTCGGCTCCGGCTCCGCCTCTGCCCTAGCCGCTTTTCTTACCGGCACTGATTCTCCGGTCAACAGCGACTCATCTACAGCAAGCTCATTGGCCGAAAGAAGCACTCCATCCGCCGGCACCCGATCCCCTTCGGACAAAAGCAGAATATCACCCCGAACAACCTCTCTACCAGAGATACGCTTTTTCTTCCCCCCACGAATGACTAGGGCTCTTGGGGCAGACATCTTCCGCAGAGCCTCAAGGGCCCGCTCCGTCTTTCGCTCTTGGAAAATCGTGGTCGCCATGATGACGACCACAAATCCAAGAAGCATCGAGGCCTCACCAGCATCTCCTAGCATCAGATAGATCAACCCGCTGCTGACTAGTAGCAGAAACATAGGCTCTCTTATGATCTCCAGGCTAATCGAGGATAGCGTACGACTTCCTCGGGTGGGAAGCTCATTGTACCCTTCGACTCGGAGCCTCTCGGATGCCTCCTGATCCGATAACCCCTGAAAATGATTTAGCTGATTCTGAGCGGCTGATTTTTTCATGCTGGCTTGGTTCATAATTAAATTATCGCCCCCTTTGGGCGAAATTTGGGATGAGACTGACGCGGCAATGATGTAATGAAAGAATTTTTACCACACCATTGTCAATAGGGCCAGGATCAGGATGAGAATAATTAGCCCAATCAGTTTGCTTGACCTAAGCGTTCTTAGCCGAAAAAGAGGGGATAAACGATTTTGGTTATTCTTTGCGGAGCGGATTGGAAAAGCTATGATTTTAGCCTCTAAGGCCTGATTCGGCTTGGATGGGGAGGCCTTTTTCTCCTTTCTCTCAAAGGGGATAACCCTCTTAGCTAGGTTCTCCTCACCTTTTTGGTGAAAATGAGAGCTGTTGCCAAAATCATCATATGGACGCATACATCGGCTACCTTAGCTCAAGTGTTCAGTAATATTATAGGCTATTTTTAACTTATAAGCAAATCTCTTCTTTTGTTTTTGGAAGGAACCCTTTTGAAAAAGGGTTCCTTCCAAACCATCCTCCTAAAACTTTAATAACATAGCTATTAAAGTTTTAGGAAAAGGGTATAAAGGGGAAAACCCTTTTTCAAAAGGGTTTTCCCCTTTATATACTCAAATATAGAGTTAATTTTATGTATTTTTTACATATTTTATGTTGACATTTAGAGCAGTTTGATCTAGATTAGTAGACAAGTTTTTTTAGAAGGGCAAAAATTGATAAATTGATGTGCCAAGGGCAAGGGCGATTGATTTCCCCCTAAAATTATCTATCGACCGCCCTTGATCGCTTCTTCAAATTAACAAAATGTATCAATCCCTCTTGATGTTGAGAATACCAAAGAAAAATCCCCTCTTCACACCCGGTGTATGGATAAGCGGATTATCCATTCCGCTGCTCAGGGCAAGGATTATTCAGGCAGAGCGATATATAAAACTAGATGGCCACTGCTGAAGCGGCAGCGCTAGATGAAGAGATAAAAAGAGAAGCGAGTCGAGGGCATCATCAGAAGGAGGAGGGGATTAATCTTGTGAATAATCTTAATATTCATCAACACAGGGGTATGAGAAGTAAAAATGCCCAAGTCAGAGCCTATCATCACCGCTCACACATTTTCTTAAGGGAGATAAGGGAAATATGCGACTACTTTTTCTTCAAAAAGAGGAACTTGAGCCATTTGTTAGCCGTCTAATCGCTTGGCAGGAAGTCGTGGGTCCTAAAGCCAAAAAAAATCGGTTTGTATTTGACAAGCTTGAAAGCCCTGCTGAATTGCGGCTAGATTATGATACCACGATTCTGCCTCCTAAAAAGTATTTTTTTCAGCCGCAACAGGACCTAATCAGGTTCTCTCCCGAGGGCTTTACAGGATGCATAGAGCCAAAGCCAAGGATCATTTTTGGCGTTCATCCCTATGACATCAAGGCCATTTCCATGCTGGATTATCTCTTTAGCGATGGGAAAAAGGACTGGAATTACCTGGCTAACCGTCAGGCAGCCACCATCGTTGGAATCAATGTACATCAGGTTTTTAAAACCGCCTTTTTTGAAAGTATGGGAGCCAGCATTGTTACTAAGGGATATGATCTGTTCCTGACCGATATCGGGGAAGAGGGATTTGTGGTTGAGGTAGCCACAGACAAAGGGGAAGCTTTGCTTGCCTATGGCCATTTTACCCAGGTTACGCCTGATCAGGCGCAGAAGAGAAGGAAAATCCTCTATGGGCAATCCGATCGCTGCTCTCAGAAGCTGTTTAACCTACCGGAGGAGGTGTCTGAAAAGGTAGCTCTTTCCTTTTATCATCCGATCTGGGAAGAGATGGCTAGCCGCTGCTTCTCTTGCGGTGCCTGTAATTTGGTCTGTCCAACCTGCTACTGTTTTGATGTCCAGGATATGTGGAATCTCGATCAGGAATCAGGTATCCGTTTTCGTACCTGGGATGGCTGTCTGACCGAGGATTTCGCCAAGGTTACCGTCCAGGGAGGCACAGAGAATTTCCGGCAGGATCGCTCATCCCGTTATCGACATCGAATCATGCGTAAGGCCGTTTATCTGAATTCGAAATTGGGGGGACCTGCCTGTGTAGGATGTGGTCGCTGCGCTTCAGCTTGCCCGGCAGATCTGGCCAATCCGGTACCTGTGCTCAATAAAATTATGGAGGGATAGTATGAATCATCCTTATTCTTATGCTGATGATCGGGAAGAGAAATTAATCACTACCGAAGGGGCTGAGCGGGAAGAGGAAAATATATTTTTGCCCAAGCCAGCCAGGGTTCTTCAGGCTCAGCCTATGGGCAGGACGGAAAAATACTTTCGGCTCGCCTTCTCGGATGGCTCCTCGATGGGGCATCAACCCGGCCAGATTGTCGAAGCCTCACTGTTCGGCTATGGCGAGATACCGCTTGGGATTGCCTCTTCACCTACCAGGGAAGGGTATTTTGACCTACTGATTAGAAAAGCCGGTCGGGTATCCACTGCTCTATGGAATCTGGAGATAGGGGATACTATGTACATTCGCGGCCCGCTGGGGAAAGGCTTTCCTGTGGATGAATTCAAGGGACATGATGTACTGATTGTGGCCGGTGGGATTGGTTTATGCCCGACCAGGAGCATGATTGAGTATATTGAGGATCGGCGAGAAGAGTTTGGTCACTTTACGCTTTTTTTCGGCGCCCGCACACCGAAAGACCAGCTTTTCCCGAACGATCTGGCTCGGTGGAGAGAGGAGATCGACTGGATCGAATACCACGAGACTGTGGATCAGGGGAGCCCTGAGTGGAAGGGAAATGTAGGGGTTATCACCACCCTATTTGCTAAGACCAGTATTAGCAAGGGATGCCGGGTAATTATCTGTGGTCCGCCAATTATGTATAAATTTGTTATCAAGGAGCTGAAAAAGCTGGGTATCCCTGATGCCCATATCTATGTAGATCTAGAGCGGAGGATGAAATGCGGGGTGGGAAAATGTGGCCATTGCCAGATCAATGGTCTTTATGTCTGCACCGATGGCCCGGTTTTCAACTATGCCAGGATTAAAAATCTTGAGGAGGCGTTCTAAATGAAGATACCAAAGGTCGCCTTTTTTGACTTCACCAGTTGTGAAGGGTGCCAGGTGGAAATTGCCAATTTCGATCAGGATTTGTTAAAGCTGCTTCAGGTGGTGGAGGTGGTGGAATTTCGAGAGATCATGAAGGAAACCTGCTCTGAGCCCCTGGACATTGCCTTTATTGAGGGTAGCTTTTCGAGGGAGAAGGACCGAGAGCGCCTTCAGAAAATCCGTCAGCGGGCCAATCTGGTAGTTGCTTATGGCTCCTGTGCGGCCACGGGTGGAATCAATGCCTTAAAGAATCACAAGCCCGATTATAAATACAAAGTGGAGGTTTACGGTGCAGATGCCACCATGCCTCACCTTGAAACCCAGAAAGCCCTGCCTATTTCAGCGGCCATTCCGGTCGATCTGGCTATTCCGGGCTGTCCGGTCAACCGGCAGGAATTTGTTCGACTGGTCTCAGACCTGCTTCATGGCAAGGCGCCGACCATACCGAACTATCCAGTCTGCATGGAGTGTAAAAAGAAGGAAAATATCTGCCGCTATGAGCTTCAGGATACCTGCCTTGGGGTAGTGGCCAGAGCAGGCTGCGGCGCTCTGTGTCCAAGCAATGGCATCCCCTGTGAGGCCTGCCGAGGCTTTGTAGATAATCCCAATCTCGACTCTCTCGTTGAGCTGTTGATCAAAACAGGTATGCAGCCCGCCTACGCTATGGCCAAGGCACGGATGTTTACTGCCAATCTGGTGGAGGAATAGTTTTTATGGCACAGAAAATCAATATTAATTTACAACATGTTACCCGAGTCGAGGGACATGGAAACATTGTCGTCAATGCCACTAACGGCAAACTTGAGCGATGCGAGTGGCAGGTGCCGGAAGCTCCCCGCTTCTTTGAATCCATGGTCCGTGGCCGACACTTTTCAGAGATCGCCCGGATTACCTCCCGCATCTGCGGCATCTGTTCGGTTGGCCATCAATTGGCTTCGATCAAAGCTACAGAGGCTGCACTCGGCATCAGCGTCTCAGAGCAGACCGAAAAACTTAGGCGGCTGCTAAAGCATGGAGAAAATTTCGACTCTCATATCCTCCATGTCTATTTTCTCGTCGCCCCAGACCTTCTGGGCGTTCCGTCAGTTATGCCCTTAGCCGAGTCCCATCCAGAAGTAGTCAAGCGGGCTCTGGCCATGAAAGGTTTAGGAAGCCGCTGGTCCAGTCTCATAGCTGGCAGATCCACGCATCCGGTAAGGATTGTGCCAGGAGGATTTTCTACCCTGATTACGGAGGTTGAGCTTGTCGAGTTGAAGCAGAGCATTTTAAATATCCTCCCCGAGCTAGAAGCAACTGCCGAGACCCTGCAATCAGTGGCCGATCGAATTCCGCAATTTGAGCGAAAAACAGAGTATATAGGCCTGGTGGACACAGTAGAATATGGTCTTTATGACGGTCAGATCGGATGCCTTATGCCTGATGGCCAAAAAACCTTAATCGAGGTCGAAGATTATCGCTCGGTAACTAATGAATGGGTCAGCCCGCTCTCAACGGCCAAATATACCCGGCATCAGATGGACTCTTATATGGTTGGAGCCCTGGCCAGGATAAATCTCAATTTTCAGCAATTGCACCCCCAGGCTCGGAAGGTGGCCAAGGAGATTGGATTTTCTGTCCCCTGCTACAATCCCTACATGAACACCGTAGCTCAGTTCATTGAGGCTGTCCATTCTGCCTATTGCGGGCTTGAGCTTATCGATAGCCTGCTGTATAGCGGCCTTGAGGCTGAGGAGCCTCCGCTCATTCAGCCAAAAGCTGGCCGGGGCGTGGGTGCTGTGGATGTCCCAAGGGGTATCCTTTTCCATGACTATGAATATGATGATACGGGCATTTGCATCTCGGCCAATTGCATCATTCCGACTAACCAGAACCACGCTAATATTCAGGGTGATATGGATAAGCTGGTGCCGGAGATGCTGCAAGCTAACAAGAGTCAGGCAGAGATGGAACTGTATCTTGAGATGCTTGTTCGGGCTTATGATCCCTGCATTTCCTGCTCGACCCATTACCTGAACGTAACTTTTGTGAAGTAGCTGGAGAAAATGCCGATCTTTGTGGCGACAACATCTAACTGTCTGCCGCACTGCAAGGAAAATGATGAGGGTAAGGAGTGAGTGAGTGGTAAGTGAACAACAGCATTATTTTAGAGGAGAGATGAGGAGAAGACAGATATGGGTAAGAAAATCGCGATCGGTATCGGTAACTATCTGATGCAGGATGACGGTGTGGGGCCAAAAGTTATTGAGCAAATCTGCCTGCGGGAGCTAGATCAGGATTTTGAAGCGGAAGATATTTCTACCGACGGTCTGCGGCTGTTCAGACATTTTAATTATGAAACAGAAAAAATCGTGATTATCGACTCTGCCTTTATGGGCCAAGAGCCTGGCACGGTGATGGTATTCTCTCCAGATCAGCTTCAGACCCAGAAGAAAAACTGTCAGCCAATAAGCACTCATGAGGGCGATATCCTCAATTTAATCAACCTGGGGAAGATGCTGAATTTGCCTATTCCAGAAATTAAGATCGTGGCCGTAGAACCACAGAAAGTGGATCCAGGGGATGAGCTTTCTCCCTGTCTGAAGGAAAAAATGGATGAGGTGATTCGGCAGGTTGTTCAGGAGCTTTCCTGTTAGCTTCGGCAGCCAAAATTAGACAGAAGAGTCAACAAAAGCCATGAGGGTAGACGAAAAGAGTCTGCCCTCATGGCTTTTTCAGGTTAGCAATTTCCCTCGCGGTAGATGAGGAGGACTATAATAGTCTTCCTTCACTTTTAAATTACAGGTGCGGTTGGTGCAAAGGTTGGTCCGATGATCATAGTCGTAGCCAGCGGAGCAGTGGTTGGAGCAAAAGTAGGCGCAAAAGTAGGAGTGAAGGTCGGTCCGATGATCATGGTCGTAGCCAGCGGAGCAAAAGTAGGTGCCACTGGTGGAACAAAGGTCGGGGTAGCAGTGGGCGCCACTGTAGGAGCAAAAGTAGGTGCAAAGGTCGGAGCAACTACAGGTACTGTGGGCGCAAAGGTGGGGCCAATGAATGGCACGGTCATCAAATAAGCTAAAATAGCTGCATTAGCTACTGGCGTAGTGCTGGCCAGCCAGGAAGAAGAGGTTGGGGGTAGAGACCCATAGCCCACAGGCAGAGCGAGGGGCAGAGGAAGGCCGGCTGCATCCAACAGATATGATGGCGGCCACAGATTTACTCCGCTGACCGGATCATAATAAGCCATACCTAGCGGGGTATTGTAAAGCAGCCAGGGATTAGCTGCCGCAGGGTCCCAGGTCAGGCCAGGTTGGACCGGCAAAACCGTGCTTGGAGTCAGCGAGGATACAACTGGGGTTGGCAATCCAGTGGCAGGATTAACAGGAGACAAGGTAGGCGACCACAACGGCCACAGGGTGTTGTAAGGGGGCAGGGCCATCCAGTTTTGAGCCTGAGCAGCTGGTGTATAAGCAATAAGCAAGGCGGCGAAACTGACCAAAAGGGCATAGGCGAATTTCTTTACATTTATCATGATAAAAACTTCCTCCGTACTATTTTTACGAAACTCTAAAAAATATGTTTTTCAGGCATCGATAAATTAAATGAACGATGAAAAATAAAACCCCTAGCGATAACCTTAAAAGATCTTTGTTACTATCTTTTTATTAAATATTTCACCTCCCTTCCTAAAACCTTGCCGCTCCCTCAGGCTGACATAAGGCTACACCTCCCTCTAGCCTGGCCAGACAGATGAGTATATTTACTCATTCTTCAGGGCGGAGAGAGAGAGTATGGAAGTATTTTAAACCTGAAAGAGCTGTTTTTAGGAGTCAACCTACTCTTAAGAGCTACTTTTTTAAAAATCGAGTTTAAGCAAAATTCAATTTTTAAAAAATATATTAATTTATGTATTAGTAAGTTGTGTACTAAATTGTGCTATCTTGAAGGGATCTCTGTGCGGTCAATCCGTAAAAAATACCTCGAGCCCGGCTCTCATTGCTTCGCTCTGCTTTCTATCACCGCTTTGAAAAAAGATGACGCATTAGCGAATAAGAGAGTACTTTTGGGTCAACATTAATTCTGAAGTTATCGCTTTGCTCCTGTCCAATAAGTGTGTGTGTAGAGGTCCGGTTATTGGCCCTCTGGCACCAGTACAAAGTACGATGGGCTTCGCTGTCCGTGTGAAAGCACAGTATCAGGGTAGCTGATATAAGCCTGCTAGCTGATATAAGCCTGCCCTGATCGGGGCTAACTGCCCGTGTGAAGACAACACTCCTTACTCTCCCTTAGGCGACTTTTTATCCTATTTTGAATTTGCCGGGGCGGGATAGGATTCAATCGCCCTATAAACAGAAGAGCCCCTCATCAAGTACACACACTACTTTCTTGGATACGGAAATGACCGCTGGTTTGCGGCTGGAGCCTGCAAGATATTCTGATAGAAACTTTTAGAAATATACGGCGACTATTGCTTTTCCCTCCCTGTAATTTGATGACCTGTAGTTATTTAACCTGCTCAATCCCTATTATTGCTCTCTCTTTAATTTTTGGGCTAGATTCTGCTCATCGGGCTTTTGCCTCTCTCTCCAAAAGAGCAAAGCCTTCCTGATCGACTTCTTTTTAGCAGAATCACTTTACTTATAGGCAACTTTTATGCCGCTGCTGCCGATCAGACCCCTTAGGTGTTAGAGTTGTCATGAATTTTATGCCCTGCCTAAGTTGCCGGAAACTGATTTTCAATCCGGGGGAAGGGGCGGGCTCCTTGGTCAGAGAGATAGAATTCGGAAAAATCATGATGGTTTAGGAAGTACCGAAGATTTCGATCAGGAAATTATTTGATAAATAAAGGCTTTTGACTAAATAATTAATCATAACTGCTATGGATAGGCTCATACTTTATATGAGGGGGAAACCATATTTATTGCAAAATCGCCAATTTTAGCAATTTTGCAATAAATATCCTTTCACCTATTTGATAGTCAGCGCGATGAAAAATGAGGGTTAATATGATAACTATTTGAAAGACAAATAATATTAGATCAAATCGTTAACTTTGGTGACTTTGGCATAGAAGTTGCAAAAAATATATTCCAAAAACTTAATGATAAAAAGGAGGTGAATTCAATGACGATCTTTATGTTATTATTTTATCTTTTTATGATGCCTCTTGGGTCAGATCTGATCGAAAAAGTCGTCCAAAGTGATAAGCCTTTGCTAAATCAGAACAAGAAAAGTTTATAAATGAAACATGATAATTAGTGCTCAAGTGTTAGAACATCAGAACATCATCATTGGCCGAGAAGAGTAAAAAAGGGGGGCAGGAGTCAGGTATGAAATTTCAGAGCAGGAGAGGTTTTCCCCGCTATTGTGCTGAATAAATACCATAACTCAACTCCTTATATTTAGTAGAGCTTGGCAACTACTCCCCTAAATTTAGGCTGCGTTTTGGTTTCTTTTCCCACCTTAATTTTATCACCTCATCTTCTTTTTCTCTGTTAATTCGCAGTTTCTGCTATTTCTAGTTTCTGCTACTTCATAGCTTTTACATACTCCATCCGAAATAAATATTGTCAGGGGCAGAATGTTCCCTATCTTTTAGGTGAGGCTCCTTATACTTTTTATTGGAGATTCTTATAATACTCCCTTGATGGGAAAGGCTTGTGCCGCCGAAACTCAAGGCTATACGGATCGACTCTTCTTTCTCCTTGATGGGTGAGTTGATGGGCGAGGCTGTAGTGGGGGTGAGCAAAAATATCACCCTCGCCATCGAGGGAGGGGCGAGGTCAAGGAGCCTGAGGATGACCAAGCCTGGGATCTTACCCTCGTCATCGAGGGAGGGGCCGCCGGCAAGGTCGAGACGGTAAGGTCGAGACGACCAGGAGTGCTCGCTACATCACCCTCGCCATCGAGGGAGGGGCGATGAGGGAACATTTGGGCCAGGGAGGTGAAGGTTTACTTTTACTTATAAGAATTATAATTTATTGAGAATAACGAGAGGGAAGGTGAGATAGTATGGACAAAAAATTCAAATCCATCCTGATACTTTTGGGAGTCTGGATTGTGGTGAGTTATCCGGTTTTCGTGAGTTTTTCCTTTGCTGGCAATCGTGTTAGCCCAGCGCAGTCAGGGAATGGCAGGGCTTCCTTATTCATGGATATGTTTTCATCCGAGCCGGTCGTTATGCCCGAGGAGATCGTTCCTCTTCCGGAACTTATTCAGAACATGATTGATAATTTGCCGATGGATACACAAGCTGCTGAAAAGCTCAAGGACGATATCGCTTACTGGGCAACAAAGCAGAGAAACCGTCTGACCTGGTGGCGGGTACACACTATGAGCGACAATTGAGGCTGGCTTTTATCGTGCCGGCTATCACCCTAGAATTTTCGACTTACACCTCGATGACCCTGGCGCCAAGAATATCAGAGGTGCCAGGCCGTCGAGGCAGATTAAAAAAGCCTGCTTGATGTATTGACTCAACATGAAGAAAAAAAATATTCATGCGATATATGCTCATTAAGCATAAGCCGTATGATCATTTTTCATACAATAGCCACCTATAAAGATTATCTTTTTATAGTATAAGGTATAAATACTTAATTATTTCTGTAATATTCGATAAAAAATTTCGCCTTCGGCCAATCGAGAATTGGCATCAAAGTTGATAATATTCTTTGGATACAGGAACAAAATGGAACCCAAATCATGATCTTGCGAAAAGACGCGGTTCAACCTTTATGAACCGCGACAGGTGTTTTCCCTTATAAACCTTGCTAAAACTACATCAAGAGGTGAATAGCATGGCGAGCCAAATGGATATCTTTGTTCGTAAGGCAAAAACGGAAGAAGGTCTGAGGCGGGTTTTTGATATTCGCTGGGAGGGATATAAAAAATATGTAAATAAAAAGGAGGAAGTTATTGATGAATATGATTTTGCCTCAAATGCTACCCTGCTGCTCGCTGAAGACGGGTTTAACGAGCCAGTGGGAACGATGAGAATTCTCGATCGAAGGCATGGGAAAATAGAGCTAGATGAATTTATTGAGGTTGACTCCCTACTTACCGAACATGAAAAGCAGTGTGCAGAGGTAACCCGCTTCTCGTTTTCAAAGCACCTGAAATCAAAATTAATAAAATATTTACTCTGGAAGGCGGTTTTCCGCTATTGCCAGGCCAATCAGATTAATACCTTGCTGATTTCAATGACCCCCTCGGCTGCCCGCGACTATCAGCGACTGTTTCTCCTGGAAGACCTTGGCCCATCAGGAGTATATCACCATCGGCGATTGGGAAACGCAGAGCACCACACCTTTAAATGTGATATTCCAAGGACCATAGAATTTTTAAGGTCAAGCAAACATCCCCTATACGAATTTTTCTGTACGGACAATCATCCGAATATTAGTATGGACTGATACTATCCTCATTACTTGGACCATTACTTGATCGCTCATGGCTACCATTCGTGAGAAGCCAGAATCCGAGTAATTTTTACTCCTCGATTCCCGCTTTTGGCGAGAAGTGACGGAATGGTGATTTAGCTGACTTTTCACCGAAAATGGCCATGAGCGTACTTGATTATTTGGCTGGAAGGGGAAGGTCTAGGTATAAACTGGGAGGGGAAGGTCTAGGTATAAGTAAGGTGAGTTGTAGCTGTTTTTCATCTGAATAACCGATATAAAGACAGAAATGTTGGAGCATTAATTAAGGATTAGAGCAGTTCCCACAGCATCAAACTCCATTCTGCTTTATTTGAGGAGGTATCAGATGAAAAAAGAAATTCCTATTGAACTGGCAAATCGACTGATTAATCACGGTCCACTCGTTCTGGTAACCTCACTTTACCGGGACAAGGCCAATATCATACCTGTTGCCTGGCAGACGCCGGTCAGCATCTCTCCCGCTCTGGTGGCCATTTCCGTGAACCAGAATTCACTTTCAGCCGAACTAATTGACCAAGGAGAGGAGTTTGTCATCAATGTGCCGCCGGTCAGTCTCCTTGACAAGGTAAAATTCTGCGGAGCCTATTCAGGCCGGGAAGTAAATAAATTTGACCAGACAGGTTTGACCCCCTTGAAGGCTAGGATGGTTAAACCATCGCTGATCGAAGAATGCATAGGACATATTGAGTGTCAACTCTATGGCAGACATACCGTAGGGGACCATAAACTCTTCATCGGTGGGGTAGTGGCAGCCTCGGTTGATGAGGATAAATTTGATGGCTACCTGAGAGCCGAGATGAAAGAGGCAAAAACACTCCATCATCTTGGGGGAAGCTACTTTCTGTCTTCAGGCGATCTTGTGCCCCTTACCTGATCATCTTGTGCCCCTTACCTGACCAACATAAGGGCCAGATATCTGATCGTTTGCCTTGCTTATGTTGTTTGCCTGGCTTAGGCAAGGGCTTCCCTTACCTGACCAGAAGAGGGAGGGAACATAAAGCTCTTCTCTATAGCTAACAAGACGCAAAACTTTCGATAGCCACCTCAAAGGACAAGGGCCACTTACAAAGGCCCCCTATCTGGAGACAAGGGGGGTAGGGGAGGAAACATAAAGCCTTCTCTAATAGCTACAAGACGCAAAGCCTTCGATAGCCACCCAAAGGGCAAGGGCACCTTAAAAGGCCCCCTATCTGGAAACAGGGGGTAGGGAATTCGCCTACTGGACACTTTTTACTGACCAGCGTTGCAGCTAGCCCTATTCTTAAAAAATGTGTTCGGTAATGAGTTTTACTTGTAGTTAATTTTGCTTATCGGAATTTGTAAGAGGCCCGCAAACTGGGTTGCGGGCCTCACAAAGGGAGCTTAATCATTATTGCATCATTTATTGATTGATTAATTGAATCATTACATTGCGTTAAATCATTGCATAAAATCATCGCATCGCGGCCAAAAGCTCACTGCAGGCCTGTGCGCACCGCAGACAGCTATCGGCACATATGCGGCAATAGCCGTGTTTTTCAGCATGTTTCTGGCATTCCTGACCACAACTCTGGCAGGCCACTATGCAGGTCTGGAGCTGGCTGCGCATGACCTCCATCGGAGTTTCGGTCAGCCGGGAGAGTAGCCTTGTGGTTGTGTTACAGACATCTGCACAATCTGTACTCAGCCGAATGCAGACCGTGAGCGTCGGATCCTTTTCTCCAACACAGGCATCAGCACAGGTAACACAGGTCCGGCTGCATTTGCACGTTTCATGAATGGCCACGATCAGCTCATCCTTGTATGGTTCCACTGTCTGTCGGTAAGGATGAGCATCAATCATCTTCTCAATCTGCTGAGGATAGCCATCTGTGCCATTAGCGGCCTTTACTGGGGTCAGGGTGTTGACTCCCAGGAAAACACCGATCACGACCAGAAGTATCCAGCCAGCAATCATCCACGTTTTACTATCCTTCATAATTAATTCTCCTTCTTAGTTGTTATTGCCTATCAATCAGGCTTATAATCTGTAAAAAAAGTATTAACTTAAATTATAATCGGTAAGAATAATTAAAATATGGCAGGATGGTAAACTTGGTGGTTTCCTCGCCAAGTGCGTAACACAAGGTAAGGTTGGGTTTAAAACCCACACCTACGTCTAGGGGCGGCCCAAAGGTCCGCCCAGCTTGTGCACTTTGTTAGCGAAAAGACCACTTGGTGGTTTCCTCGCTAAGTGCGTAACACAAGTGCGCGGCGGATCAATTACGCTATCAATTGTAGGTGCGGACCTTATGCCCGCCCAGCTTGTGCACTTTGTTAGCGAAAAGACCACTTAGGCTGGAAAAAATGTGGCCTAATGAGCTATCTTGACCTTAGGGTCTGGATGAAGCAGCCAAGCTGCCACTTGCCTTCTTCGCCAACAGTGATACCGAAAGAAGGCGACTCGCAAGGCTTCAACCCGCTTTCTTTGCCCCAGCCGGTGCTGTTCCCAAACTTAAGATACCACCAGTAAGATCCACCGCTGGCCTGTCCGTTATTAGTCTGGTCCAGCACTTCTCCCTTGCTCCCTGAAAGCAGGGTGGTTATCAGACGATATTCTTCTCCGGGCCCGGTCCGCAACTCAAGACCGTAATCAGACATGACCTCTACGCACTCACCGGCACTGAATCTGTTTGAGGCCGTCTCAGGTGGAAGTTCCTCAACCGTAACTCCCTGATAGTAATAGGTGAGAATCCTTCGGTAATCAATACCCTGACTGGCCATAGCCTGAGCGCCTCGCTGACACATGCCAACCCCATGACCGTAGAGGAAAGAATAGCCGCAGCCGCACCAGACGCTGCGGCAATAAGGCAAAAAGCTAATCCACACATCCTCAACATTGCGAGTGTGCCCATCACAGTGAGCAAAGTAGTAGGCTTCAATAATGCTCCTGGCATAGGTCGCGACCACTCGGCGGGTATCAATCACTGCCTGATCCGTATCAGCATAATGCCTTGATGACCAGGATTGGCAGTGGGTCGTAGTGCAGACATCCGCTCCCTGAGCGGCATGGCGAATCTGTGTGACTGCATAGCAGCGGGCAGCTACAGCCTGAGCCTTCAGGGCCTCTTCCGGCCATCCTGTGGCCATCTCCCTGGGGAGAACCCCTTTTAGATATTCCTCTAGATCCATGATCTCGACCCGACCATCCGGCATCAGAACCCTGATCGTAGCCGGAAGGGAAGCTCTATCTCTGGTGGGCAGGACAAATCCATGCAGCCTTGACCAGGCATCTAGCTTTTCAACCCGCGCCCCCGATTGTTGTCCGCCGAGCATAAGCTTTGAATCGATAATTTTTCGCTGCCAGGGAGTAGGATTTTTGAGCACCATCTCAAAGTCAAGCCGAGTCAGCTTACCCTCAAAGACTCGCTGAAATGTCTCTGACATCTCGGTATAGCCTGTGGCCTGAACGCTGACCTCATAATATCTGCTTCCACCAGGGTGAGTGTTTGGCGGAGCACTCAGTCGATATCTTCCTTCAGAATCGGTAACGGTTGAGCAGCCAAGAGATTTGATACTCACTACCGCCGCGGCAATCGGCTCCTGTGAGCACAGGTCAACTACCCTGCCCTGAAAGCTGGATTCAGAGGCTAGGGCGATGAAGCTGCCTATTAGTTGGCTAGATAAGATAGGCGGCAGGATGACGATTGAGATGATGATTGAAATGGTTAGGGTAGCGGTGATCAAAGAGGGCTTAAGATCAGACCACAAAAGGCAACACGGGCCTACTCTAAGCGGCTTGACTGCCAGCTTGAGCGGCAAGGTCGATACTCTTTGAGAATCACCCGAAATCTCCATAGAGAGTGGTCTCTTTTTCACCTTTTTATGGCTTAAATCGTAGACTCTTGAGCATAAGATCAAAAATATCCCTATATTTTTGCTCCCCGGATGGCTCACAGGAGAAGAGCTGATAGGTAAAGCTCCCATTGGTCAGCCAGACATTGACATAAGAGGCATTGCCCGAGGGCTCATGCCAGATGGCCTGCTGGTTGGCTATGGTTATGGCTCTGCCGGCAAGAAGTGCCGGATGATTAGGGTTTTCTCTCATCAGCCAGTCTCTGATGGCTAGCTTGCGGGGATTGTCCCAGACGATGAGGCTGCAGAAAAAGGAGCGGCTCTGTGGCTGATCGTAATCTTTGGCCGGACTAAAGTCAGTATGCTGGAGAATGTGCCGGATGGGGATGCCTGGGGTGTTTTGATTTTCCTCATGCACATGCCAGGTGCCTGGATAGTGAATCTGATAGCCGTAGTGGTCATTGGTATATATCTTCCAGTCAGATGGAAATTGGGCTAATTGTACGGCAAGGATAGCTGTTTTAGCTTTGCCTAAATAGCCGCTGCCAGCCTGCCGCGGTGGCGCAGGCTGGCAAAGGCAGCCTCCTGCGCCGCCACTGCCACCCAGGCAGATGGGGAGGATAGCCAGGATGAGGAGCCCTCTGCTCATTCTGGCAGCAGCTTGAAAAATCAGCTCTTTTGGCCACAGAAAATATTGCTTGCTTAGTTTGGGTAGTTTTTTTCTTTTAAGCATAGTTTTTTCTTTTAGGCATCATCTCTTTCTTTACTCTTGAGTATAGGATAGGACAGGGCTTTTGAATTCTTCAAAAACCACACCGAAAATATCCTTGAAAAAGGTTTCTTTGTCAAGCTGAAATTGGCTACTTGACAATATTTTTTTCACATACTCACTTTTTGCTTCATGTTTGCAGAAATTTCTTAACACCTTGAAATCCCTGAAAATCACCTCTAATAGCAAATCCGGTAACGCTCACGGCCATTTTCAGTGAAAAGTCAGCTAAATCACCATTCCGTCACTTCTCGCCAAAAGCGGGAATCGAGGGGTAAAAATTCCTCGGATTCCGGCTCCTCATGAGGAGGTAGCCATGAGTGTCCAGTAAAATCAAGGGCTCGGAGGAAAAATGCAAAAAACATAGTTTCTGGACAATTAGGGAAATAATTTTTCAGAATTTATTGATACCCCGTACCGACAAGAAAGGTATGGACATTGTAAGCCTGCAACCGCAAAAGCGGCTTAGCCGAACGGAATTTGAGCCGATCGAGAACCAAGATGAGGCGGGCCGATCATTTTCTCGCTACACATGTGCGATCTGCAAGCAGGAAGTTACCTTAACCCTTGCCGATCTGATCAAAAATCGCCGCTCCACCACTTCTGGACCAGGTATAGGATCGTTCTACCGAGCACTTTTCGACTGTAGCGCCTCCCCTCGGGAGAAGGAACATTTAGAATCGAGAGACTCAAAGAAAAAGGAGGAGAAGAAAATCTTTCACTATGATTTTCACTGCCCTGGCTGCCATCAGCCGGTTAGGAT
This sequence comes from bacterium, assembly GCA_023512255.1. GTDB lineage: Bacteria > SZUA-182 > SZUA-182 > DTGQ01 > DTGQ01 > DTGQ01. The sequence continues at coordinate 3,200 of JAILZY010000041.1, read as the reverse complement.
AGAGTATGTGATTAATCCCGCTTCTTCTCAACCCTCATCTTCATCATCTTCGTCGAGCCGATCTCTAGTGCGCCTGATGCGGGTTTGGGAAATCGTTCTGCCTAAGTTCCCCTCGACAGAGGAACTTTTGAGCCGGATGAGGCAGGTGATTGAGGTTTTCTATTCGCTCTCTCTTGGCCACTCTGCCTCAGCCTTTCCCTCCCTTTGGTTGGTAGCCTTGATTCTCTCTCCCCTCCCCTCAGATAGCCTGGAGGATATAGTCAGCATATTTTTTCAGGAAAAGCCAAAACTCGATTCCATAATCGGCTGGAGCTTTGCCTGGGAATGGATCGATGAGCAGCAGGCATCGTTAGTGCGGGAGCAATTTTCTGTTTGGCTGGCTATGATTCTAAAGTTTAATCAAGCCACAGAATCAGCCGCAGTCAGCATGTTGAAGACGGCTGATTTGCTGCAAAACTTGGGGCTGGCAAAAAAACCTGAGACTTTGGCTTTGGCTCTGGCCCTGACCCTGGCTGGCTGCTCAGAGGAAAAGATCTGCTCCTGCGTACGGGATGTGGCCCGGTTGAAGAAAAACGAGCACTTTTGCTTATCCAGGTCAGATCCGGCTTGGGATGCTCTGCTCACGATGGTTTTGGCTGACAACTCCTGGTCGCTGCGGCAGATTCAGCCAATCAGCCGAATTTTGGAGAGAAGAAATTACCTCCTTTCAGAGCGAGATCGCAGGTTGGCCTCTTTACTCCTTTGCCTGCAAGGGCGGCAAAACCCTCAAGGGTGTGTTGAGCGCTTCACCGAGCTAGCCGAAGCCTTCAGCCATGCTTTGGCCAAACAGGAGGAATCACTAGTTGATCCGGCTTTCTTTCCTGCCAGTGGACACCCTTTTCAGAATATTGTTCTCTCCTTTCTCAATGAATTCTCCCCGGCCTTTCCCTTTGACTCCTGCTGCTTTTTGCCCGTAGCTCTCCTTGCTGCCTCATCCTGGGAGGCAGAGGATCTGGCTAGAGAAAGCATCGGTCTGTATCACTATCTTCGAAGCTATCGGAAATTCATAAACCCAGCCCTGTCATTCTGGCTATCCACCTGGCTTGTCTTTTCTGCCTGGGAGGGTGGAATTTGTCCCAATGTCCTCCTGTTTTGGTTCATGGCCAGTGTTATTGCTGCCCCTACTTTCCAATTCCAGGAAGAGCCCTCTTTGCTAATCCCTTTCCATCGCGGCTAATTCTTTCCTTATCTCACCTTATCTCACATAAATCTTATCTCAATCTCACATCAATCTTATAGTGCTTCAAGTTTGGTTTTTCCAGGCATGATTTTTGATTAGCTATTTTGGCGAAAATTTATAGTTTATTTCGATATTATGTTCAGTTTACCATAAAAATATGTTTATTGACGTGATTATCAATATTCATGCCAATCAAAACCTAACTTGAACGAGTATATCTCACATCAATCTCATCCCAGGCAGCAACTTTTAGCCAGGATGATGGAAAAGATAAAGGCCAGGGTAGGGCTCATCAGCCAACCCAGCACAATCTGGAAGAGGCTGCTTAGGCTAAGGAGCCTAAAGTTTTTCATCAAGCCTATTCCAAGGACAGCTCCGATAGCTGCCTGGGATATGGAAACCGGCACCCCAATCAGGGCAAAGATGTGGAGAGTCAAAGCCACTGACAGGAGCAGGACCAGGGCGGAAAAAGAATCCATCAGGATTATCCGGCTAAAAAGAGTGTGCATCACTCCTCGACTGAAGGTTAGAGAGCCAAGAGCGATGCTCAACCCTCCGATCAGGGTAGCTTGGGAGAGAGTCAGCAGGCCAGCCTTGAGGAATAATCCTGTGGCATTGGCCACATTATTAGCCCCAAGAGAGTAGGCACTATAGCCGCAGATCAGAAAAAGCGCCCAACGCATGAGCTGATCGTATTTGAGAAAGTGAAGATTCATTATAAACAATAGCCGACTCAGGATTAGGTAAGCAATACCCCCAATGAACAGACCGCCAACTGGAGTCAGGAGCCAGCAGATTAGCACCTTTCCCAGCACTCCCCAATCCATCTGACCGCAGAGCATACCGATTCCCAAAACTCCTCCTACCAGAGCCTGTGAGGCGGATACTGGAAGGTGCAAAAGGGTTAAAATGCCTACAGTCATGGCTGCGGACAGGCAGGCCACAAAAGCACTATTGCCCGTTTGACCCGTTAAGCTGCCGAGAGTCCTCATTCCTGCTTCGCCTCCTATTAAGGCTCCAAGGAGAATACAGACAGCGGAAAGTAAGGCCGCAGCCCGATAGGAGATCATATGGCTTGAGACTGCGGCTCCGACCGTCTTGGCGGCATCATTTACCCCAAGAGCCCAGCCTAAGAGAATTCCAGCTACAAGTTTAATCATCGAATTTCGTGAGGCCTTGCCAGGATTGATTGGCGCCGGTTAAGTATAAGTCTATTTTGGTCATATAAGTCTCTTGGCGGCAATGATATTCAATCGGTCGGCTGCATCCTCAGCCCGGTCCGAAATATTTCCCATCTCGATAACCAGCTCCTTTAGGAGAATCTTTTCCCCCATCGGAGCTGAGCTTGAAAAAATTTTTCGAATCAGCCGCCGCTCGATTGCATCTGAGGCCCTTTCTTTAATCCCTATCTCGGCAGTGAATTTTCTGACCTCCTTGAGATTATCAAAGAGTGAGCGGACAGCCCCGGCCACCTGGCCAAAGGTTTGAAAATTGACTTTGGCTAGTTGCTGAAAATCTTCCTTGAAGCAGGCAGGAATGTGCAGGTATTCGGTATCAATCTGTAGGATCACTGACTGAGCCTTGTTGGGAATCTTGTCCACGGACTCAAGAATCCTTAGGATATCCCCGCGGGATTCTGGTATCAGGGCCTTTTCATATAGGGTAAGCTCTATCTTTCGGCGAAGATCATCAGCCTCGGCTTCTGTCTGGTTGATCTGATCAACAAATGGCTGTAGGGTCTCGCAATTTTCATCTTGCAAATAAGCCAAAAAGGCGCTCAGGAAGGTATCCATGCAGGCCGATGCTTTGGCCAGATAAAAATCGATCATTTCCAGAAGATAATGTTTTTTGGAAAAAAATAGGGGCATCAGTATAGATATCCTTATTCTTTAACTTGTGGTTATAATTTTCGCTCTTATTTATTAGCTACCATTGAGAGACATAACCCTAATAAGAGCTAAGCTCCTTTGAGGGTTTATGG
>JAILZY010000040.1 GCA_023512255.1 bacterium | reverse complement strand
TAACTTTCTTCTCTCTTTATTTTCTCTCCTCCCCTTTATATTTTCAACATTATTTTTTCAACATGGGGAACATCTGCCTGTTGATAATTTTCTGCGGCCAAGGAGAGCTTCCCTAGCCGTTCTCTAGCTATGGCTAGGTAAAAGAATCCTCGCGGATCATGGGGAGCTATTCTGGTGGCTTTCAGGTACTGTTCTTCGGCCATCTGGTACCCTTGCGGAGTGCCGGAGTCAAAGTAGAGGGTGCCAAGGGCAAGGTAGGCTAAAGCAAAGGTTTGATCTTGTCTGATAGCTGAAATAAAGCTTCTCTCTGCGGCTTTTCGCTGGCCAGATTTTAGGTAGGCTACGGCCAGATTGTATTCAATACGGCTGGCATATCTTCGCTCGTCATTGAATCTGCGGGCTTTGAGCAAAAATGGGATAGCCTCCTTGGCTTTTCCCTCCTCCAGCAGGACACTACCCATTCCAAGGTGGGCCAGGGCAAAATCTGGTTTGATGGAAAGCCCCTGCTGCAAGAGTTTTGCAGCCTGCTGTAGATAATATTTCTTCTGGCTGACTGATCGCTCCCTTTGAGCCTCAACTAGAAGGGCACTGGCTAGACCTGTGGCCGCATGGTAATTAGCCGGGTCTTTGGCCAGGGCATCTTTCCACAGGGTGCGATCATTGCGCCAGACGCGGTTTCTGGCTATGGTCAGAGAGCTATAGACTATGAGCAGGCCAACTAGAATGAGAAGGTGAGCCCAGCGAAAAACCCTTCCCTCTTCATCCTGCCCTCCGGCCCATTGGCTAAGAGCCTGGATTATGAGCCCTACGGCCAGACAATACCCCAAAGAAGGGAGGTACAGATAGCGGTCAGCCATCTGAGTGCTGGTAGGAATGAGATTAGCCACCGGAAGAAGGGTGATCAGAAACCAGAGGCCTGGAAAGGCAAGCTCTTTTCTCTTCTTTCTCCAAAGCCATATTAGCCCGGCTAGAAATATTAGTATAAGCGCCCAGGAGAAGAAAAGCGAGGGCGTGATAAGCTCATCAAGCCTTTTGATCAAAAATACATAGAGGTTCGATAGACCGATTGGTAGGATAAGCTTCCACAGATAGAGAATCAGAATTTTCCCAGTTAGAAGGAAAGATATAAGAAAGCTTTGCCCCACATACTGCTTGATTCCAGTATCGACATACTGCGCCCACAAGGTAGCTGCGGCCGAGAGAGCAGCCAGGAAGAAAAAAGGAGCGGTGGCCATAAGTTGTCTGCCGCTAGCCCGATCTTCTTTCCCTCGAAAGCATAGCTCATAGAGGATCAGAATCAGAGGAAGGGTTACTGCTGTTGGCTTGGTGAGCAGGGCAAGACAGAATAATCCCAGGGAGAGGCCGTACCAGATGCGGCCGCGGCGGGCTTTTTGGCGAAATATTATATATCCGTGCAGAGCGAGGAGAAAAAAGCAGGCCGATAGGACATCCTTTCGCTGTGAGATCCAGACCACAGACTCTACATGGATAGGGTGCACAGCAAAGAGAGCGGCTGCGGCCAGAGCTGTCAAAAAGCCCTGCGGATAGCATTTTAGGATCAGGAAAAAGATTAAGATGCTGTTTAAAACATGAAGCAGAATGTTTACCATCCGATAGCCTTGGGGCCGGAGGCGAAAGAGACGGTAGTCAATCTGGTAGGAAAGGATATGAATGGGAGCGTAGTTCTTGAAATAGGGTCGGCTGAAGAGCGACTTGAGGCTAGACCAGGAAAGTGTGCGCAAGGAGGGATTTTCTTGGATATATACCTGATCGTCCCAATTGAGTAGCGAATTGGGGAGAGAGTTAACAAAACAGAGTGTCACCAACAGGAAAAGAAGCAATATGGCCAGAGTAAGCTGCTTGCCGGAAGCTGCTGAGGCTTGATTTGTCAGGCTCGATGAGATCAGGGCAGAGGCTGAGGTTTTGGGCAGCCTGGCGGTCATGGGTGGCGCACCTTTCTTGCTTCAGCAGGTTTTTGGGCCTGAATATCAATAACTCCACCCTGGCCAAGGAGAGAGAAGAGCCCGCACAGCCAGATCATAAGAGGCATAGAGATGAGGAAAATTCCCATTTGGGCCAGCCTGGAGAGGAAGGAAAAGGTATTGTCCGGCAAGGTGCGATGAAGCATCCGGTAGAGGCCATCTTGGGGAAATCCGATCTGGTTGAGAATGCTCTGAAGCAGTCCGAAAGGTCCTTGCTCTATGGAAAAGGTATGGCAGCGAATGATATGAAAGCCGCATCGAGCGAGCAGGCCGCGCAGGGCAGATGGACTATAGTGGTAAAGATGTCGGGGAAGATCAAGGTGAAACCACCTTCGGCCGGAAAGTCTGGCCTGAATACTTTCAATATTCGGCACGCAAAGGAGCAGGGTGCCCCCAGGGGTGAGAATCCGAAAAATCTCGCCTATGACCTCCTTCGGGTTAGGCAGATGCTCAAGAACATGCCACATCAGAACAAGATCGAAGAATCGGTCAGGAAAATGACAATCGAGAAGGCTTTGAGTGAAAATGCGAGCCTGAGGCACTGAGGAGGCAGCGCGAGCGGCAAAGGCAGACAGCTCAGTGCCGTAGCACTCATACCCGTACTGGCTGAGGATTTTCAATGACTGCCCTCGGCCACAGCCAATGTCAAGTACCCTCCTCCCTCCAGGGTTGAGGAGGCTGGCTGCTTTTTTCATCCTCAGGCGGCAAAAGAGCCGGACAAAGATTTCCAGGTATTCGGGAAATTTTTTATTTTCTATCCCATAATAGTGTGGGGGATAAAATTCCTTTATCTGGATAGAGGAGGGCAGAGGATCGATCCACCAGAGATTACACTTTGGGCAGCGGACCAGATCGGCTGACTGATATCCGAAAGAATCACCGCGGGCAACTATTTTGCTTTGAACAGGGCCACACAAAATGCAGGTAGCCGCTTTGACAACTTGAGGTTTTATCATCGGGATACTCTCCATCACTTCCACTTGCTCGCGCGCCAGATGTTCTCCACATCCCCATCCTAATATTTTTTATTCTTAGCAGCTTTTTGAAGACTAGGCAATAAAAAACCCACAACAAATTTTTGCTGTGGGTTTTTAACCATGAATAGAGCTAGTCAACACCTTTTATCAGGTTACAATCGGTGTAGTGGTTACCGTTGTGGTCGGAGCAACCGAGGGCGCTGTAGCGCTTTGCGGATTAAACAGATAGGGGAAGAGAGAATTGTAGAGACCAGCGATTCCAAGCAGCGGAGCTATCTGCAGGAACGGAATCTGATAGGTTAGACCAGTGCCGGTCTCAACCGGATAGTACATATTTTGTAGACCGAAGGGACTGTATAGGCCATAGAGGCCATAAAGGCCCATACCATAGAGGCCGCCATACAGGCCATAGAGGCCGCCGTAGAGGCCATAGAGGCCGCCGTAGAGGCCATAGAGGCCGCCGTAGAGGCCATAGAGGCCGCCGTAGAGGCCATAGCCATAGAGCCCACCATAAAGACCGTAATAGGCTTCACTTTTTTTTGCAGCCGTAAAGCTTAAAACTATTACCATGATAAAAATCAGACTGACTTTCAAAAACCTGTTCATCTCACATACCTCCTCATTGGTATTACATTTTAACCCGACTTTTGAGAAAAACAGCTCCTTACCAAGACATTTTCCGAGACATTCGCTGCTCCGGCTAAGGTAATAAAAGATAATATTCTTTTATTCTTCCAGCTCTCACCTCCTTAGAATAGCTTATGGCCTTGTTTAAACCCAGATTTGGTTGGTTCAATTTTTTCTTTGATAGCAATAAGAAGCGATTTAGAAAAACTACAGGCGAATCAGTAGTTCTGACTGCATTTGGATTTCAAGGCGATTTTTCAGAATTTTCTCGGGGAACTGTGGATTTATAAGCTTAATCCTGCTCTTTTGGTTGAGGCCTTACCTCCTTAAATAACCAGGTGTATTATGGTGTATTATATTGAAGCCAAGTTATAGAAAAATAATAATTCTTCTTTAATTTCTAGCAATACCCATGCCAAGCTAAAAATTTTAGGATAAATGAGTACTTTTAATTTACATATAGATATTTACTAGATATTTATTTGAATAATTTGGTGTTTTTAAAAGTAAAACTTGAAGAGAGTTTTTGTTTGATGCTCTGGCCCTGAGCTTTGGAGAAGCTCCTTATTTGCAAAATTTTTCATACTCTGCAGAATTTATTGGTTTAAGGTTATCCTTTTGAAGGAGTTGATGTTTATGAAAAATTTTTCACAAAGGGCAGGAGAGGGTGGATTCGAAAAGTTTCTTTTTGCCAAGTCAACCTCTTGTGTTTTTCAAGCCCGTCCTTACTAATTAAATGGCTTGAAATTAGACCAATTGTTAATTATAATAGCCTTCTGTACGGGCAAGGTCTTTAAAATGAAGGGATAGTTAGGATGGACTGTAAATTTATATTTGTCACTGGCGGCGTTGTCTCATCGTTAGGCAAGGGACTAGCGGCAGCCTCAATCGGTTGTCTGCTGGAAGGGCGAGGGTTAAAGGTTACACTTCTAAAATTTGATCCCTACATTAATGTTGATCCGGGCACTATGAGTCCCTTTCAGCATGGAGAGGTTTATGTTACCGATGACGGGGCAGAAACCGATTTGGACCTTGGGCATTATGAGCGGTTTACCAGGGCAAATATGAAAAAGGCGAATAATGTTACTGCTGGTCGGATTTATTATTCAGTGATTACCAAGGAGCGAAGGGGAGATTATCTGGGTGGAACGGTTCAGGTGGTTCCGCATATCACTAATGAAATCAAGGATTCGATCCTGCGGGTAGTTGATGGTGTGGATGTGGTCATTTGCGAGATCGGCGGGACAGTAGGAGATATAGAAAGTCTTCCCTTTCTGGAAGCTATTCGCCAATTTAGGAAGGATCGGGGAGCGGAAAATGTTATTTATATTCATCTGACCCTGGTCCCTTATATTGCTGCCGCCGACGAATTAAAGACTAAGCCCACGCAGCACAGTGTCAAGGAGCTTCGGGAGATCGGAATTCAGCCCGATATTCTCCTTTGCCGAACCGATCGGTTTCTGCCAGATAATATCAAATCCAAGATCTCCTTGTTTTGTAATGTGGACAAGCGGGCTGTGATCACGGCTAAGGATGTGGATCTGGTGTATGAAGTTCCTTTGGTTTTCCGCAAAGAGGGGCTGGATGATATGATCCTTGAATTATTGCATATTGACGCTCCTCAGGATATTGACCTTTCGGACTGGCAGGAGATGGTCGAGCGGCTAAAGAAACCAGAGCAAGAGGTTGATATCGGCATTGTTGGGAAATATACTAACCTCCAGGATTCCTACAAGAGCTTATCCGAAGCCTTGATTCATGGGGGAATCAGGAGTCGGATCGCGGTTCACTTACATTGGATAAGCACCAAGGAGATTGAAGAGCTAGGGCCTCAGAAGTGTTTGGCTGGTCTTGATGGCATTCTGATCCCTGGTGGATTCGGTGATCGGGGGATAGAGGGTAAAATCGAATCGATTGCCTTTGCCCGGGGGGGCAATATTCCCTTTTTTGGCATTTGTCTGGGTATGCAATGTGCGGTTATTGAATTTGCTCGCAATGTCCTAGGTATTCCTCAGGCCAATAGCGCCGAATTTGATCCCGATACCCCCTATCCGGTGATTGGGCTGATGGAGGGGCAAAAGCATGTTTGCGGTCTTGGAGGAACCATGCGGCTGGGAGGATATCCCTGTCGACTGAAACCAGGCTCTCGAGCCTTTCAGGCTTATGGCCAGGAAGAGATTGTTGAGCGGCATCGACATCGCTTTGAATTCAACAATGCCTATCGCTCAGCCTTTGAGAGTCGTGGACTGCTCTTGAGCGGGCTTTCTCCTGATCAGCAGCTGGTTGAGGTTATCGAAATCCCAGATCATCGTTGGTTTGTGGCCTGCCAGTTTCACCCGGAGTTTAAATCCCGGCCACGGTCGCCACATCCCCTATTTACTGCCTTTATCGAGGCTGCTAGTCAATTTAGAAAGGAGCGGGAGGGGGGAAAATGCTGACCCGCACGGTTACTGTCGGTGAGATTCCCATCGGAGGGGATGCTCCCCTGGTCATGATTGCAGGCCCTTGTGTCATTGAATCCGAAGAGCATGTCCTTCGGATGGCCGGTCTGCTGAAGGATCTGTCGCGGCAATTTTCCATTCCCTTTATCTTTAAAGCCTCTTTTGACAAGGCCAATCGCAGCTCTTTATCTTCCTTTCGGGGGCCGGGGATTCGGGAAGGGCTGAGAATCCTACAAAGGGTACGTCAAGAAATCGCTGTCCCTGTGCTGTCCGATGTTCATGAGGTGTGGCAGGTTGATGAGGTGGCTGAAGTTGTGGATCTCATTCAGATTCCGGCTTTTTTGTGCCGGCAAACAGATCTGGTTATGGCTGCGGCCCAAACTGGCAGGCCGGTGAACATTAAAAAAGGCCAGTTTCTCTCACCCTGGGAGGCTGGCAATATTATCGACAAGGTTATCGCCTGCGGTAATGAGAATCTCATGATCACTGAGCGGGGGGTGTGCTTCGGCTATAATAATCTGGTCGTGGATATGAGATCATTGGCTATCTTGCGGACATTTGGCTATCCGGTGGTGTTTGATGCTACCCATAGTGTTCAGCTGCCGGGCAGGGGCGGCCAATGCTCATCGGGAGAGCGGGAGTATGTGCCAACTCTGGCCAGAGCTGCCGTAGCCGCCGGCTGTGATGCCCTCTTTATGGAGGTCCACGATCAGCCTGATCAGGCCCTGTGCGATGCCTCCAATATGCTTTCCCTGGAGAGTCTGGCCCGTCTGATGCCGACTGTTCGGCAGATTGATGCTATTGTTAAATCCTAACAGGAGCAGTCACGTAAAAGCGAGTCAAAAATATGATTGATCGAGAAATTATTTTAAAGCAGGGCAAGGAAGTTTTGAGAAAAGAGGCGGCCTCAATTCTAAAGCTTGAGGAGCACCTCGGGGAGGAATTCGTTCAGGCTGTAGAGCTGCTCTATCAATGCAGTGGACGTGTGGTAACCACTGGTATGGGCAAATCAGGTTTGATATGCAAGAAAATTGCCGCTACTCTCTCAAGCACCGGTACCCCTTCTTTTTTCATGCATCCTGCTGACGCTATTCACGGAGACTTGGGGATGGTCGTGCCGGGGGATGTGGTGCTGGCTATTTCAAACAGCGGAGAGACGAGTGAAATAAAACAATTGATCCCTTTCCTTCAGCGGTTTATGATTAAACTGATTTCCATTACTGGAAATCCAAACTCTACCCTGGCCCGATTCAGTGATGTTGTTCTGCGGGCTGAGGTCGAGGAGGAGGCCTGCCCGCTGAATCTTGCTCCTACGGCCAGCACCACGGTGGCTCTGGTCCTGGGGGATGCTCTGGCTATGGCCCTGATCCGTAAGCGGGGATTTCGGGCCGAGGAATTTGCTCAGTTTCACCCTGGGGGGAAGTTAGGCCGGCGGCTGCTGAAGGTCAGGGACCTGATGCATTCGGGGAGTCAGATGCCAATCGTGGGAGAGTGGCAGCCGATGAAGGAAGCAATTTATGAGATTTCCAGCAAGCGTCTGGGGATGACCTGCGTAGTCAATCAGCAGGGCGAGGTTAGCGGAATAATTACCGATGGAGACCTGCGGCGCCTGCTTGAGAGGGACATCGGCTTTCTCACCAAACCAGTGGGCCAGTGCATGACCCCGAATCCCAAGATGATTGATGCTGATTCTCTGGCCGCTCAGGCAGTGCAGGTCATGGAGAGTTATTCTATCACCTCTCTTTTGATTGCGGACCAGGGGAGAAAGCCGATCGGGGTCATTCACCTACACGATCTTCTGAAAGCAGGGGTAGTCTAATGCCAAATACAACTCTGGATGAAGAACTTGTGGCCAGAGGCAGAAGAATCCGTCTGATAGCTATGGATGTAGATGGAGTTTTGGCCGAAAGCAGACTCATTTACACCGAGCAAGATGGAGAGGTCCGCTCATTTAGCATCAAGGATGGTATGGGTATAACCCTGGCCCTGCAGGCTGGATTGAAGGTGGCCCTGATCAGCGGACGAGAGTCAGCAGTGGTGGCCAGAAGGGCTGCTGAGTTGCACCTTGAGGATGTGTATCAGGGAGTTAGCAGAAAACGGGAGCCATTTTCCCATCTTCTGGGAAAATATGCTCTGGGACGAGAGCAGGTCTGCTATATTGGGGATGATGTCAATGACTTGCCTGTTATGCTTGAGGCTGGGCTGGCTGTGGCCGTGGCTGATGCAGTGGAGGAGGTCAAGCAGATCGCCCATTATGTTACCGCCTCACCAGGAGGTCGCGGCGCGGTGCGGGAGGTTATCGATCATATCCTGTATGCTCAGGATCTTTACCAGAAGGCGATCTCGGTCTTCTGCTAAAAATACTTTTGGTTTCGAGCCATGAAAAATGTTAATTTTTCTCCCTCAGCGCGACATAGAGCCGATAGTAATAGCCATTGGGGGAGAAATTTCCGCCATTGGTGGAAAAATTTTCTCATCCTGGGCGGGGTGGTGGCTCTATTTTTGTTTTTGCTGGGGGTGATAGTGAGACATTTAGGTTCAGGACCGCATCCATATATAGATATAGATAAAATGATAGCTAAACAGTTTTCCGACAAGCGGATAGAATTTTCCGGCAAGCAGACAGAATCAGAAACCTCCCCTCAGGCAGATGGACCACCGACTCAGGCAGAGGGGCAGCTGACGGCAGAGGATGGCCCCTCTGTCGGTCTCAGCAATACACGTCAGGATGAGCCTCACCATGATGAGGGGGGCTTGCCCTCTCAAGGAGGCCCCAGGCAGGGGGCAGTTCCAAGTGAGGAGAATGCTCTGGTGAAGCCGCTGCCACAGGCCGATAAGGAAGGTGAGAGCGCACTAAGCTCAGAGCAGGGCGAAAGAGCGCCGCGGCCCAAGGGAGGGGCGGATAAGGAAGGTGAGATAGCCGCGGTGGCCTCCGGGTATTCAGTGAGGGTGTATTCCAGCGTAATTAAGGATGATGCGGAAAAGGTGGCTTTATCTCTTGCCCGGATGAGCTATTCGCCAAAGGTTGTGCGAGAGCCGGGCTTTGCGATGATGAATAATGTCTATCTGGCCGCGACAGGTGGCCCGGCTAGTCAGGATGTGGGCAGTCAGGAGATGATAAGGCGGCTCAAGGAGGATGGATTTTCGGTTTATCTTCAAAAAAATCAAAAAAATCAATATATTATTCGAGCAGGTTCATGTTATTATCTTGAAAGTGCAAAAAACCTTTTAAAAAGTTTGAAACATAAAGGATATTCTGGTAATATATTACAGGAAAAAACTGAGGTGATATTTTACTCCGTCTTTGTGGGTCGATACCGTAGCTTTGAGGAAGCCTTGGAGGAGCAAAAGCAGCTTAATCTAAAAGGCTTTCCTATGGCTGTGGCTGTTGCGGCTTCCGGGGCGGACGATTAATCTTGAGCCGGAGTGCGGATGGCGAAAGATAAAAATAGCGTATAGCGAAAAAAAGAAATTATGAAGGAAGAAGGAGCAGGGAAAACCGGCGAAAGACAGCCGGAGCAGAAGACAGTGGAATTGCCGGATAAGATGTTTTATAAGATTGGAGAGGTTAGTCAGATTCTTGGTCTTAAGCCTTTCGTCATTCGGTATTGGGAATCGGAGTTTAAGCAGCTGCGGCCTTCAAAAAATGAAACTGGCCAGCGGGTTTACCGAAAAAAGGATATTCTGATCTTGCAGAGGATCAAGGAATTATTATATGAGGAGCTATATACGATTCCAGGGGCCAGAAGGCGCCTGGAGTTAGATCGGCGTGAAGCTAGAAAATCAGAGCCTGTGGCGGAATTGGGGCAGATTCAGGAAATATTGCATAGGCATAAAAAAAAGCTTATAGAAATCAAACACTTTTTGGAAAGTTATCCAAGCTAGTGGACCATTGATTAGTAGATTATTTCGGGGCGTAGCGCAGCCTGGTAGCGCACTGGCATGGGGTGTCAGTGGTCGGAGGTTCAAATCCTCTCGCCCCGATCAGGTTTTTATGTTAGTTTATGTTTTTATTTTTATGTTAGTTTGTGTTTTTATAAGTTTATATTAATTATCCATAACTTAGTTATACATAATGATTATCATTAATTAGACAGAAGGGACATGGATCATGTCCCTTCTGTTTTTTGGAAATAGAGTAAGTTTTTGGCGCTTTATGAGGAAGTTTTTGGAGAGCGCTAAGAGTAAGAAAGTGGGAAGAGAAGGGGTGGATCTTTCCAATGTCTAACGGTGGCAGAAAGTACGACGTTATTATCATCGGTACTGGACCGGCAGCCATCTTTACCGCTCTTGAGTTAATTCGGCGCAAGAGTGGAGTCAGGATTTTGATGGTCGAGCAGGGGCTGGACATTAACCAGCGGCAGTGTCTGGCTGCTGAGGAGAAGATCACCTGCAATCGGTGCCAACCCTGCGCTTTGCTCTCTGGCTGGGGTGGGGCAGGTGCCTACAGTGACGGAAAATTGACTCTGTCCTCGGATGTTGGAGGATTTCTGGATGAGTATCTGCCTGCAGAGGAGCTCCGAGAGCTGATCGAGTATGTGGATCAGCTCTATTGTCAGTTTGGCGCTCCGAAATACGTTTACGGCACCGATACCGAGGCCATTGTTCAACTTCAGCGAAAGGCTTCGCTTCACAATTTGACTTTAATCCCCTCCCGCATCCGACACATGGGTACTGATCAGTGCCTTGAAATTCTCAAAGCTTTTCGGCAGCATCTAGACTCTGGTGTGGATATGCTCTTTTCTACGCCTGTGCAGGAGATTTTGGTTCGGGATGGATACGCAGCCGGGGTTCGGACCGCGGCCGGAGAGCAGATCTTTTCCGATTTTGTCGTTGTGGCCCCAGGCCGGGTAGGAGCAAATTGGCTCAAGAGAGAGGCTGATCGGCTTAAGCTTGCTACCATGAAAAATCCTGTGGACATTGGGGTTCGGGTGGAGGTGCCGGCTGCTGTTCTCGAGCCGCTTACCCAGATTACCTATGAGCCGAAACTCATTTTTCACAGCCGGCGGTTTGATGATCGGGTGCGAACCTTCTGTATGAATCCCTATGGTAGGGTAGTTATGGAGTATTGCCAAGGGGTTCACTTGGTTAATGGGCACAGCTATGCCAAGAGCAAAACGGAAAATACGAATTTTGCTATCCTGGTCAGCACGAAATTTACCGAACCCTTTGATCGTCCGATATCGTATGGTCGCTATCTGGCCCGGTTAGCCAATTTTTTGAGCGGCGGAGTCATTGTCCAGCGGCTTGGAGACCTTTTAATGGGCAGGCGCTCGACTCCGGAGCGGATAAAGAGAAATGTGATTGTGCCTACTCTGCCGGAGGCAACGCCTGGGGATCTAAGCTTTGCCCTGCCGTATCGGTATCTATCCAATATTGTTGAGATGCTGGAGGCGATGAATAATCTTGCTCCAGGGATCAATTCACGGCATACTCTCCTCTATGGCCTTGAAGTCAAATTTTATTCTCTGCGTTTAGAGCTATCAAATTCTTTTGAAACCGCTATTCGTAACCTTTATGCCATCGGGGATGGGGCGGGTCTGACCCGGGGGCTGATGCAGGCCTCGATCTCAGGAGTTGTGGCTGCTCGCAGTATTGAGCGAAAAATCACGGGCAATGCTTAAAAAATTGACCGGGGGAAGAGAAAAACTTGTGGATTATCAGATTCAGCGGGAGAGAATGGTTCGGGAGCAGTTGATAGCCAGGGGGATCAAGGATGAGCGGGTCCTTGAGGCTATGGGCAAGGTTCCACGGCATCTATTTGTGGAAGAGGTATTTGCCCCGCGTGCCTATGCAGATCATCCTCTGCCCATTGGAGAAAAACAGACTATTTCCCAGCCCTATATAGTTGCCTACATGCTTGAAGCCCTAGAGGTGAGCAAAAAATCGCGAGTGCTTGAGATTGGGACTGGATCAGGGTATCAGACTGCGCTCTTGGCTCAGCTCTGTCAGAAGGTATACTCTATTGAGCGGATCAGACCCTTGGCCCAGAAGGCGCAAAGGCTTCTTGAGCAGCTTGGGTATCATAATTTTCAGATCATGGTCGGTGATGGCAGCCGAGGGTGGCCAGAGAAGGCCCCGTTTGATGGGATTATTATTTCGGCCTCAGTGCCTAGCCTTCCCCTTATCCTGCTCGAGCAGCTCGATGAGGGAGGGCGGATGGTCGCCCCTGTGGGAGGGGAAAAGTCCCAGACCTTGCGGGTAGTTTATAAAAAGAGCGGGCAGCTTATCGAGGAAGAGAGGCTCCATTGCTCGTTCGTAAAACTGATTGGCGAATACGGATGGAGTGAGTAGGGGGGAGCGGTGTGTGTACCAAGAGGTTGGGCCTTGTGGCCAAGAAGCGAGGTAAATTCCGGGATAAGCTCAAAGGTGGCTTTAAATGATACTCTTTAAATAATACTCTTTAAATAATACTTGAGAAAATTTTTTATTTCTGGTAGGCTTTATTCCTCTATTTTATTTAGAGCGGCTGATAAACATCCCCCCAAAACCTCCCAAGTATTGAGGTAAGATTATTCGCACCTTGATTAGGGAAGGTTGGATAGGTTCTTAATAGCTTCTTAAGAAGATCGGGGCGTAGCGCAGCCTGGTTAGCGCGCCTGCTTCGGGAGTAGGAGGTCGGAGGTTCAAATCCTCTCGCCCCGATCACCTCAGTGTTTAAGCTCTCCTTGAAGAGTTTTGAGAAAGCTCCTGTTGGGCTATTTTGATTGGATCATCTTATATCTTGTGCTCTGATTATGGCCTCCCGGAGGGGAGAAGAGCAAGGTAAGGTATTTATGACCTTGAGGGCATCTGGCTCATTTTATGCGAGCTGGCTCTATGAGGGGCTGTCGGCCGAGGAGGAGCCGGCGAACTATCATGAGCATCCTGTGCCGGCGGAATTTTTGGATAAGGTCCTGTGCGGATCGAGCGAAAATATGGCTCGAGCTACTCTTTTCGAGGAGAGGTAATCTTAGACCCATTTATGGGGAGTGGCCAGACGGCGATCGCGGCTATCAAGGCTGATAGACACTATGTGGGATATGAGATAAATCCCGAATATGTCAATTTGGCTAGAAAGAGAATAAAAAGCTTTCTGATCTCTCGCTCTTAAAAGAGTGCTGTGCCCTGCTCTTGGGCCTGATTAAAATTGGCGGCCTCCGAAAGATAAAGGGATTGCACTTTGTTATGATCCGATTTCTTGCCCGCCTTAGTCGATAATACTATTAAGGAATCAAATCTTAAGCGATCAGATCTTCCATCCGATTGTTCACGATTGTTCAAAATCTTTATAGGAAAGAAGGATAGACCAGAGTGGAAAAGTTTTTTGCTGATGACCTTAACGAGGATACCCTGTCTGAATTCGACGGAGAAGAAGAGGAGCTGTGCGCTGATCGGGAAGATCATTTCGATGATGGAGAGTATCTTGAGGAGCCAAGGCGAGGCGGCAGGAGAAGAGATAACTTTGATCCTGTTCAGCGCTACTTTAGTGATGTCAGCCGGCTGAATGTTTTGACTGCGGAAGAAGAGTTTCTCCTGGCCAAGAGAGCCTGTCAGGGAGAATTAGAAGCCCGCGCAGAAATGATCAAGGCAAACCTTAGGCTGGTTATCAGTATCGCCAAGCGGTATGTGAATCGGGGGTTGCCGCTCTCGGATTTGATTGAGGAGGGGAATTTGGGGCTCATTAAAGCAGTTGAGCGGTACAATCCGGACAAAGGCTATCGATTCAGTACCTACGCCACCTGGTGGATTAAGCAATCCATTATCCGATCCCTGGCCAAACATTCGGGGACGATTCGCCT
Source organism: bacterium (assembly GCA_023512255.1). Lineage (GTDB taxonomy): Bacteria > SZUA-182 > SZUA-182 > DTGQ01 > DTGQ01 > DTGQ01. Next base: position 17,153 of record JAILZY010000040.1, on the reverse strand, counting down.
GCCGATCAATGTGGCGGAGACGGTTAATCGGTTTGTTCATGTCCTGCGGGGTATGGCTCAAAAGCTTGGGAGGGATCCGACCTGCTTAGAGCTAGCTCAGGTAATGGACATGCCTTTGAGCAAGATTAAGGAATTGTATGATCTGCTGCAAAAGAGCATCTCGCTGGATGCTTTTTCGGAAACAAGGGCGAATACCCCTATCAGGGACCTTTTGGAGGATACCTCCATACCCTCTCCGGATGAGTCGATAGATCTTCTTGAGCAGAAAAAATATATTTCTATCCTCCTCAGTCTGTTGAATGAAAATGAACACGAAATTATGCGACTGCGATTTGGTCTTGATGGAGGAGGAGGGATGACCCTAGAGCAGATCGGAAATATTTTTGGGGTAACGCGGGAGAGGATTCGGCAGATTGAGGACTCGGCCTTTCGAAAGCTGCGAAAATTTTTGCGTAGGGAGGACTAAAAAGGGTTTGAGGAATGAAAAAATAGCTTGACAGATATGGCTAATATGGATATACTTTCTATTAGAAATAATATCCGCAAAGATGTAGGATATCTCCACCTACCTAATAGGAACTTTTATCTAATCCGATTATATTATCAAATTTAAAATTTGCAGAAAAATTCGTAATAATTGATAGGCTCCCCACCCTGACGGGAAAAGGCACAGCCTTTAAGAAAGGCTGCTTGTGCTGTTAGATATGCTTCTTCAGATTGATAAACGACTTTGGGATTTGAGTTTAGGTAGTTTGCCGGGGATGTGGTAGATTTGCGTTGGCCGAGCGAAGGGCAGTTTTTGAAATTCATGGTAAACCCTAAAGAGAAGTCGTTATCTTATTTTCTGCCGATAAGAGTAGTGTATTGATTTTTGGAAATTATTTTAACCTTCCTAAAGACGCGGTAAAACAATCGAAGTGACGAGCGAAAAATGGTTTATTTATTGATTTTCATCCTCGGGTGGTGAGAGCGAAGCAGGGTAAGGAAATGGGAAAGCGCTTGATCGTAATCACAGTCTAACTATTCTATTATTTTTCTATTATTGGTGGAGAGGGAAGGTTTGTTTCTAGGAGAGAAAATTTTTAAGAATAATTAATTTAATATATTATCGTTAAAGAGATGAGCGCTAATGAATATTGCTGAGCTTAAACAAAAAAATATGGGCGAGCTGACTGATGTGGCTAGGGAATTAGGAGTAACATCGATCAGTAACTTACGCAAATCAGAATTGATTTTTAAAATTTTACAAACCCAAACAGAAAAAAATGGGTTAATTTTTGGTGAAGGAGTTTTGGAGACCTTACCGGACGGCTTTGGCTTTTTGCGCGCACCGGATTACAATTATCTTCCAGGACCTGATGATATCTACATTTCTCCATCACAGATCCGCAAATTTGATTTACAGACCGGTGATACGGTTTCAGGGCAAATCCGTCCGCCTAAGGATAACGAGAAGTATTTCGCCCTCCTGAAGGTGGAGGCGGTCAATCGCGAGCATCCTGATCTTGCTAAGCACAAGATTCTTTTTGATAATCTGACCCCTCTCTATCCCAACAAGCGTTTGTGCCTGGAAACCACCTCTACCGAGCTGTGCGGTCGGATTATGGATTTGCTCACCCCGGTTGGCAAGGGGCAGAGAGGGCTGATCGTAGCTCCTCCGAGGACAGGGAAAACCATGCTTCTTCAATCAATTGCCAACAGTATTACCAAAAATCACCCAGAGGTATTTCTGATTGTGCTTTTGATTGATGAGCGGCCCGAAGAGGTTACCGATATGCAGCGTTCGGTCAAGGGAGAGGTGGTCTCATCAACCTTTGATGAGCCGCCGGAGCGGCATATCCAGGTGGCGCAGATGGTCATGGAAAAGGCTAAACGACTCGTGGAATACAAAAATGATGTGGTTATTCTGCTCGATAGTATCACTAGGCTGGCTCGAGCCTATAATGCTATTATTCCTTCCAGCGGCAAGATTCTCTCCGGGGGTATTGATGCCAATGCCCTTCAGTGGCCAAAGCGGTTTTTCGGCACAGCCAGGAATATCGAGGAAGGGGGAAGTCTGACCATAATTGCTACGGCTCTTATAGATACCGGAAGTCGGATGGACGATGTTATTTTTGAAGAGTTTAAAGGTACCGGAAATATGGAGATCCATCTTGATCGGAAGTTAGTGGACAAGAGAATCTTTCCGGCGATTGATATTGACCGCTCAGGAACTCGAAAAGAGGAGTTGCTGTTGAGCCAGAACCAATTGAACCGGGTGTGGATCTTGAGAAAGATCCTCTCACCATTGAGCGTAGTTGAAAAAATGGAATTTCTCCAGGAAAAGTTGCTGGAAACCAAGAATAATGAAGAGTTTCTGAACTATATGAACAAGATGGAAGACTGACCTGTTGACCTATTTATAGATATTTTTGATATTTTCCACAAAACCTCCTTTTTCCCCTTGTCTAAGTTGTGATCTTGGATTAAAATTGGAAGTCTTGCTGAGGTATTCATATTCTACTAAGAAATGTATTTTGTAGGAGAGAAAAAAGGAGTTAGATGATGAAGAAAGGAATTCACCCTCAATATCAAGAGGCTACTATTATCTGTGCCTGTGGTGAAGTTATTCATACCCGCTCGACCAAGCCGCAGATGCATGTTGAAATCTGCTCCAAGTGTCATCCCTTTTACACTGGAGTCGGTGAGCAGAGATTGGTTGATACTGCTGGCCGGATTGAGAAATTCCGGCAGCGGTATGATAAAACCCAAAAGAAGTAAAATAATTTGGCTATAAGGGTGCGAGAGAGCAGGGGCTGCTATATTTAGCCAAAAGGTTTGGTATAGCCAAAAGGTGTGCTAAAATAGCAAATGTGGTAAAATAACCTAAGGCTTGATCAAAGTAAAGTCAGCTCAGATGATTGGGCCCAGATTATTAGGCCAGATTATTAGGGATGAAGGGACGGGTTAGACACTTTCTCAAGCCCAGCAGTATTAGACACAACTCAATGGTTTTGGTCTTTTGCATCTAACTTACTAGGATGTCGCCTACGTGCCTTTTACGACCAGATGAGCAGGGGCTTAGGGCTTGCAGGCACGGAGCAGGCAAAGAGAGATAGAGGCCCGGGGCAATAGCAAAGAGCCGGGGCAAGAGCAAGTTTGAGGGTACAAAAATAGCTGTGGCAAGGGTCAGGGAGCTTTAGCAAGGGGCAGAGAGAAGGCTAGATGGCCTTTGCAGGCCAGGAGTAAAATTGTAGATGTTTCATAAACTTGCTGAAGTAGAAAAGAAATTTGATGAGTTGAACAGAAGGCTCAGCGATCCGAAGGTAATTGCCGATCAGGAGGCCTTTCGTGATTATTCGAAGCAGCATGCTGAAATCGCTGACATTGTTTCCAAGTATCAGGAATACAAAAAGATCTGTGCAGATATGGATGAGGCCAAGGAGATTATCAGCCGCAGCAAGGATGAGGAGTTGCGCGAGCTGGCCAAGATCGAGCTAGATGAGTTATTAGCCCGCAAAGAACTCCTGGAGCAGGAGCTTCGTATCCTGCTGCTGCCAAAAGATCCGAATGATGAGAAAAACATTATCTTGGAGATTCGAGCTGGCACCGGTGGAGAGGAAGCGGCCCTTTTTGCCGGAGATTTGCTTAGGATGTACCTTAAGTATGTAGAAATGCAGGGGTGGAAAGCGGAAATCCTTGATGCCCACACGACAGGGGTCGGCGGATATAAAGAAGTGATCGTTGGCATCCGTGGTGAGAAAGTATACAGTCAGTTGAAGTTCGAGAGTGGTGTGCACAGGGTTCAGAGAGTGCCGGTTACGGAAGCTTCTGGCAGAATTCATACCTCTACGGTTACGGTAGCCGTGTTGCCCGAGGCTGAGGAGATTGATATTGAAATCGATCCTAATGATATTCGGGTGGATATTTTCCGCTCCTCGGGACCTGGTGGGCAGAGTGTGAATACTACGGATTCTGCTGTCCGAATCACTCATCTTCCTACGGGTATCGTTGTCTCCTGCCAGGATGAGAAGTCGCAGCATAAAAACAAGGCCAAGGCTCTTCGGGTGCTTCGCTCCCGGCTGCTGGACAAGCTGCAGAAAGAGCAGCAGAGCGAGATTTCTCAGAACCGGCGTCTGCAGGTTGGCTCAGGAGAGCGGAGTGAGAAAATTCGTACCTATAATTTCCCTCAAAACCGAATCACTGACCATCGAATTGGGTTAACCCTCTACAAGCTGGATTCAATTCTGTCTGGAAATCTCCAGGAAATCATTGATCAGCTCATTACCTCGGCTCAGGCGGAAGAGCTTAAGCGGGTTGCCTGAGGGGCGGCTCTTTTTACTGTCTTCCTCATCTAAGTAGTCTTTCTCTCAACCTGTTTCTCCCCTTGGAGAAAATCAGAAAAGCTTTATCCCTCCACCTGGCGAAGGAGAGTTTGCAGGATATGCATCAGAGCCAAAACTGGCCTTCATCCCTTTGTTATTTATAGACTTTCATTTCTAATAAAAATTGATTTTTAAGTAATTTGTTGATATATAAAGAGCTAGTTTGAATCTTGCTTTTTTAAAGTTATTTTATTTTTAATTACTTATACTTACGATAAGGTTTATTGTTTTCAGCCGGACTTTCTTTTTCCCCACTCACCTTGGGAAGGAAGATGGAAGTCAAGATTGAGGATGATAAGGATATGGAATCTTTCCCTATGAGAGCTGATCGGAAGGGAAAAGTGGGCGGGCGGCCCATACAAGCCATCTTGCAGGAGGCTACTGGTCAGCTTGGTTTAGCCGGCATAGAAAATCCTAGGCTTGAGGCTGAAGTTCTCCTGGCCCATGTGCTTAAGATCAGCCGGATCGAGCTCTTTATCCGATGGGATGAGGAGTTGCCTGAATCTGTGAGCCGGGAATTTCAGGCGCTGCTGGCAAGGCGAGCTCGTCGTGAGCCTCTGGCCTACCTTATCGGTGCTAGGGAATTTTGGTCCTTGAACTTTCTGGTAAATCGCGATGTGCTTATTCCTCGGCCAGAGACGGAATTTGTGATCGAGGCTGCGCTGCGGTATGTTCAAGGTGCCGCCCGGATCATTGATGTGGGTACTGGAAGCGGCAATATTGCTATCTGTCTGGCCAAAGAGCTTCCCAAGGTTCATATTTATGCTGTAGATATCTCTTGGGCTGCGCTCGTGGTAGCTCGCCAGAATGCGGCTTATCATCGGGTAGCCAGCCGGATTACCTTCCTTCAGTCAGATCTTGTCTCTGCCTTTGCTCCAAGATTTTTTTCAAAACTGATCGATTGTCTTGTCTCAAATCCTCCCTATATTTCGTCAGCAGAAATAGCCACTTTGGCTCCTGAGATCAGTGTTTTTGAACCCAGGCTGGCCTTGGACGGCGGAAGCGACGGCTTGGACTGCTTGCGGCGTCTGATTCGTGAGAGCAAGGGAGTGTTGAAAGCCGGGGGGAGGGTGATTCTGGAAATGGGCTGTGGACAAAAAGAGGCCTTGGTTCGGGAATTTCAGGACCAGGGATATGAGGTTGAGGAGATTGTGGCTGATTATGCTGGGATTGATCGGGTGATCGTGGCCAGATTGGATTCCTGACTTTTTCCCATCATTTTGTGTCTATTTAATAGCGGATACGCTCATGGCCATTTTCAGTGAAAAGTCAGCTAAATCACCATTCCGTCACTTTTCGCCAAAAGCGAGAGTCGAGGGGTAAAAATTCCTCGGATTTCGGCTCCTCACGAATGGTAGCCATGAGCGAGCGAATAATCATAAGAGCGAACAGAAATAATAAGGCCCCTATTTAAGCGAAAAATAAATATTTCACAAATAAGGTAGTCTTTCTGTAGGGTTTTTTATTCATTTTTTATATATTTTTATAAATTTATACCTTTTCATAAATTTTAAGTGGGAGGAATCGAAGGAGGAATCATGAGAATTATTACCACGCAGCAGAGTAATTTTGCTGGTGAAATTGCCCGGCTGATCGATCGCTTTTCCCTGGCGGATGAGGAAATAGAGGAGAAGGTCAAGGCTATTATTCAGAGGGTGCGGCAGGAAGGTGATCAGGCGCTTCTTGACTACAGCCGGCAGTTTGACGGTGTTTCCCTGACCCAGGAAGAGCTTTTGGTGAGCGAGGCTGAAATTGAAGAAGCATACAAGCTGGTGCGGGATGATGAAATTGCAGCCATGAAATTAAGTATCGTAAGGATTCGCGAATTTCACCGTCATCAGAAAAATACATCTTGGTTTTACTTTGAAGAAAATGGGACAGTGTTGGGGCAGCTAATTACTCCCATTGAGCGGGTTGGGCTTTATGTGCCGGGCGGTAAGGCTGCTTATCCATCATCGGTGATCATGGCTGTTGTCCCCGCTCAGATTGCTGGGGTGAAGGAGATTGTCATTACCTCTCCTCCTGGCAGGGATAAGAAGCTTTCTCCTTATACCCTGGTGGCGAGCGATCTTCTGGGAGTTAAGAAAATAGTGAAAGTTGGCGGCGCCCAAGCCATCGCAGCTCTTGCCTACGGGAGTGAGACTGTTCCCAGAGTAGAAAAAATTGCTGGCCCTGGCAATATTTTTGTAACCATAGCCAAAAAGCTGGTTTTTGGAGTGGTTGACGTCGACATGTTGGCTGGCCCTAGCGAAGTGCTGATTTTAGCTGACAGTAGCGCCAATCCAGAATATGTGGCTGCAGATATGCTTTCACAGGCAGAGCATGATGAGCGAGCAACTACCATACTGGTTACGGCTGAGGATTCGATTATCCAGGAGGTCGAACGCCAGATCGCCATCCAGGTTGAACAGTTGCCTAGAAGGCAGATCGCCAGCCGTTCTCTGCAGGATTATGGCTATCTGATCCGCGCTGCTGACCTTGATGGGGCAATCGATCTTGTTAATCAACTGGCGGCCGAGCACCTGATCTTGGCAGTAGAGAATCCTTTTTCCATCTTGCCTAAGATACGAAATGCCGGCTCTATCTTTTTAGGACATTTTACGCCAGAAACCATAGGTGATTATCTAGCAGGACCAAACCATGTTTTGCCGACATGCGGAACGGCTAGATTTTTTTCTTCTCTCGGGGTAGATACTTTTTGTAAACGATCCGGCTTTACTCATTGGACCCGCAGCAGCCTGAAAGAATTGGGACCGATGGCGATTACCTTGGCGGAGATCGAGGGGCTTGCAGCCCATGCCGAGGCTGTTCGACGAAGGGTATCCGAAGATTAGGCAGCCGCGGGGCGGTTTGTGTAAATCGAGCAATACATTATTGCTTATTATATTATTTATTTATTGACATAGTTTGACAATACTAATTTAGGAATGTTATAATCTATTTGCAGATTTTACAGCTGTAGGTGATGATGGGCAGAACCAAAAGATGGGCAGAACCAAAAATTAGGCACTGAGTAGGTAATTGTTTGCATATTATGAACAGGTCTACACATTTTTTGTTTTTTGAGATGTGAAAAAAAGTATCCATTAATTAGTGGAAGAGGGATAGGGGAAAAGAAATAGACAGAGTTGCCAATGAATAAGGCGGAGAAAAGAGATATTTTTTCCCCCTAGAGGGATAGGTGGCATCTGATTTGCTTATAGTTTAATCCAAGGGATAATTTTTATTATTTAAGGGGGGCAAAGGTAGAGGATTAATAGAGGATTATATGATATTGAATTTAATATTGAATTGATAAGCATAGCCTTTTACGATGAAGAATCTTAGGAGAAGGAGCAGTTTTTATGTTTTGGCGAAAGGGGGTCCTCATTTATGAAATTTGTTAGGGGCAATCAGATAGCCTGCCTTTTTATTTTTATGTTGGTGGGTATGGTCTTTCTTTCGGTATCGGTCTGGGCTCTGGAGCCGACAGTTACCGATGTAACCACCAGATCCTTTAGTGTGGTTTGGACAGAAAGCTCTCCAGGGTTAGGCGCTTGCAGCCTCAAGGTGCAGAAAAAGGGAGGAGCATTTGTAGAAAACAGCCAGATTATTTTGGAATCTGATGCAGATGCTTTGAATCGCGGAGTGATCAAGTATGAGGTTGTAGGGTTAGATTATGGCACTACCTATATTTATTCGGGAACCAGGAGAGATGGAAGTGCCTTCACCGGTGAAAAACCGGTAACTACCGCCCTGTTTAGGGGGCTGGTTTCACTTGATCCTGAGGCTAATGACATTGTTACCAATGATATTTTCCATGTCGCAGTCTACAATGCCGATGGGAAAACCCCTGCTTTGGGTGCTCTGGTGATGGCTGAAATTTATGAGGATGCAAGCTGCACGAAGAAAAAAAGCGCCTATCCCCTTACCGGCTGGGTTGGGTTCGGTATGCCGGGCAATCCCCAGGCCGCATCTTATACAGCTAAGACTTTCGATTCTGATAATATTTCCTACAAAGAATATGCAGCCTTAAATTTGAACAACCTGTTTGCTGATGATCCAGCTACGCCGGCAGAGGATTTGTTCCCGCTCCAGTTGACTGGAGATGATCCGACTACGACTAGTGTGGTTGAGGGGAATTATATTAAGGTAGTAGTGATTCCGGGGGTGACTCCGGTAGCTGGAGACACAGTCCAGATCATGCCGGTTCCGGGAATTACCAAGGTAGGGAATCAGGAGATCAGCTCAGCCAAGGCAGCCACGAAGATCATTTTTCAGGCCGGAATGAATACCTTCTCCTATCCGTTTGAGGTACCGGCGGGATATACGATCAAAAAGCTAGTTGAGGCGATATATCTGGCTGGCGGGAAGGTTAAGCAGATCAAACGGTATGATAAGGGTTCCTGGCCAGTGGCAAGTGTCGTCTATCTGTCCACAGGGCCTAAGATCACTCCTGCGGCTAATGGGGAGGTCCCGATTAATCCTGGTGAAGGATATCTGGTTATCATGGATGGGACTGCCCTGCCTCAGAATTTTTATATCAGCGGATCGCCGACTCCAACCACTATCACCTTAAGGGCTGGTATGAATGTGGTCAATTTTACTCAGATTCCAAGCTTCTATAAAATTTCCGATCTAGTCAAGGCAATCTCAGTAGCTGGCGGGAAGGTTAAGCAGATCAAACGGTATGACAAGGGTTCCTGGCCAGTGGCAAGTGTCGTCTATCTGTCCACAGGGCCCAAGATCACTCCTGCGGCTAATGGGGAGGTTTTGATTGAAAGAGGAAAAGCTTATTTAGTCATTATGGATTCTATTCCTGCAGGGGCAGGGACATTGACAGTTGATCCGCTGGTAATTAAATAATGAAAAATATAAGATCAAATTTTTATAGTAGGAAAAATGGAGAGCGAAAGGAGGAGGTCAATATGCCCAAATCTCTAAAAAGGTTTTTATTGGTTTCTTTATCCATTGGGTTTTTTAGCCTTTTTTGGTTAATATCGCCTCAGTTTGCCAGGGCATTTTCAGTAATTGGAGATCCTGTTACCTATGATGTTACCTTTAACTCTTTTTGTGTGGCTTGGGAAGCTAAAATTGATGGAACAATATCGACTGTCGAGGCCATAGTCTATAATGACCAGGCAGGAACTAGCCGAAACACAAATAGCTCTTGTGAGTCTAAAGTCAACATTAATAACGGCGTCATGGCCGTTCAGGTTACGGGATTGGCTGCTCAGCAGACATACTACTACCAGATTAAGGTGGTAGAAAATGGTGTTGAGTATTATTATCCGCCAGCCGCGCCTTTCAAAGAGGTGGTAACCCAGTTTGATGAAGGAGCCCAAGGGAATACTCCTCCTCCTAACCCTTCGATAACCTTTAGAGTGTATCAGGCAGATGGGGTAACTCCGGCTACGGGAGCTTTTGTCTATATGGAAGTTGCTGGAGCAAGCTATCCGGTCGCCGGTGACTGGAACTCCGGCTGGGTTGATGACTACGGCGATGGAACTGTCAGCTTGGGTGGTGGAACACTGTTTAGTCAAAGCAGCAAAAAGTATCTGACCTTAAATGGCGGGGAGTCAATAACTGTCAAGTGTCTGGGAGGAAGCTATGGCAGCAAGGCAGCGACGATTGCAAGTTTTGATCTCTCTAGCCTATGCCAGTCAGGCTTTGAGTGTGTCGATGAATATGCAAACCAGATTGTCTTAGCCGTCAACTCTCCGCCACGGATCGACTCTATTGCCAAGGCTTCTGGGTCTGATATTAGAGAAGTCAACGGTAAATATGTGATCAAGCCAGGGCAGCAATTTGCCCTTGAGATTGTAGGCTCTGATCCTGATGAGGGGGAGAACATCATCTCCTGGGCCCTTAAAAATACTCCGGACAGCAATATGACCATTACTAAGGATGCGGCCAATCCGAATAAAGCTAAAATAATCTGGAGCCCGGTGGGCACTACCCTCAAAGAGTATACCGTGACCATCGAAGCTAGTAACGATAAGACTGGCTCTAAAACCTTCACTGTTTTGGTTACTGATGGAAAGCCCAGCCCACCGACTTCGGTAGTAATTACACCGGCCAGTCCCAAGACCAGCGATAATCTGGTCTGTACAGCCCAAGGTGGCGCTGATCCATTGGGGGATCCGGTAACTTACACCTATACCTGGTATAAGAATGGAGCCGTGCAGAGCGATCTTACAGGGAACACGGTACCGAGCAGCCGCACGGCCAAGGGGGAATCCTGGTCCTGTTCGGTTACGGTCAAAGATACTCCCTTTGATGGTGAAAGCGCGGCTGTAGCTTCAAATACAGTAACTATTGCCAATACTCCGGCTACTGGAACTCCGAGCGTGAGCATCGGTCCAGCTAATCCGACCACTAGTTCTGACCTGACGGCAACAGTAAGCATCAGCGGATGCTCAGATGCAGATGGTGACTCCTTGGGGTATACTTTGAAATGGTTCAAGAATGGTCAGGAAACCAGCAATACTGGCTTAACCCTTCCAGCTAGTCAAACCCAAAAGGGTGAGACCTGGGTATGTAAGGCTACTTTGACCGAGGGCGGGGTTAGCACAGCTAATGTTGGCACCTCTAATTCCTTGACCATCGGCAATACAGCTCCATCAGCTCCTGGTAGCATTTCGATTGAGAAAGTGGCCAATGGCTTAAAGTGCACCGTAGGGCAGCCAGCTACTGATGCCGATAGCGGCGACACTATAAAATATATTTACAAATGGGTTTGCACGGTAGGTGGCGTTGTCCAGCCTGCCGTAATTCAAGGGCCAACCACGGAGCTGAGCCAGGTTTTGTCTTCAGGGCTGGCCAAGAACCAGACCTGGTACTGTGAGGTTGCGGTCACTGACGGTACGGCCACAACGGATTATGTACGAAATCCGGCGGCTCAGAATATTACTATTGTCAATAATCCACCGACCAAGCCGGTGGCCTCAATCACTCCTGCCAGTCCCTATAAGGACTCTATCCTAGTATGCACTATAACTACTCCAAGTAGCGATCCAGATGGAGATGCCGTACGCTACACCTACGAATGGTTCAAGGATGGCCAGCCAATTTCCGGCAGTAGCACGAGCAATACTTCTTCGACTAGCGCCACGCTGCCATCAGGTATTGTTCTGGTTCAAGGGGCTCAGTATACCTGCAAGGTTACTCCTTCCGATGGTCAGACCGATGGCCCTGCTCACCTGACAGCAGCCGTAACCATTGGCAATCGCACTCCGACCATGACCATCAAAAAGGGTGGCCAGATTGTCGACACAGTGGTTAGCGTCAATGAAGCCGAACCCCTTACCCTTGAGATCATCGGCAGCGATGCGGATAATAACCGGCTGGTGTGCTCAGCACTTAGCTTGCCAGAAGGGGCTACCTTTGCTAACAATATCTTGAGTTGGACACCGGCTGTTGGCGCCTCGGCTATCAACCAGGGTATTTATCAGGCCTCCTTCAAGATTCAGGAAACCGATGGCCAGCCGACTAACCTATCGGTTACTAAGAATATTCAGATTCAGGTAATCTATCCTTCAAAAGTGGTTGAGGACTTCGAATATCCGGCCAGCCAGCCAAAACCATCGGATAACGGCTGGATCAGTTTGCAGGGCCAGGGACAGATGATGGTTATGGAAGAGGCAGAGGGTGAGCAGGTTAATCACTATCTGAAGACGATCACATCCTACACTGATCCTAATAATACTTCAGCTACTGGGCAGCTTCAATATATCATTACCAAATGGCTCAATAATCCCCTTGATACCCAGGGCTTCCCTGAATTGCAATTCACTATTGCCGATCGCAACCTCTACTATTTTGAGGTCTGTGTCCATGCTATTGACAACAGCGGCCAGGGCAAGAATTATTTCCTGCGCTACATTCCTCAAGATCCGGTTAATAACAAGGAATTTGAGGTCAGGGGCCTTTATATTAACTGGTATATCGGCAAGAGATATATTAATCCTGCTGGTTGTCAGATTAAGCGCAGTATGGAAAGCGACCTGAATAAGGCCATTGCTGCCACTCAGGATGGATATCAGGTTCACTACGATTATCTGATGGGCATTATCTTGCGGGGAGATATAGATTCCATTGATGATATTGCTGTGGCTAAGGGCACTTTGGATTTAAAGCCCCCGCGGGATGTTGAAAATCTGACCGCCATTGCCAAGGATAAAGCCGTGATCCTCTCCTGGACCATTCCTGCTGATCAGGATAGCGATACTATTGGCTATCTGATCGAGACGGTGGGGACCAAGGTTGATAAGGTGCCGGCCACAGCCACCATGTGTACGGTTACTGGATTGATTAATGGCAAGAATTATACCTTCACGGTCAAAGCCTTTGACAATGCTCCAGTGAGGGATAATAGCGGTAAGATAATTGGGAATGTCAGCAATGGAGTTTCCATCTCTATGCAACCTCAGAAGGATACAACGGCTCCGGTCTGGCCAGCTAATGCTCTTAGCGCTACACCGCAGAATAAGGCCGTTTTGCTGAGCTGGGTCCGCCCGTCTGACGCTGATCTGGACTTCTTTGAGATTTTCCAGGATGGAAGTTCCATTAAGGTGGTGGATAAAACAGTAACCAGCTATCGGATAACTAACCTTGAGAATGACAGGCAGTATACTTTTACCGTCAAGGCTTATGATAATGCATCTCCTCCAAATGCCTCTTCGGTTTCGGTTATGGTAAAGCCATCTACTCCGGTTGAGATTTCGGTAGATGATTTTGACTATCCAGGAGTAGATAAGCCTACTGATCATGGCTGGTTCCGTCTCCAGGGAACAGGCAGTATCAACCGGGTAGTGGAAGGTACAAGATCTTATATGAACCTGACTACGAGTGCCAGCGCCAAGCTGAATTTCATCGTAGTCAAATGGATGGATAACCCCGAGGAATATAACAATCCAGAGCTTCATTTTGATCTAAGATCTAGCGGAAACTGTCGCGTCGAATTCTGCATCTTGGCAAGCAACGGTAATAAATATTTCATGAGTTACCAGCCAGACATTACCAGAGAGTACGACTATTGCAATCCTCCGGATAAGATTCAACAGGGGCTCTACATCACTCACTACCTCGGATGGAAGATGCAGGATGCAAACGAATGGCGTAGCATAGTCAGAAACCTGAATCGAGATCTTCAGGATGCGAAAGGTCTTGAGAATGTAACCTTTAAGTATCTGCTTGGGATTATCTTTAGAGGGGAAGGTGACATCGATAATATTCGGTTAGAAAAGGCTATTCCAGACGTCGATAATCTGATCGCCAGACCAGGCAATGGCTCGGTAGGATTAAGCTGGAGTAGTGCTGATCCGTCGGCAGTGAAAGAGTTCCTCCTCTCGATCGATGGAGGGGAAGCGATTGTTATTCCCAATAATCCAATTGTCGGTACCGCTAATGAGTATAGTTATCAGGTGGGCGGCCTGACCAATGATCTTCCTTACACTTTCAGAATTATTCAGGTGATGAAGGATGAATTAGAAAGTAATGGTGTTGAGGTCTCAGCCGTGCCACGCCAGTTCACCCATATTGATGATTGCAGTATGCTGAGCAATTGGTACGATAATGCGGCTGGGCTAGGAGATATTAGCATGGTCTATGACCCTGAGGTTCATAGTCAGGTTATCTCTATTGTTCCTGAAGCCGATGCAGCCTTCCCTGCTCGGTATCTAGCGGCCACGAATCTGAATGCCACCGGCAAGAGTGTTACCTTGCGTATTAAGGCTAAGAGTGAGTTTATGCTCTGGTTCAAGGTAAGGGACAGCTACTCTGTGGAGTATAACTTCCTCTATGCTACCGGTGGGACTGCTCAGAGTGGAGCTTCCATTGGTACCTGGGCGTATAGCTATCTTGGGCCATCCTACACTGACGGTAAGTGGCATATCTTGACCTTGAATCTTGAGGATCTGCTGCAAGCATACTATGGCTATATTGATCTGAGCAGTATTGACAGTGTAGCCATTGGTGGAAATGTTTTGATCGATGATCTGTCGGTTTATTGATTGATCGCCTTAAAAAAGAGGGAGCTTATCACCTGCCCCGCGGGGAGTTGTACTCCTTGAGGGTAGAAAGTGCAGATAAGCTAAAGTAGAATCGTTTGAATGGGGTGATAGGGTCTGATAAAAAGACCCTATCACCCCATAGCTGCTTTATAGGGGGATGGAGATAAGGGGATAGGGGGCAGTTTTTTGAAACTTAGAGGCTATCCCAAAATCCTATCCGGGGACTCTCACCACCGAACACATTTTAAGAAAGTCGCTCTTATATAGCAGACAACTATAGCAGACACAATAGTAAGGATAAACCCGTCAGAAAGATATGTATAGGGCTTCAACTTTGGTTTTTCCAGGCATGATTGATTAGCTATTTTGGTGAAAATTTATAGTCCATTTCAATATTAGTTTACCATAAAAATATGTTCATTGACGTGATTATCAATATTCATGCCAATCAAAACCTAACTTGAACGAGTATAGATCTCTGGCTTTATGAAAGCTTCTTTTATGTTCCTCACTACGTTCATGTCTCTCATTCTTAAACGGCGGAATTTAAGTATGATTTTTAGCTCGTCGCGGGAGGTATAGCAGGCTGAAATTTTGTGGTGTTTTACTGAAAATGGACATGAGCGTTCATGATAATCTTCATGGTAATCTTCAAGGAGGTGATGATAAATTTTATTGGCAGACTATCCTTGAACACTCAATTTATGGTGGATAAGATCTATACTTTTGCACTTTTTCTCTGAATCCTTGATTTTAGTGGGTTTGGTATGAAAGATAATTTTCAAGAAGTTCAAGGCATGGGGAGAGTTCTGCAAAAGTGTAGAATAGAATTTGAATAAAAATAGCGGGCCTAAAATAGCTCCATCCAGTAGGGAGCGCAAGCAGGAGCACTGCTTGCCTACTCTCCCGTAACCGTAGTGGTAAATCGTGTCCACAGCCCCAGGATATTACGTGAATCATGATTGACGGTCATGATCTTGGTGATCCCCCCATTTCTGGCTGCGGCCTCTATGCTGGAATCTCCGCTGGCCACCAGGCCCAAAATAGTTGTGGATACGGCTTTGCCCACCTTAGGCCCAGGATTGGTTGAGACTACAGCAATAGGCCCTCTGACATCACTGATCACCAGGCCAAGAACAGGAGAATGGATAGGGGTATAGCCTAGGATCACAAGAGCCATCATGCCCAGCCCAACAATAAATGATAGCATCATACCTTTCCAGCGCATTCTTTATAACCCTCACTTTCATTATCCTCAAAACTTCTTATTACTTTTCTACTTAAGAATAATACATGACTTCTTATTTTAGATTAGAATAAGACATAGATTTTATCGTCAGGAAAGGAATTTTCCCTTTACCAGGGGGGAATTATTTCAGACCAGGGGAAATTATTTCAGCCGCATGTCGGTCACCAGCACTAAATTGGAATTTTCCCTTTAGCAGGGGAAATTATGCCGTCGCCTGACGACGGCGCATTTGTCGGCGAATTTCCCCTGCCTTGAATTCTTTCTTGACAATAGAGACCTGTTTAGGCAATACTCTGACCGTGATGAATGGCCTAAATGGTAAGATAATTGAGCGCAAGGAGTTTTCTAAATGGCTAATCCATCTCTTCCGTCCTCGGATAAACCCTCGGATAAATATGATTCTTCGCCCTATAGGCAGAGCACGCTTTTTGAGCCTAAAAAGATTTCTGATCATTTCTCTCCTTCAGCCCAGATTGTATTTGCTCAAGGAGATTCGCTTGAGATATTGACCTCCTGCCCGAGTGGTTTTGCCCAATTGATTATTACCTCTCCACCCTATAATATTGGGAAAGCCTATGAATCGAAAGTTGAGATCAAGCAATACCTTGAAGCCCTAAAGCCAATTGTCGAGCAGATGGTTAGGGTTCTTTCCCCTCGAGGCTCTCTCTGTTGGTAGGTTGGAAACTATGTCGAAAATAGCGAAATATTTCCGCTAGATATTTTTTTCTATCCCCTCTTTAAGCAGATGGGCTTGCATCTGCGCAATCGGATTATATGGACCTTCAATCACGGGCTTCATTGCTCGGTTAGATTTTCAGGGCGCTATGAGACCTTGCTTTGGTTCACCAAAACATCACAATATACCTTCAATCTCGATTCTGTTCGTATCCCGTCTAAGTATCCGGGAAAAACGCATTTTAGGCCAGGTCCTAAATATGGTCTTCCATCAGGCAATCCTCTGGGGAAGAATCCAGGCGACGTTTGGGAGCTCATGGCCCATGAGTGGGAAGTAGGGCTTTGGTCTATCCCAAATGTCAAAGCTAATCATCCTGAGAAGACGATTCATCCGTGCCAATTTCCGATTGAGCTTGTTGAGCGGTGTGTGTTAGCCTTGACCAATGAAGATGATTGGGTTCTTGATCCTTTCAGTGGCGTCGGCTCTGCTATGTTAGCCGCGGTGAGGCACAATCGCCGGGCTATGGGGTGTGAGAGAGAGCCTGCTTATGTTGCTGAAGCCAAGCATCGGATGGAGCTTCTTTTCTCAGGGCAGCTTCCTTATAGACCACTCGGCAAACCGGTCTATCAACCTACCGGCAGAGAGAAGGTTTCTCAAATCCCGCAAAGATATTATCAAGGAGAGCAGTAGCAAATGATTATCGCCTGATTATCGCCGGGAATATTGGTTTTTAATTCTTAGTAATATCAAGATGTTACATCATGTTACATAATTATCTTTAATTTTTATCCCTTATCATCAGATGTTCCCCATGTTGAAAAAATAATGTTGAAAATATAAAGGGGAGGAGAGAAAATAAAGAGAGAAGAAAG
>JAILZY010000152.1 GCA_023512255.1 bacterium | reverse complement strand
GATATCAAGCCTTATATACCCCGCTTTGATAGGATTTACCTCGCTTTGATAGGATTGAGAACGCCCTTGGCGGGGGGGACGGAAAAAAATTGATGAGGAAGTGGCTCGGCGGCTTGGGCGAGGATGTAGATATCCTAGATGGGATGCCGTTTTTGGATATCAAGCCTTATATACCCCGCTTTGATAGGATTTACCTCGCTTTGATAGGATTGAGAACGCCCTTGGCGGGGGGACGGAAAAAAATTGATGAGGAAGTGGCTCGGCGGCTTGGGCGAGGATGTAGATATCCTAGATGGGACGCCGTTTTTGGATATCAAGCCTTATATACCCTGCTTTGATAGGATTTACCTCGCTTTGATAGGATTGAGAACGCCCTTGGCGGGGGGGATGGAACAAATTGATGAGGAAGTGGCTCGGCGGCTTGGGCGACGAGGATTTCGGGAGAGGTCATGATTATTGCTATTGCCTCAGGCAAGGGGGGATGTGGGAAAACTACGGTCTCTCTGAACCTGGCAAGGGTATCAAGTTCATCTGTGCAGCTTGTGGACTGTGATGTAGAGGAGCCGAATGATCATCTGTTCCTGAAGGGGAGGTGTCAGAGTCAGGAGAAAGTTACTATTCCGGTTCCCACGGTCGATGAATCGCGCTGTGACGGTTGCGGTCAATGTAGCCGTATCTGTCAGTATCATGCTATTGTGTGTCTAGTGAGCAAGCCTCTTGTCTTCCCTGAGCTTTGCCACGGGTGCGGCGGATGCGTCAAGGTTTGCCCCCGCAAGGCCATTCAAGAGACAGAGCGAAAGATTGGTGTCGTCGAAGTAGTCAATATCCTGCAATCAGATCACATTACTTTGATTCAAGGCTGGCTCGATGTGGGTGTTGCTTTGGCTACTCCCCTTATTAGGGCAGTTAAGGCTCGTATTCAAAGTGGCATTCTGGCGATCCTGGATGCACCTGCTGGGACCTCATGTCCGGTGATAGCTACGGTTCGGGGAGCTGACTATGCGGTTTTGGTTACTGAGCCGACTCCCTTTGGTCTGCATGACCTGAGCCTTGCAGTTGACATGGTGCGGGCGCTGGGGGTTCCCTTTGGGGTAGTGGTAAATCGCTGCGGAGTCGGTGATGACCGAATCTTGGCCTTTTGCCGTCAGCAGGGTATTCCCATTCTCTTGGAAATTCCTGATGATCGGCGGATTGCCGAGGCCTATTCCCGGGGAGTCCTAGCGGTTGATCTCCTGCCGGAGTACCGCAATCTTTTTGAGTCTCTTATGGAGCGAATCAGGATTTTATGCCCGATTGATCGTTAAGCCCGATTAATCGTTAATATTTGGATTGATAGTTTAATGGTCTTTTCGCTTTAACATTTTGATTTACTTATTATTTTTCACCACAATTATATCGAACTTACGCCAGTTTAATATAACTTAGTGGTTCTTTCGCTAACAAAGTGCGCAATTTGGGCGGCCCTTAGGGCCGCCCCTACAATTGATAGCGTAATTGATCCGCTGCGTATTTGTGTTACGCACTTAGCGAAAAGACCACTATAGGTTAGTTTAATATTTGGAGGAAAGAAATGCCAACTTATGAATACGAATGCAGAGCCTGTGGGCATAGATTTGAGCATAGGCAGGCTATGAATGAGGCGCCGATCACCGAATGCCCAAAGTGCCGCCAGACGGTCAGTCGCACGATCAGTGGGGGAAGTGGTTTTATTCTCAAGGGAAGCGGCTGGAGCAGGCCGGTAGCTAGCAAAAGTAGCTGTTCTCTGGAGCAGGAAGGCAAAACCTGCTGCGGCCAGGATGAGCGCTGCGCTACCCCGCACTGTGGCAAATGAACTGATGAGTAGAGCAGGCGATGTCAGATGCGGCTAAAACCTTAAGCAAGATCAGGGAGGTTGTAGTTATTAGTGGCAAGGGCGGCACTGGCAAGACCAGCCTGGCTGCTTCTTTTGCTTATCTGGCCGGTCAATCGGCAATCGCTGACTGCGATGTGGATGCTGCTAACTTGCACCTTGTGCTGAGACCAAAGGTGCGAGAGCGGCATGAGTTTCGATGTGGCCATGAAGCTGTGATTCGGGATGAGGATTGCATCGGCTGCGGCGAGTGCCTTAAAAATTGCCGTTTTGGGGCGATCACGGTCAGGGAGCAAGGGGAGGGGCAGGGAGGCGGTGGACGTTTTTCTGTTGACCCGATAGCCTGTGAGGGCTGTGGGGTATGCGTTCATTTTTGTCCGGTGCAGGCCATTGATTTTCCTGAGTGTCTTTGTGGCGAGTGGATGGTATCGGATACCCGATGCGGCCCAATGGTTCATGCCCGACTGGGGGTGGCTGCCGAAAACTCTGGCAAGCTAGTCTCCTTGGTGCGGCAAAAAGCACGTCAGCTGGCTGAGGAAAGAGGTCTTTTTCTGCTGATCGTGGATGGTCCGCCAGGCATTGGCTGTCCGGTGATCGCCTCGGTTACTGGAGCCTCCTTGGTTATTGTAGTCAGTGAGCCTACTGTCTCGGGAGAGCATGATCTTGAGCGGGCCCTTGTGCTAACCCGCCATTTCGCCATCCCGTCCCTGGTTTGTGTGAACAAGTGGGACCTCAATCCCCAGATGACAGAGCGGATCGAGCATAAGGCTCAGCTTGCCGGTGCTCAGATCGCTGGCCGTATCCGCTATGATTTTGGGGTAATCAAAGCGCAATTGGAGGCTTGCACTGTAGTTGAAACGGAGACTGTGGCCGCGCAAGATATTTGTCAGATTTGGCAATGTGTAGTGAATTTTAAGAGATAAACTTAAGGATAAATCAAGGATAAATCAAGGATAAATCTATGCATAACAACAATAATGATGGAAGGCCTGAAAGGGCCGCATCCGGAGCCGGCCTATCAGTCTGCGATACCTGTGGCGACTCATCATGTTCTGCCACCCGGCGACGATCGGGTGAAAGTGATCAGGAGTTCCGTGAGCGTCAAAAGCTTGAGCAGCGGATGTGCCGGATCCGCCGCAAAATAGTGGTACTTTCAGGCAAGGGCGGGGTTGGAAAAAGCACCGTGGCTGTTAACCTAGCTGTCGCCTTGGTAATGGCTGGCAAAAAAGTGGGGCTTTTAGATGTGGATATTCATGGGCCGAGCATTCCGACCATGCTTGGTTTGAAATTCGGCTCTGGCCAAGGTGTGGGGGATGAATTGCTCCCCATAGACCTTGATGGCCTTAAGGTTATGTCCCTGGGGCTTTTCCTGCCTGGTGAGGATGAGGCTGTGATTTGGCGCGGTCCTATGAAGACGGCACTTATCAGGCAGTTCCTTAAGGATGTGGCTTGGGGTGATTTGGATTTTCTGGTGGTTGATTCGCCGCCAGGCACTGGTGATGAGCCCTTGTCTGTTTGCCAGATGCTTGGCAGGGTTGATGGAGCGCTGATCGTTACTACTCCCCAGAGAGTAGCGGCAGTGGATGTGCGCAAATCCATTTCCTTTTGCCGACAATTACGGGTGCCGGTGCTCGGTGTAGTAGAGAATATGAGTGGGTTTGTCTGCCCTCATTGTGGCAATATTACGCCTATTCTGTGTGCTGGTGGTGGACAGCAACTTGCCGAAGAGATGAAGGTGCCGTTTTTGGGCTCTATCCCTATGGACCCCAAAATCGCTGAATCCAGCGATCATGGCCGGGCATTTCTCTCTCACTATGCTGACTCACCGACAGCCAGGATCATGAGGGAAATTATCCAGCCGCTTGAGACCCTGGTGGATGGATCGGACAACAAGACCGAATGCGGGAAGGAGAAGGAGCTGTCGAATAAAGATTAGACTTAACCTTAAAGATTAGACTTAACCTTGCGGAAAAAATTTCAAAATTCAAGCAGGAGGTATTCAATGAGGATCGCCATTCCGATTGCGGATGGAAAATTGGCTATGCATTTTGGCCACTGCCAGCGGTTTGCTCTGATTGATGTTGATGTTGAAACCAAGAAGATTCTTTATCGAGAAGACATTGATGCGCCGGAGCATCAGCCCGGCCTTTTACCGCCTTGGCTGGCAAAGCGCGGGGTACAGCTTGTCATTGCCGGCGGCATGGGCCAGCGCGCTCTTGGGCTTTTTGCCGAGCAGGGGATACAGGTACTGGTGGGTGCTCCGGCTGAAATGCCGGAGAGCCTGGTTGCCGACTATCTTGCCGGAACTCTCAAGACGGGTGATAATGTTTGTGATCATTAGACTTTGTGATCATTGAGAGCCCAGGGAATAGCCTGCCCCTGCTGAACAGATAAGGGCCGGCTATTCCCTCCCATGCATTTTCTGCTATTTTAAGCACAAGATCAAAATCCCCTACCACTATCATTCTCGCCGCAGCCTTTATCATGATCGCCGCAGGCTCCAATTTGATTGATCAGCGGCGTAAACACATCCTACCCCAGGTACTCTATCTGGATGAAACGAAAAAGCTCAGATGTTCCCCATGTTTAAATTAGGAGGAGGAGATAAGCCGCAGGGGAAGGGTATTGAGGTAAAAGATAATA
>JAILZY010000039.1 GCA_023512255.1 bacterium | reverse complement strand
TACTATTGTCTTTTACCTCAATACCCTTACCCTGCGGCTTATCTCCTCCTCCTAATTTAAACATGGGGAACATCTGTGGTTTTGGTTATCTCCTTGACTTATCGAAAAATATGAGTTACATTACTGCATGTCCACCAATCTCACTTAGAATTTGTCGGGGAATTTCTCAAGCCCAGTTATGAGGGTCGCTCATTATTAGCTGGATAATAAGCCGATTATAACGTCGCAAGAGCCTTGCCTAAGCGCGCAGGGTGGCCAGCAGAGCAGGTAAAGTCAGGACGGCCAAGCACAGCAAGATAAAGGCAGGGCGGCCAGCAGTAGAGCAGGGGAAGGGTAGGGCAGCTAGCACGATAGAGGCAGGGCGGCCAAGCAGAGCACGGCAGAGGCAGGGTGGCCAGCAGAGCAGGTAAAATCAGGGCGGCCAAGCACAGGGAGAGAGCAGCCGCAACAGGAGAGATAGAGATTTAGCGGTCCTTTCGCTAACAAAGCGCGCAATTTTGGCGACCACAGGGAACCGTCCCTGCGATTGATCGGGTAATTGGATCTGCTCATCGCCCTTGGCGATGAAACCATTTAGAATTAATTAATGAGCGATGATCTTTTGGGCAGGGGAGAATCTTTTTCCCCCGATGATCGTCATTTCATTCCGAATAAAAATTAAATAGAGGCGTGGTCCTGATTTCCATCATTTCTAGTTTTCTTAAGGAAAGGGATGCGATAATGAATATACTCGATTTAAAAGCAAAGACAGTCGCTGAACTGAATGATTTAGCCAGAGAAGTCGGTGTACCATCAACTAGCGGACTTCGGAAACAGGAGTTGATTTTTAAAATCCTCGAGACTCAGGCAGGGAAAGACGGGATGATTTATGGTGGCGGGGTGCTGGAGATACTGCCTGATGGGTTTGGCTTTTTGCGGGCCACAGACTATAATTATCTGCCTGGGCCGGATGATATTTATGTCTCACCCTCCCAAATAAAGCGGTTTGGTCTGGCTACCGGTGATACTGTCTTTGGGCAGATTCGCCCTCCGAAAGATAACGAGCGCTACTTTGCTTTGCTGAAGGTCGAGTCGATAAACTATACTGCTCCTGAACAGGCCAAAGAGAAGGTCCTGTTTGACAACCTCATCCCGCTCTATCCCCAGGAGAGGCTCAAACTGGAAACAACTCCGGATGAGCTGTCAACCAGGGTGATGGACCTTCTGACTCCGATCGGCAAAGGGCAAAGAGGCCTGATTGTGGCTCCACCTAGGACCGGCAAGACCATGCTGTTGCAAGCGATTGCTAAAAGCATTGCTATAAATCATCCAGAGGTTATCCTGATTGTTCTCCTGATTGACGAGCGGCCGGAAGAGGTTACCGATATGCTTCGCTCGGTCAAGGGCGAGGTGATCAGTTCAACCTTCGATGAGCCTCCCTCACGGCATATTCAGGTAGCTGAAATCGTTCTTGAGCGGGCTAAGCGGCTAGTTGAATACAAAAAAGATGTGGTTATCCTGCTAGATAGCATTACCAGGCTGGCCAGAGCTTATAATGCCACTGTTCCGCCTAGTGGGAAGGTCCTCTCGGGCGGAATCGATGCCAATGCTCTGCAAACCCCGAAGCGCTTTTTCGGCACGGCTAGAAACATTGAAGAGGGGGGCAGTATCACCATTATTGCCACCTCGCTGATTGATACCGGAAGCAAGATGGATGATGTGATTTTCGAGGAATTTAAGGGCACAGGCAATATGGAGCTGCACCTTGATCGGCGGCTGGTTGACAAGCGTATCTTTCCAGCGATTGATGTTCAGCGCTCAGGGACCAGAAAAGAAGAGCTCCTTCTTCCCAAGGAGGACCTGATCAAAATCTGGCACTTGAGGAAGCTCTTAAGCTCTCTAGGAGTAGTCGAATGCATGGAATTTCTGCTAGATAAATTGAGAGCCAAAAAGACCAACCGAGAGTTTCTCGATTCAATCAACCTTGAGGCTCTAAAGGGTGATTAAGAGAAGGGAGCCTGCGGGCGATTTATGAAGATTTATGAATATTGGTTATTAACATAACATTATGGTTATTAACAATCGCTCTCATTTATTAGCTACCATTGAGAGACATAACCTAATAAGAGCTAAGCTCCTTTGAGGGTTTATGGTGTCTGATATATAAGAGCGATTAACATAAGCTAGACATAAGGTCCTTTCCCTTGGCTAGCCAAGGCGACTCATCAGCCATCGCCCAGCGGCGCGCTGATGCCTAAAATAACCATTATACCCTGGCTGGCCAGGGCCAGGGACAGCTAGCTTTTACCCTATAACAGCTAGCTTTTATTCCTATAGTCAACTTTCTTTTATGCCTATAGTCAACTTTGGCTTTTATCCTAGTAGGCCTTACACCTTACTGGCGAAGGCTCCGAGCAGTTCGGCGAAGCATCTCAAGGTCAGGAGCCTCAAAGGGTATCTCAACTTCTACGACTCCATCGGCAAGATAGCGCTCCATAGCCGGGCCACTATGTTTTAGATTATGCATTTTCATGAAGTCAACAATTCGGCCGTAGGTCTTAAAAGGCGCTATCAGAGGATGGGCTTTGACCCTGGCCACAATCACCGTGCGACGGGGAATCTTTTGCTGTCCGAAGGGATGCTCGAGACTGAGCTGGCGGTCCACTAGATACCCTCCCTCGCTCCGTAAACTCTCCAAGGGAACATCCCGCGGATCATCATAGAAGATGGCGCAGGCCACAGTTTTGGGAATCTTTCGCTCATCTAGCAGCTTGCCCACTCGCTCGATTTTTTCTAATATCTGGTGGTAGGCTCCCCGATGCATCATGAACACCATAAGGTAAGGCCCACGGGCTTGAATGTTGAGTTCAACCGGGCTAAATACCCCAAGATAATAGCCAATCCAGCCGGCAAGCAGAACCGAAGGTATAAGAAACACCGAGAAGAGTGTAAAGAATTTTTTGGCTCCTAAAGCCATAGTTATTCTCCTTCAAGCTAATATTTCAAATACTTCCCCTGATCTTTTCCTCACTTTCTCACGCCCGTTAATCTATCTCGTGGAGAAAGAAAGGAGTTGATATCGTGATAAAAAATTGTTATCGTAATGATAACCTAATAATACCATTAGACTTTGATGTTATCATGATGCTCGCTGATTGGCAACCGACATCTTGGATTGGCAAGATAATACAAGATGACAGATATGAGAGATGTTTCACCCTACTTGCAAACAAAAAGGGACTACAGGGGGTAAGGAGGCTATACCTTCACCCAGCGGGCTATTCTCAACCTTGATCCCCCTTGTGGATCCACCCTTAGCCGCCTTGAGATTAGCCTTGATCCACTTTTAGTGGTCTTTTCGCTAATAAAGTGCACAAGCTGCGGCGGGCACAAGGCCGCAGGCTAAAATTGATAGCGTAATTGATCCGCTGCGCACTTGGGTTACGCCTTGGCATAGGATCCTGGCCCTGGCTGACTCGAATTTATCCGCTGCGCACTTGGGTTACGCACTTAGCGAGGAAACCATTTACTCTCCTTGAGAGGCTGGCTGAAAATTATCCCGCAAGCCCTACAAAGGCCAACGGGAAGCGAAAAAAACGCAAACAGGCCATTAGGTCACGGAGAAGGAGGCTTCGGCGAGGAGGAAGCTTGCGCTGGTCCTGAAAATAGGTCATGAGGTCGCAGAGAGAGGAGGTAAGCTCTTATGAATGAAACTGAACATGATCCAAAGCTGCCGCGAGCTATGATTTGCGGAATCAGCGGGTTTTTGGGCACAAATCTAGCCATTGGCCTAAAAGACCGCTTTCGGCTCTCGGGAAGCTTCTGCCACAGCAGTCTCCCAGACAGCCTGACGGCCACCTTGGGCAAAAGCCAGCTCTATCAAGTTGACCTTACCGACCGACAGGCAGTGAAGGAGGTCATAGCCGCGGCCAAGCCGGAGGTCATTTTCCATACCGCTGCCCTCTCTCAGCCTGATCGGTGTGAGGGTGCGCCTGATCTAGCCTGGCAAGTCAATGTGGAGGGGACCGAAAACCTTCTCGCCTGCCTTGATCCGAGTGTCCGATTTATCTTTGTGTCCACAGACCTGGTGTTTGACGGACGCAAAGGGTGGTATCGAGAGGATGATCAGGTAAACCCTCTTAATGTCTATGCCAAAACCAAGCTGGAGGCTGAAAAACGAGTCCGGGCCTGGGCCGGAAACTATGTTATCGTTAGAATATCGCTGCTGTATGGTTTAAGATATGGCAGCAGGGTCGATAATTCCTTTCTAGGCTGGCTGTCTCGCAGCCTTAAGGCTGGCCAGCCCGTTTATCTCTTTACCGACCAATACCGCACTTGCCTTCTGGTGCAGGATGCGGTTGAGGTGCTCTTTCGCCTAAGCAGACAAAGCTGCACAGGCACCTTTCACCTTGGTGGAGCAGAGAGGATCAGTCGGTATGAGTTCGGCCAAAAATTCGCCCGCATCTTTGGTTATTCGTCCGACCTTATCAGACCTGTACTGATGAGCGATCTGCCCTGCTTGGCTGCCAGGGCTGCTGATTGCTCGCTGGTGAGTGAAAAAATCATCCAGGCCACTGGCTTTGCTCCGGCTGATGTTGACTCAGGACTGAGAGTCTGCTTGAAAAATCAGGCCAAAGAATCCACAGGCTAAAACCTCATTAAGGCTTATTCACCCTTCTTATTAAGCGACCAACCATAAATCAACCATAATTAATTATAACATCATGAATTATAAATGAATTATAACATCCTGGCTAGGATAATTATTTCACTTGTCCACGGGCTGCGTCATTATGTCGAGTTATAAACCTTTTATGGTTGGGTTTATGGTCGGGCAGTTAGCCTTACTTACCCATTATCACCCTTCACTTGATATACCCCTTACTCCCCAACCATAGCCTTAGCGTAGCAGGTCCACAAGAGCCATGCATTGATCGGCCAGGGCCTTACTCCCCCCCAACCGTAGCCATAGCTCCTCCCTGCCTTTGCCAACCTGTCCGTTTTCCTGCTTTTGATACCAATCTTATCCGCTTTCTTGCTTTTGGTCAGAGAATAAGTTTGGATATCAAATAATATCAGTATCAGTGAAGAATAAAGCCTAAAAATAAACAAAAATAGAATTAAGAGTAGCTCATCTGATATGAAAAATTCCGATCTAGGATCAAATACTATCAAAGAGTGAGGGAAATCGAGTGATTTTTCAAAAGTAAGATTGTTCAGGAACAAGTATTGTTCAGTAACAATCCTTAATGATTGTTCAAAAACACAATCTAAGATGTTCAAAATTATATAAGCAGGGAGAAAAGGAGAGGAACTTTGAAAAAAATCGAATTGATTACCAGGAATGAACTTGAAACCAGGTTCAAGGAATGTCTGCAACAGCGCAGAATGCCTGATTATTTTCTGTATATCGGTGAGCAGAGAGGCAACAAGAGCTGGCACAATGTCAATAGTTGCAAGGAGCTTCCGATCTGCGCTCAGCTCACAGACCTCCTCAGGCAAAGCCTTCCCTCTCTTGTTGACTCCTTTCCCCGAAATTTGAGCCTAGTTAGTATTGGGGTAGGCAGGGGAGAAAAGGAAAGGCTCTTGCTGGAAGCTTTACTAAAGCGCGGCTTATCAAGATACTACGCTGTAGACATAAGCAGTCGGATGATTGATGAGGCCCTCAGGGCAGTGGCTGATCTCAAGGTGGATAAGGTTGGTCTGGTGGCTTTTCTCGAAGATCTGCCCTTGCTGAGACAGTATTGGAGCCCGCCGATCCTGCTTTGCCTTTTGGGCAATACCTTCTGTAATTTCGATCCGAACTACATTCTAGCTCTAATCTGGGGGCAGCTTGAGGAGAGTGATCTTTTGCTCCTTGACTGCCACCTTCTCTCCGATCAGATGGAAGAGAGCAATGACCCAGGTCAGGAGCAGATTGAGCGAATCTACCGCACGGAACCCACAATGCGCTTTAGCATCAATCCTCTGGTCCAGCGGGGATTTGACACTGACAATTGTGTGTTTCACTTGGAATTTCGGCCAGTTGAGACTGATATCGGCCTGGTGTATAAGACCAATAAACAACTGCAGGTGCTGAAAAATACCACCATATCCTGCGGACAAGATACGGTTAGCTTGTCGTCGGGAGATGTTATCCAGCTAGGGTTCACCTATAAGTACACCCGACAGCAGGCTGAAGAGTATTTGCGGCGAAATGGTTTTGAAAAATTGCAAACTTTTCTGAGTAGCGACGGTGAAAATCTTCTTCTTCTAGTCAGGAAGGGGCAAGAAGGACAAGGAAGTCCAGGGAAAGCAAGCCTTGGGGAAAAAGATTAAACTTACACAAACCTTATGATTTCTCCTTAATATCTTTTATGACAAATTCTTTCGCAAAACAAACCGCCTGCCCAGAATCTAGGCGTAGCTGACAACTTCGGGTTAGCCCCCAGGGCAATCGCATGTAAATCTTACCAATATCATAAGATATCAAATGGTTATGTTGATTTTATGCTTTTGTACTTTGCTTTTGCACTTTTTATCTGAAGGCACTTTTTCTCTGAAACCCTTAATTTTACTGGATTTGCTATTAGAGGTAAGTTTCAAGGATTTCAAGGCGTTAAGAAACTTCTGCAAAAATGTAGGTGGATTAATCAGCAATTTTAGGATAACTCTATAACATCTTGATATTATTGGCTAATCAATTTGTCAGGCAATCACCCTTCGGGTTAGCCTAAAGAGAGCTTGCAGCTTGCTTTCGGGCTATTGGCGCACTCTCGCGGTGTATATAGAGTTTAGCAGATTGCTTAGCTCTTGGGGCTTGATTAGGGCTTGATTGAATAAGCCTTTATTGAGTAAGTTGGCCATTTCTCTTTTGACTGGTATCAATATTGCCTATTGTGAGGAATAGTTGAGGAAGCACAATTCTTTTCATGGCGGTTAAATACCCACTGAGTTTAAGCGAAGCTTTTTGAGCTATAAAACCCATGATGGAAGGGGGTGGGCGACAACTTCACTAAGTGGTCTTTTCGCTAATAAAGTGCGCAAGCTGCGGCGGGCACAAGGGCCGCAGGCTACAATTGATAGCGTAATTGATCCGCTGCGCAACTTGTGTTACGCACTTAGTGAAAGAACCACTAAGGTAGCTGCAGCATTGAAACCAAAATCGGCATGAAGCCAAAACCCATGACATAAAGGAGTGGGTAGCAGCCACAGCGGGTTTGGTAAGGTGAATTAGGGTCTTTATTAAATTGTTCAATTTTCCCCAAGGTCTTTGGTATGGTTATTTTGGGTATGGTTATGGAGGAGACTACGATGATGAATCTGTTTACCCAACCGAAGAGATTGATTACTTGGCTTCTTTTCCTAGTGGTTTTAACCGTGATTCCAGCAAGAGCTGCTCGGGCCTATTATAGCTATGGCTATGGTGGACTTTTGGGTGGGCTCTATGGCCTTGGCGGTTTGTATGGGCTCTATGGGCTTTCTGGGCTCTATGGGCTATACGGTCTTGGCGGGCTATATGGCTATGGTGGACTTTTGGGTGGACTCTATGGCCTTGGCGGCCTCGGCGGCTTAAGATACGGCCTGGCCGAGCAGGCGGGAACCTGGCAAGGCCTTTGGTGGATCACCTATGCTAGCCCTAATCCCATGACCCTGACCATTGTTCAAGACCCGCTGGTTCCAACCAATTTGACCGGTACTGTTTTGCTAGCAAATAATGCCATTATCCCAACCTTGGTCAATATCACTGGTCAGCTTTTGAATAATCAGGTAATTTTGAGTGGAACAGGTCTTTCAGTAACCGGCACAACCGTTACTGTTCAAATTGTGGGCACACTCTCTTCCCTCACCGATATGGCTGGTAATTACACGATAACCCAGAGCAAGACCATCCTTGAAACCGGAGCTTTCCAGCTCACCCTGGCTGCTCCGGCTGTTATTTGATTATCTTGATTTGGCTATCAAGTAAAGTGAGACAGTATGTTCTGAAGAGGCCACGCTTTTGTGAGCCTCTTCGGAACAGGAATTAAGGCTAAAAAATTTCTCTGCTCTTCCCCTTGGCTTGCCACTGCCTGCTTCGATCTCCTTGCAGAGCAAAAAGCCAAGGGAGGAGAGCGGGCGTGGCTAGTAAATAATGTGCAGCCTGGCTGTTCTTTTAATGAACACTCACCTCGGGTTGAGATAAGTCAATAAGGTGAAAAAATTTTCATAACAAGATCAAGAAGTTATCAAGATATTAATGTTGATTTTTTAGCCTACCCAATGAGAATTCAAGGCTAGATAAAGATTGCAGAACTAGCTGCCTCAAGGAAGACAAAAAGTGAAATTTTTTATGAAAATCGCTGCATATACTTTATGAACCATGAGTTTTCATGGCTAATAAAACCAGCGAAAAAGAAAAGGCATGGATTTTGCTCTCTCTATTCTCCAAAATCAATGCTGCTGAGAGCCAAAAAAATCAAGACGAGAAAAATCAATGGCGGATACCCTACAGACATAAGAAATAGAGTGCCCAGCCGCCCGCGGGGGATTACTCTATTTCTTTATAACCCCTCTGCCGGCCATAGAAAGGAGGTTGGTATAATTTAACATAGATTGACAGATATTTTTTTATTACTCACACTTTCATATTTTTTTATCGGACCAAATTCATTCTGAAATCGACAAGGAGAAATTCATGAGAAAACTGTTGCTGTTTATCATGACTATCGTACTGATTGCTTCCCCTGCGTATGCCTTAACCGTTCTTGACTTTGAAAGCGTCCCCAATACCTATCGATACGGCACAGGTGGGGGTAATACAAATTTAGGAAATAATTATCCTGGACATCCTGAGGTAACCTTCGGGCCGGATGCCATGATTATGGTCAGTGGCCAGTCTGAGTATAACAATACAGATTATCCACCCTATTCTGGTAACACTATCCTGTTCAGCAAAACCAATAGCTTAATCAGGATAGACTTTACTGATCCGATGGCTTATGTAAGTCTGTGGTTCACAACGGCCAGCGATTTATATCTTGAGGCCTACAATTCATCTGATATCCTGTTGACTAAAAGTGTCTTTTCCGGCAGCAACCTCGGTACGAACAACAAGTTATATGTTGATCGCCCGACTGCAGAAATCGCCTATGTAAAGATTCATGACTCAGGGAATCATTACACCATTGATAACCTTGGCTACTCGGAAACCCCTGTTCCTGTGCCGCCGACAGTGCTCCTGCTTAGTTTCGGTTTACTTGGAATGGTAGGACTGAAGAAGAAGATTGCCTAAGCTGATTTTTATCTTATGCTTTTATCTTAAAGGAGGAAAAATTTTATGAAGAGATTGAATTTGTTGATTATAGTATGTACCCTACTCTTTGCTCTGGCTCAAACTGCTCAGGCTACTCCCCTGGTAAATGATGGTTTTGAAACTGGCGATTTCACTGGCTGGACTGTAATCCTAACCCCTGGAGGCAGCGCCCAGGTGGTCAGCAGCCATACCAGTATTCCTGGACCTGGTAATCCATCCACCGTCTATTCGCCTGTAGGCGGCAGCTATTTTGCACTTCTCAAAACCGATGGCCCAGGAAATGAACAAAAAATCCAGCAGAGCTTTAACCTGGTTGCTGGCCAGACTATATATGGTTGGGCAGCCTTCGATTGGGGAGATTACGCTGAATTTTATGATAATGCCTGGGAATTTTATGATAATGCCTGGGTTCGGATCTATAAGGGTGATCCGGCTGCCTTTGATGTTCCCTGGTATGAAAGCGGCAATCCGATGACTCCTCCTATTCCTCCGACTCCCCCCATCCCCCGTCCAGATTACTGGGATGGTCCCTGGACAAAGTGGTCATATACGGCCCCAACTTCCGGTACATATACGGTGGTCATGGGCATCGAGAATTGGGGAGATAATATCTATGACAGCTATGCTCTCTTTGATGATATCAAGGTTACTCCCCTGCCGGGTACGCTGCTCTTTTTGTTCTCCGGGCTGTTTGGTTTAGCCGGATTTAGAAAAAAAGTTTGGGGCTGATAAATACGTTCCGATAAGTTTTAAGCTCCTTTAGAGGCCAAAAGAGGCAGTGGGCAGGCGCTCTGCCCACTGCCTCTTTTACCTTTTTGTTGGCTATCCTTAAATTTCACTACTTCCCTCATATTAATTTTCCCACACACCCACTTGCGGCAAATAGTATACAATCACGGCAAAATAAAAATCTTCGCTCTTATATATCAGACACCATAAACCCTCAAAGGAGCTTAGCTCTTATGTGGGTTATGTCTCTCAATGGTAGCTAATAAATGAGAGCGAAAATCTTTATTCCGAGCAACTTGCTAGAAAACGGCACATTTACTCTTGACTTCCATGAACGGTTCAGAATATCATAGCATTATAAGCTTAACCTTACCAAGATGATGATTGAGGAGATATTTCGCTATGGCAGATCTACCCACAATCGCCCGGGCAATCAAGAGAATGTCGCTTGATGATATCTACAACGCTATTGATACTGATTTCCGATATTTAAATCAAAGGATAGATGTTCTTGGTCATAAGATTGATACTGAAATCGGGCAGGTCAGGCAGGAAATTGGGCAGCTTAACCAGAAGATTGATACTGAAATAGGGCAGCTAAATCAGAAGATTGATACTGAAATCGGGCAGGTCAGGCAGGAAATCAGACAGGTCAGACAGGAAATTGGGCAGGTCAACCAGAAGATTGACACTGAAATTGGGCAGGTCAGGCAGGAAATTGGACAGCTAAGTCAACAGCTCAACCAGAAGATTGATACTCAGACAAGTCAGTTGAGGCAGGAGATCGGGGGGATAAGGCAAGAAATAGGCTGGCTAAACCGGAGATTCGATACTGTCATGCAGATGCTCATGGAATTGAGCAAACAGATAGTTGAATTATCTAAACAGAAAAGCTAATAAGTGATTTAATTGTCCTCTTGTTAACAAAATACGCAATTTGTCGGGGACACAAGGCTAACCTTTACAATAAATTCGTACAATAAATTCGCCAGAAATGACCAAGCGATGGAGCAAGCAGGAGATTATCTCTCAAAGAAGAGATGATATAATCTCATAACCTTCATGACCTTCATTCCCCTCATGGGTGTTGTGGCTGGGTAGTTATCATCTAATAGCCTTCTTTTGTAGAAAGAGCTTGTGTAGCAATGTAGAAAGAATTTGTTTACCAGCCTAATTGGATTTCAAGTCTAATTGGATTTCAAGTCTTAAGTATTGATGTGTCCTTCTTTCTCTTAATTCCTATCCTGATTCCCCATATACCCATAAGCCCGATGGCCAGAAGAAATAAAGTATCTGGCAGAGGAACGATGTCGCCCTGATTGTGCGAAATCAAGCCCGCTGTATTATAGGAAGAAATAAAGGCCGCATTATGAGAAAAAGGAGCAAAGAGAATAGTGTTGTAATTCTGGTTATAGGCATAGAGGTCGAATACTAGTCCATAGTTTCTGCCTAACCCTTGGGCATTGATATTGAAATCATGAATATATCCAGGCTTGCCCCCCTCTGATGGGTTCTGCACATTAAATATCCCCTGATGAGTAAGGTCGGTCGGCTCAAAATCAAACGCAATTTGAATATAATAGGTATCAAATACCCCGTGAGGGGGCAGTCCCTGTGGCTTACCATAGGAGAAGGAGTCGCTCGGATAGCTTAGGTTATTAATGCTGATCGCAAAAGGATCGGGCAAACTGCTGACCTTCGTCCCATCAAGATTAATCAGAGCACAGGAAAGATAGAAGTCCCATGAGGATAAGGTATAAGACTTTTTATTCTCAGGGGCATAGAACGCCTGGAGACTAAATGGTGCATCACTGACAATCAGCATGCCCTCGTTGAAGGGGCTGCCCGGCATATAATCTACATACTGGCCGCCGGGAATATTGATCTGGAGGGTTGGTATGGCCAAACTTGTGGCTGTGGCCAGCAGGATGGTAAAAAAAATGGCTAGGGCAGCGATATACCAAGTCCATGTCGACACTTGCCGATATATCCTGATCATATGTTGCCTCCTTAATTTCCCCCCACTGGCGGCAGTTTTGGGATTTCCCTGTGCAGTTTTTGGGCTGGCCTACAATTTCATCTCTTTAAAAGGATTCTATCCATACCTTGAAATTCTTGAAAGTTATCTTTTATACCAAACCATTAAAATCGACACCCAGTAAAATCAAAGGCTTGGAGAAAAAGTGCAAAAGTAAAAGTATAGATAGGATTATAACTTGGGATTATAACTACCTTGTATTCTGACACTACCATTGAGTTTTTCTAGCTCTTTTCGGGCCATCTCCTGCTCATGTTGATCTCCTTGAGCCTCAGCCGCTTTCTTTAGGAGCTCCCGCGCTCTTTCCTGATTGCCAACATTCAAGTAGCACATTCCAGCATGATAGGCATAGGCGGGATCAGAAAGCTTTTCAACTTTTAGCTTCTCGAAGGTCTCAATCCCTTTCTTATAATCTCCCATTTTGTAATAAACCCAGCCTAGGGTATCCAGAATCGGGGGCCAATCGGGATAAGTTTTGGCTGCCTTGCTGGCCATCTTTTCAGCTTTAGCTAAATTCTCTGTCGAAGGAAAGTGCTCGGCGTAGATGTAGGCCAGGTCATTTGCGGCCATGAGAAATTCTGGAAATGATGACAAGAGCTCTTCAAAGTTATCCCTAGCCTTTTCGTATTGCTGGTCAATAAAATAGAGAGAGCCGATCATGTAGCCCGGGTAGGGTTGTTGAGGATAGATAGCGGCAAGTTTTCGAAAATAGGCGACCCCTTCCTCTATCCTGGCTTTCTTTTGATATAGCCTTCGCAGGTCCATGTAGGGGATAATCCAATTGGGCCGAGCTGCAATTGCCTGCTCATAGGCTCTCTTGGCTTGCTCTTCATCTCCCTTAGCTTGGTGAATCCGCCCCATCAGGTCATAAATGGCTGCCCGATCTGAAGATTTCGGCAGATACTCCGTGCACTTTCGAAGCGCCTCATCAGCCTTATTCTCTCTCACCAGGGTATTGACCAGCATGGCTAGGGTGCTCAATGATTGGGGATATGCTCCCAGCACGGTTTCAAACTCCTGGAGTGCCTGATCATCCTTATCCTGGGTACTGGCCAGTATCCCAAGCCGATAATGGGCAGCGTAATTATTCGGATCTCTCTCAAGCACCTGTCGGTAATACTTCTCTGCATTGGCTGCATCTCCCTTTTTCAAATAGGCATCTCCAAGCTTGCCCATGGCGTATAGATTATCTGGCCGTTTTTCCACGGCTACGGTAAGCTGATCGATAACCCCCTGCCAGTCTCCCCTCATTACATAGATCGCCATTAGGGAATCAAGAGAGGGACGAAATCCTGGATCAAGTGATAGGGCTCTTTTAAAATAATCTATAGCCAGGTTCTCTTCCTTGTTCAGCAGATGAGCCCGGGCCAATTGATCATAAGCCAGGACATTATTCGGCTCTTCGCTCAGACAATATCTGAATTCTTTAACCGCTTCCAGCCCGTTTTTCTCCTTCAGGAATATACGTCCCCGGATAAAGTGAGCTTGAAAATCCTTGGGATTTTTCTTCAAAACAGTATCTAACTGCTCAAGAGCTAAAGCTGGTTTGTTCTGATCCAAATAGATGACTGCCATCAGATTGCGCGCCTTGGCGGATTCGGCCTTCTTTTTGTTGATCTCGGCCGTCTCCGCAAGGAGCTTGATAGCCTCATCAAGCTGCTGGTTATCCTTATATAGCCTAGCTAAAGCAAATCGCAACTTATAGCCAGGCGAGATCTTTTTTATCCCCTCCTGTAAAACTTTTTCCGCTTTATCCCGCATTCCCCATCTGGCATAGAGCTGAGCCAGATAGATCTTATACTCTTCCACCTTTGGCTTTTTGGTCGAAAGCAGGCTCAAAATTTTTTCCGCATCCTGCATCCTGTTGAACCGCTGATAGAACTCAGCCAAGAGGAGCTGGTAGTCGACATTATCGGGATGGATCTCGGCAGCTCTCCGATACATTTTCTCTGCTGCCTCAAGATCCCGCCTTTCAGTATAAAGGTCGGCTAGCAACAAGATGAGCTGCACCTCATCAGGTTTTTTAGCCAATCCCTGCTTGAGCACAGCTTCTGCCTGATCCTGAGCCTTTTGTTTGATGTGTATAAAGGCAAGTTGTAGATAGGCTTCGGTTTTTCCACTATCGATGGCAAGCACTTTGTTGATTACTTCCTTGGCCTTCTCCCATTCCTGTCGTCTGGCGTGGACCGAAGCGAGCACAAGGAGGGCATCGGTATTTTTGGGCTCTTTGGCCAACACCAGCTCAGCTTTTTCAGTCGACTTTGAAAACTCCCCGGCCAGAAGGTATATTTGGCCGAGAAGCAGTTGAGCATCTAAAAGATTTTGATCAAGCTCCACAGCCTTATTGGCTAGACCAAAGGCTTTCTTATAATTTTTCAGCTTAAGCTCGCACTTAGCCATCATAGAATAGCCCTTAGCAAACTTTGGATCAATCTGTAGAATGTTTTTAAACTCCAATCTGGCCTGGACATAATCTGATTTTTTAAAAAACTCCATCCCTTTTGAGTAAAACTTATCTCTTTTTTCCTCTCGAGAGCCGCAACCTGCACTAAAGATGAAAATCACGATCCCAATCAGGACAATGGCTTGCCATAATCTCTGCTTTTGCATACCGGTTCCTCGCAATAATTTCTTTTTAACCTTAAAAAGCTGCTGCACAGGTTAAACCAAGAGTAATAAGAATAGGCCAAAGCATAAAGATAAACTTTTCTCCTTTGAGCTTGGAAAAGAGAAGCTCGATATAGAAGACTACAAACAGGGTCCGAACCGTGATATTCTTAAGATGAATGAGCTCAGGATAGGCCCGTGGGATAAAGAAGGTCGAGACTACTCCCATCAGAAGCAGATAATCCATTGTGGAAATAGGCACGCTTTCTTGAGCCGTAACCAGATAAACCAGATAGCAAGCTCCCATACCGATAAACAAGATATTGAAGATGGGTTTTAAATATGTAATCTGAAATTCAAGTGAGAAGATGAAAGATAGGCTGATAAAATAGGCGGCGAACTTGGCTATTATTTCCATCATCTTCGGTTTAAGTCGTCTGAAGATGATAATGGTAACGATCAGAGAGCAGCAAATCAGGCCGATTTGCCTGGAAAATGGCCGCATCGCCAGAGGAGAAAGCAGGCCAAACAGAACCATCCCCATCACCAGCCCCCACCAGGCCAAGTGGCTGATTGAGGCGCTGGAAAAAAGGCTGATTCCCCAGACATGAGATAAGCTTTTTTTTGCTTGATTAGTCTCCCCTTGATGAAAGGCCAAGACCTTGAGGTATCCTTTTTTCTGTAAAAAAAAGAAGGCTAAAAATGATGTCAGAATAAGAAAATAGATGGCTATAAGGGTTCCATCTGAACAAAAACGCAGACTCCAGGCCAGAAGAGTCATCAAAAACTGCATGAAATAGATCGAGGCTACGGCCTCATGATGCTTGAGCCCCATTTTCATAAGCTTGTGGTGGATATGATTTTTATCTGCCTTGAATACCGGTCGATGGTCCATGAATCGCTCCAGCATGACCATCAGTGTATCCATGATCGGGATGCCGATAATGTAGACTGATATGACCGGGCTGTAAATACAGTTTCCACCGGTTAACAAGATCATACTCACGCCGACCATAAATCCGAGAAAAAGACTGCCGGTATCCCCCAGAAAGACTGTGGCCGGATAGGTATTGTAGCGTAAAAACCCAATGATTGAGCCGATCATGCAAACACAGAGAGCCACGGTTCTAAACTCCTCCCGGAAATAGGCAAAAAAGGCTGTACAACAAAAAGCCAGCAGACAACTTCCTCCGGCCAACCCATCCAGTCCGTCGGCCAGGTTGAAAACATTAATGGTGAAAACCACAAAGAGCAGGCTTAAAGGGAAGCTGATCAGGTTAAGGTTTAGAGTGAGTCCTGGGTAAATCTCGATCAGGGAGTGGATTTTGAGATTGCAGACCAGCAGGGTAACTGCCGCGGCCATAAACTGGCCTAAAAATTTCCATCCATAGTTTAGCTCCCAGATATCATCACTTAGGCCGACTAGGAGAATACAGAGCGCCCCAAGGCAAATCCCCAAAAGAAGCTGGCTGTCGGTTATAAGAAAGATAAGTGGAGTGATGCTTCCGATGATAACCGCCAGCCCACCAGTGCGCGGTATTGGCTGAGTGTGAACCTTTCTGGCCCCAGGCTGGTCGAGGATACCCATTCTGAGACCGAACTTCATAAACAGAGGGACCAGAACGGAGCTCAGGAGGATAGAAAAACACAAGGCAATCAGGTAAGTCATAGGGCACCTTGATGGTCGCTCATATTATGGGGAGTCTTTCTCTGCTAGGGTTGATTTCCTTCCCAGGCAGATATTCGGCCAAAAGTGGCAGGACATTCTGAATGAATCGCTTGATTCTGGCATCTGCTTGTCCGATCTCCTCTGAGTCATAAACCGGAGTAATCACCCGAACCAGGGCTCCGTCGGTTCTGCGCATGGTCAGGGCATCCCAGAAGGTAAAAAATTTTAGCTGATAAGCATTGGTGAGAACGCGGCCTCGCTGGGCAAACCAGTAATAGGAGAGCTGTCGCTGCCCCATCTTGTGCATCAGACTGCGATTGACCCGCATTTTTCCCCCATAATATCCTGGTGTATCTAAAGAGATAGGTTTTGATTCCTCAAAGACCCAGCCGCTTCCAGGCAGGCAGGTTTCGGGGGAGTGAATTGACTCCCCTTTTCGCTGACTTTCATAGTAGGCTACATAAAAATTAATATTTGCCCCGCTGCGGTCTTGATAGTCAACTATTAGGTAATCACTTAAATCCAGAGAGTCGACAATCTCTGGATCCATCCGTTGAGGCAGGCCGGTCCACTCCCCAATCCGTAGGGGAAAGTGAGAAAGTGGGCGGGAGGGAGGAATTTTTTCATGGAAATTAATACCTTGGGAGGCCGCCAAGGTGGCGGTCAAAAGTATCAGACTGATAACCGATGCTGGCTGGCTAAAGATAGCCAGGGCAAAATGACGCGGCCGAGGAGGTGGAGAAGACGCTGTCTCGGCTAGCGCCGTCTGCTGCTCGGGGTGGCTGACTGCGGATGACTCAAGGGACGGCGGTTTTGCGCTGGCAGGTTTGATCCTGTTTAGGATTTTAATTTCAAGCAAAAGTAAGCCAAGTGAGATCATGAAAATAAACCAGCCGGAAAAATCATGGAAAAACCCCTCCGCTATGTCCGGATCCCACATTTGGCAAAGGATACCTGTCAGGGCTATCCTAATGCCGTTTAGAACAATCGCCAGCGGCAAGGTCGAGACAACCAGGAGTGCTCGCTTCCAGAAAGTAGCCTTATAGAAATAGGCCATAATAAATCCCAGCATGATCAGCGGAATAAGATACCGCAAACCACTACAGGCGTCCACAACCTGGAGCTGAATGGAGCCAAGATCAATAATATTTCCTTCCCTAAAAGCAGGCAGACCCCAGAGTTGAATCAGGGCTACTCCGAGCCATGAGGAGATCAGCTTGAATCTGACCGCAAGCTTGCCGTAGAGAAAATTTGGCAGGGGAAACATGCTCAAGGCAAGGAATAGGACAAAAGCTATAGTCTTAATCTTTTGCCAGCCTAGGTAAATCCAGCAAAGTCCAACGATGACCAGCCACAGGGAAATATAGAGCGTAAAATACTCTCCGCCAAGCTCTCCGAGCCAGAAAAGTGAAAGCCCAACCACCAGTGGCGCAAGGCCACCCCAGGAGGGTACTGAAGGCAGATCGACTAATTTCCCCCTTCTTTCCCAGATAAGGTAGAGAATTATTAGTGGCACCAAGTAGCAGTAGCTGAAATCCTCCCGTGCCCAATCATGGATGATCAACCAGGTGAGCGTCGAGTGGTAAATACCCGCAATCAAGAGGACGTTCAGACCGATCAATGCCCAAGGTCCTTCTGTTAGTAGTGTGATACGTTTCATCGGCTCTTCCAGGTTAGATGTTTTTCATAGCACTTATTTTGGAAGGAACCCTTATTGAATAAGGGTTCCTTCCAAACCATTCTCATAAAATTTTAAATTTTTCTTAGTCATATTCTCCAAGGGTTATTAGTAAGGTTGAGTTATTAAAAGTTTTAGGAAAGGGGTGAGGAGGGGAAAACCCTTTTTCAAAAGGGTTTTCCCCTTATTTTCTTTAGGGTTTATCTCACTAGCTCTCTGGCCTTTTTCTCTCTGACCATTCTTTTGATGCGGCTGACATGCCCCCGGCCAAGGCCCTTTACTTCGCATCCAAGCTCAAAGTAGCGGGCTATTTTCTCATCATTCAGGATGCCGAAGCAGTCGATCACGGCCAAGGGTTTTCCAGCCATTCGAACCACTTCATCAGGCTGCAATTGCAGGTAAGGCTGGTGTCGGACGGCAAAGATGACCGCATCGGCACCGTGCAGGGCTTGTTCCAGGTTTTGAGTAATTCGAAGCTCTTTCAGCTTCTCCTGGTTTCTGAAGAATCGGGCCAGACTGTAGCCTGGAGCCGGGTAGGTATCTTGTTTCTCAAGCTCCCACCAGTGTTGGACATATGGGTCATGGACCCGCATTTCCGCTCCCATCTCGGTCAGGCGGCGGACCACAAGTTCTGATCCACTGTAGCGGGTATCCCCAACATCCTCCCGATAGGCAGCCCCAAGGAGCAGGATCTCGGCCGCGGCGATAGGCCGATCCATATTCCTAAGTGCGTCCCTGACGAGTTGGGCCACGTGCAAGGATCTGGTATCGTTGATATTAATGGCTGTCGGGGTGATGGTAAAAATATTATCCTCCCAGCCAAAAATATGCTTGTAGGCCCACATGCCAAGGGCTCCGTCCTTGGGTAGGCAGTAGCCTCCGATGCCAGGTCCTGGGAAGATGATATTGTCGTGGGTAGGTCGGACCTTAATTGCCTCGATCACCTTGATCAGATCGACTCCGTTTCGCTCGGCAAACAGGCTCCACTCATCGAGAAAGGCCAACATAGTAGCTCGGAAGCTGTTTTCGACGATCTTAGCGGTCTCAGACTCTATAGGCCGATCAAGCACAGTGAGGGGAAATTTTTTAGTATTCAGCACCTCGGAGAGGAATTTCACCACTCGCTTTTTAGCCTCATCATTAATACCGCTGCACACCCGCCAAAAATCCCGGATACTGGCCACGTATTCTCTGCCTGGCATAACCCGTTCATAGCTGTGAGCCAGCAGAGGATCAGACTGAATGCCCCGCTGCTGGAAAACCTTTTTCATGATCGGATAGGCCACCTGCTCAGTAGTGCCAGGGGCAACTGTGGTCTCAATCAGCACCAGGGTATCGGGCCGAATATATTCGGCAATCTTCTCTAGCGATTTTTCCAGGGCTTCCATAGCTGTGCGGCCGTCGTGAACATTGCCAAGAGAATTTTTTAGGTAATCACACTGGACATCAACTACCACCACATCAACCAGCTTCAGCACTTCATAGGTATAGGTGGCCACCAGGCTTTTTTTCTCCAAAACGCAGCGCCTGATCAGAGGCTCAACCTCTGGATCCTCTGCCTTGACTGGTGCTAGGCCGCGGTTCAGGAGGGGAATCTTCCAAAAACTTCGCGGGCTTGGCCGCTGCATACCGATCACAAACTTGGCAGGATTACCCTTGGCATCCACGGTATCGGCCACCACAGCCGCCATGACTGCGCCGACAAATCCAAGTCCAACTACAGCCACGATCTCACGATTCATGGCTCGCTGGGCCCAAACTAGCCGCTCGATTCTTTCAAACTCTGGTTTGTAATCTTCTTCTTGAGGAATAGCGAATTTTTCTCCATCCGGGCTGATTGAGTATTGCCGATCATCCATGAGTGTCTGCTCCTTATGACCAAAAAGGTTTTTTGTTTTAGTTATAGCTAATCACCAACTGCTGATCATCTGCCGCGGCTGCCGGGCGGTAAATCGGAACCCGCTGGCCGGTGCGGATTGACTCCTCGATTCTGAAGGTGGTCAGTGAAGTAGCGTATAGTTCCTCAAAGGGTATCAGCGCCTCTTTCCCCTGCAATATGGCTTCGAGAAACAGTCTGATTTCCTCTCTCTGGCCCTTGTCTTGACTCATCAGCTTCTTTTCCTTTTTCTTACCGTGGCTATAGATGGTCAGGCTTTTGAAATCATGCAAAACAGCCACACTGCCGTGAGCATAAACCTCAATCTGCTCTTTGGGCAATCCCCGATCGCCGTTAGCAAAATAGGAAATAGTGCCGATAGAGCCATTTCTGAATGACAAAACAACACTTAAGGTATCATGGAAATCATAAGCATCTTCCATAGCCGCGGCATAGATAGAAGTGGGGAGTGAACCATTAATAAAGATAAGAAAATCAATAAAGTGGCAAACCTCACCAATTATTCTCCCGCCTCCAATCTCAGGATCTTGTATCCATGAGTCAATCGGGATGTGGCCGGCATTCACCCGGTAAATCATGGCCATCGGCCCGCTGCCTACAGCTTCTTTAAGCATTTTGGCCAGGGGTGAAAACCGCCGGTTGTAGCCAACCATAAGGAGCGGCTGTGTCCCTTCGCCGCGGTAGCTCATCTGGCAGAGGCTGGCCAGCTCCTGGAGCTCGCTTTCGGACAAGCAAAGGGGCTTCTCCACAAAGGTATGCTTTCCGGCAGACAGGGATTTTTTCACTAGCTCGGCATGCATATTATGCCTGGTGGCGATGAAAATGGTATTAATTTCTTGATTTTCCAGAATATCTTGCTCATTTCCAGTGCAAAATTCAAAACCGAAGCGATCCGCAGCCGAGCGGGAGCCTGTGCTTGTGGCCGTCATTACCCCTCGCAGAATGACATCTTTTCTGTTTTTGGGGATATTAGGCAAAAGAAAGCTCTGGGCGTAGGAGCCTGCCCCAATAAAGCCAATGGTGGCTGCCTTGGGAGCTTCTGCTTCTACTGCCCTGCTGGCCCGATCTGATCTGAGCAGCGCTACCCGACCAAAGTCAACAGGCTTTGAGGTATCATATTCGATCAGGATGCCGATATAGGGCTCTGAGCGCTCCAGTATCAGGTCATAGGCAGAGGGGGCATCCTCAAGTTTGAACACATGGGTGGTCAGGTAGTTGAGATTGATCTTACCAGAGTAGATCAGGTCCTGAAAAGCCTGCATGTTACGGTTTTCGGTCCAGCGCACATAGGCTGGTGGATAATCGAACCCCTTCTCTTCGAAGGCCGGATCATAGCGGCCAGGGCCATAGGAGCAGGACATTTTCACCTGAAGCTCTTTTCGGTAGAAGTGAGGCTCGCGATCAAAGCCGCAAGGCACTGCTCCTAGAACCACAATGGTGCCTCTCTTGCGTGATATTGCTCCGGCAAAATTAATCGGGTCAAGGGAATCTGAAGCCGCCGTAATGATAACCCCATCACAGCCAAGGCCGCGGGAAAATTGCATGATTCTGTCTTCAATACCGCTCTCATACCGATTGAGAGCCAGGTCCACCGAATGTTGCCGGGCGATATCGACCATAGCCTGATTGATATCGATACCAACCACCCGAATCCCGCTAGCTCGAAGGAGTAAAGCGCACAACTGGCCGATTAGCCCAAGGCCAATCACTGCGCAGGTTTCACCAAGCCGAAGGTCTGCCTGCCGCACTCCCTGCATGGCTATTGCTCCCAGGCTATTGTAGGCAGCTTGCTTGAGGTCGGCATCGGGCGCAAGCTTAACGCAAAGGTTAGCAGGCACGCAAACCACCTCACTGTGCGAGGCGGTCAGACCTCCGCAGGCTACTAGATCCCCAATGGCAAATTGGGTTACATCCTGGGCTAGATTGATCACCTCACCGCTACAGGAGTAGCCAAGGGGAGAGTGGGCTTCGAGCTTCTTCATCACTGCCCGATAGGCTTGCACAGCCCCTTGAGTCTTTAGCATCTCGACCACCTGCCTGAGCTGCTGAGGCCGCTCCTTGGCCTTTCCAATCAGTGACTTTCGGGCTGCCTTGACTGTGCTTGCCTCGGTGCCGGCGCTGATTAGTGAGTAGTGGTTTTTCACCATAACCTGACCACTAACCAAGGCTGGAGTGGGAACCTCAAGAACCGTCATTTTTCCAGATCTTAATTTTTGAGTAAGTTGTCTCATAGTTCTATCTCATATTTATCGATGAACCTTGTCGCTTTCCATAAGGTTAAGAATTGTCTGGGCCTGTAATTTTATTAGCTTAGCAAAGATAACCACGGCCGC
The DNA here is from genome assembly GCA_023512255.1 of bacterium. GTDB lineage: Bacteria > SZUA-182 > SZUA-182 > DTGQ01 > DTGQ01 > DTGQ01. The sequence goes on along the minus strand of JAILZY010000039.1, from coordinate 8,814 downwards.
AAAGACAGGCAGAACATTCTGCCTCTTTAGTCTCTTTGGCTCTTTCAGCAGCCGATAAAGCCATTCTGCTCCGCACCTTTGCCACAATTGCGGAGCCCGCTTGACCTTGCCAGCAATGGTATCCAGCGTTCCTCCTATCCCTTGGCATACCCTAACGCTAGAGAGCTGATCTTTATAGGTGGCAAACCACTTCTCCTGCTTCGGCGAGCCAAGGGCCAAAAAGAGTATCTGGGCACGGGAAGCATTGATTTTGGCTATCAGCTCAGGCATGTTTTCATCCTTGACAAAACCATTTGATCTGCCGACAATATTCAACCCCGGATAGCGTCTGACCAGGGCTTGGCTGGCAGCTTGATTAACCTCTTCATTGGCTCCGTAAATGAAGATACGGTAGTTTTCAGCCGCAGCTAGCTCGCATATTTTTACCATCAGATCTGCTCCAGGCACCCTAGATAGCCTCACACCGTGCAGTATTCGGGCCGCACAGACAATTCCGATGCCGTCGGGAATCAGAAGATCAGCGGTTTTGAAAATCTCATACAGAACAGGATCTTTTGGTATAGAGAACTCTTTTTCCGGATTAACAGCAAATATAGAATGAGGTCGCTCGCCCTGCTCGATAAATTGTTTGACCCGCGCCAGGGCCTGATCCATATTTACCGGATCGACCCAGATGTTTAGTATGTCCAATCTGTCGTTCAAATGTTAGCCACCATCCTATCTAGCTTGTATCTTGCAGGCGTGTTCAATTCTGTGCTGATCACGGTGATAAAGAAGACCTCATCAGGAGCCCCTTTTTTGGTGCAGCTCAAGAGACTGCTTTTTTCCCTCAGCCCATAGCCGGCAGAATACCAGCCAAGGGGAGATGAGTCTTGAGCAAAACGAAGCTGAAAATCATCTGCTCCCATAAGCCTGATCAAGATGCTTTGGCCGTCTGGGGTACCAATCTGCCACCATCCCTCATCAGGCCTGTCCGGCCACTGCTTTGCCCAAGCCTTGGGGTGAAGGTGATAATTGAGCTCAAACTCATGGATGCCCCCTCCGCCGAATGCATCCTTGATGATAAAGCTGCTATGGTCGAAAAAGAGAATGGAGCGCCTGTGACGCACCGGCTCGCTAAGCCGCAAATATCCAGTGTGATCGGCGATCAGCAGAAGATCATCTGCCTGCTTTCGGCACTCTAAGAGCCTGGCCTCATACGGTCTGCTCCAGATAAAGCTGGTTTCCTGAGTGGCCTGATCCTGACCATCAATGGTTACCGTATTGTGCGCTCGCGTGCCCTTGAAATATCTGCGCCAGGTGGCTAATCCGCTATAGCGATATGTTCCCGGGTCAACCAAAAGCTGCTGCCCATTCTTTGACAAGGTGATTGACAGCGCATCGGCATGTCCATGATTATACAGGGGAGGCATGCCCAATGAGCCATGATCGAAAGTCAAAAGAGCACCGCTCTTTGATCTGATGACCGAATAGCCAGAATCGAGAAATATCCGGTAGTAGGAGCTACAGGAATAGGGGCCAGTGGCTGGCTGAGGATTTAAGCGAGACCTGGAGCAGGCCACAAATACCCCTGGGGCAACGGCAAAGCCGCCGTCGCTGTCTCCGATGGAGGGAGCAGCTAGGCGTCCACCGTCAGTGAAGGTGGAGCAAAAATCCTCTCCAAGCTCAAGCCGTTCCCTGATCCTGCGGCAGTCATAGGCGGCAGTGTTTCTCTCCAGAAAATCAACTGCCAGCCAGAAAAGATCAAGCACAAAGCGGTGATAGTGAAGCGATTGCTCTATCGGGCCGCCATCATTTAAGATCTGATGATATGCCTCCTGCTCAAGAAGGCGAAAACCCCGCTTTAGCCACTTTTGGCCCTCAGGGGTCTTTTGGAAAACCAGACCGGCAAAAACCAGCCCCAGGCTTTCGGCTACGGTATGATTTCCCAACGAAGAGTAGAGCGAGAGGCGTCGCTCTATCCACCAGGCATGAAGATATATGGCCTCAAGAATCAGACGAAACTCAGCTGGGGCCAGAAGATTCTCAAGGGCCTTTAGGCAATACAGAAAGACAGGGAGCCGAAGACCACACTCCATGGCTGAAAGATAGTGAACCCCAAGAGGTAAGGGATTGTCGCGAATCCAGGCTAAAGCTGCATCTTTGGCAAATTGCTTGGCCTCAGGACAAAGCGGTGAGTCTGGCTCGGTTAGGGCATAAGCGATCAGTATGGTGATATGCTGCAACCTGGCTGGCTCCCAAACTGCTCTGAGGTCAGGGGTCTGCTCTTCAGAATTAATCTCCTTAGAATCAATGCGGGGTAGAAATAGCGAAGAATACCGCCGCTCATATTCCAGCAGCTTCTGTGCCTCGGCATTTAGAGTGAAGAGCTTGCCTTCAATAATTTGCTGAATCATCTCTTCACTCACCTGATGATGGAAAAGAGGGAGCTTGAGCTCTCTTAGTGAGGCGAGGCTGACTGCAGCCTCAAGGTTAGCATATATGCCATTGAGCAGACTTTCAGCCCTTTTCAAGAGGGCTTTTACCTGCCAGGCAAAAAAAAACTGTCGGGCTCGGTAAATCAATTCAGGAAGGGATGCGGTCTTTAGCCTGGAGATATAAAATTTGATCCTACCCTTATCCATGATCTACACTACTTTACTTTGCCCCCTGTTGTTTTATGACTTCAGATCATCTGCGGTGCCTTAAGGGGAAATTCTTCCGCCTCACAGGGGAGTCCCTCATCATGGTCAAGGCCGTGTTCAAGATCATAATCGAGGTCTTGGCCGAGCTCATGATTAAGCCCCTTAACCCCACTGAGCGCTAGGCCAACAAAACCCCAAACATACCACTGATAAGCAGGATAAAGCCCTGGCACAAGCCCAATCGTATCTACGATCCACATCAAAAAAAGCATCAGGGCCATAATATTCAGCGGAGTAGCCTGCTGCCTCAGATTAACCAACACCTTCCAGCCGATAGCGCCTAAAAGAGCAAGATAGATCGTCAGGCCCAAAATGCCGCTACTCAGAATAACCCGCAAGTAATCATTGTGCGCTCCGCCGGCAAAAGTCCCCAGGCCGAAAAGTTTATAAAAGATATTTTGCTCTTTCCACATCTCCCAGCGGCTTTGCCAGCCAATTGTTCGGCCAGCCAAAACCATTTTCGTTTCGCCTGTCCCCTCAATGGCCGCAGCTTCTTTGGAGAATGTGGTCATCACATCGTTAAACACCCGATTTCCAGAAGCCGTGTTAATGGCTATGATCGCCACTACAGCCGTCAGAAGCCAACCGAACTTTTTATTCAATACCGTCCAGGTTATCAGCCATAAGCCGAAAATGACAAACCCAGCCTTGGAGTAGACCTTAAAGATAACCAAACAGCAAATAGCAGCATAGAACATCAGGGCTAATTTTCGACCAAATTTATTTTCACTAAAGTAAGACCAATATAGGAGAATAGCCGTAAGGGTCATATAACCATAAGCTCTGAAAGAAAAGGCATCATGGTATATTCCGATGTTTCTCATCAGGCCACAGGTCATATGGACCCTCCATATTTTCCCCGTTATCGCCTGATAGGCACCCATGAGCATAGGAAAGAGACCGGCTATCAGGAGGGCGATAAGGAGCCTGCGAAACCATACCTTCCCGCTGCTGAAGTAGGCCTGAAACATGTAAAAACCAATAAACCCATTCAGGGTGCGGAAGAAAAACTCTAAAGATTCCATCCACTTGCCAGAGGCTCCAATCATGGCCAGGCTGAGCAGGTTATTGAAAAGGTAAATTATCCAGATAAAGATTAGCGGCGTTTCCTTCAGGCTACGATCTTTAGTAACCAGAAGACGAAAGAGAATGACTACAGGGAGTCCTGTGCCGACGAGTTCAAGAGCATTATGGCCAAATAGGGTGTTTGACCAGGTAACATCAATGACTGGTTTTAGAATGAGCATCAAAAGCAGCCCGACCTGAGGGCTAAAGGCCAGGATAGACAAGACAATCAGGCTGACAGTCATGGCCACGGCGGCGATCATGGTTAGGCACTCCTTATCCTTAATGGTCCCATTTTTTGGAAGGAACCCTTTTGCAAAAGTGTTCCTTCCAAGCCATCCTCCTAAAACTTTAATATATATGTTAAAGTTTTAGGAAAGGGGTACAAGGGGAAAACCCTTTTTCAAAAGGGTTTTCCCCTTACCCCGTACTCCGGGCCGCAAGTTCGACAGCAAGATTATCAGGTTGCGGATGTTCAAAGCGTTCGATCTTTTTGACTACCCGGGCTGGATTGCCAACTGCGACCGAATTTGGCGGTATATCCCTAGTTACCACAGATCCTGCCCCAATGACACTATTTTCCCCAATGGTTACGTTCCGAAGAACAACTGAGTTAACCCCAATATACACATTATCCTTAATGACCACCTCACCCTCGCCGCTGTCGAGGGGATTAATGTGCATGGCCGAGCGATCATGGGACAGAATCACACACCCATAGGTTATGGTGCAGTAGTTACCAATAGTGATTTTTCCCCTTCTGATGTCGATCTTAGCCCTGAGGCTGATCATGCACCCCCGACCAATTTTAACCCCCATACATCTTAGGTAAGTTATATGCAGCCAGCGAATAAGGTTGCCAAAATAATGAACACTCCTTCTCAAAAGAAAGCTGAATAGATTCATGTTAGTACCTCGTGAAAATAGTCAGCCAACCGAGCAGATATCTTTTCCGCGGTAAAGCGCCTTCTTACATGGTCAATATTTTTTTGAGCCATCCGATTTCGCAGTTCAGGGTCTTCAAGAAGTTGAATAATTCTGCGGGCCAGTTGACGAAAGTCGCCTGGGGGGATCAAAAATCCATTTTCTCCATCTTTTAAAATTTCCCGCAGTGCACCAACAGGAGTGCAGATGATCGGCTTTCCCATAGCCATAGCCTCGAGTACAGCCCTGGAGAAGCCTTCTGAATATGAGGGCAGGATAAAGATATTGCTCTCTTTCAGGAGTTTTATTTTCTCCTGTCCCGTGACAATACCCAGATAGCGATAATTGCGGGCGAAGCAGCCTGATGAGATCTCCTGGTGGACCTTTACGGGATCCTCGTAGGTCAGGGGCTGACCATTTGTCTGGTTAAAAAAAACACCCCGCTCGCCTCTTCTCAGGGTGCCTGCAAAATAAAATTGAATGTTTGGCGTATGTTTGGCCACAATTGGTATAGCCCTTACTGCATCACAATACCCCTTCGCCTGAGTCAAATGTCCCATGAACAGGATCTTATGATGGTCATAAATGTAGGGAGTGTTATTGATATATTCTGCGGTATCTATCGCATTATACAGCACCTTGACCCTCTCATTGGGAACTAACCCTGAGAACTGATCTCTAAGACACTCAGCCTGGACAAGAGCCATTGACACAGAGCTGCACGCATATTTCACCAGGTGTTTAACCAGAGGATGAAATGTCTGGAAATTGAGGTTCAGATGCCCTCCCCGCAAGTGAATAACCGTTTTGCTGCCAAATAGCCTTGAGATCAGCAGACACCAGATGTCTCTGCCGACCCAGCCGATCTGGGTTGGGGTTATCGGATAGTAAACGAGCTCAGGGCGATAGCGGATCAGTGAGCTTATGAGTCTTCCGAAGAAGACAAAGAAAGCCTTGACCATCTGGCCATCGAGGCGGCCTTTATTTACATTGCTCTTTCTGAAGTTAGTTTTGATGAAATGAAGGTTGAAAATATCCTTTAGCTCAGACTCCAAAAAGAGTTTTGTTCCTAACTCAGGGCCAGAATATGGCGGCGGATAGGGGCCAATGAATAGAATTGGGGGACGACCATTATGTGTTGGCAAATTTAAATTCATAACTCTCACCGAAAACAGGGGGATTGCATGTTGCTATTAGCATAGTGTTGTGTTAGGGGTTTTGCTAGAGTAAATTCACAGCTTACCAAGCACAGGGGCTGCATAGCTCATCTGCCAAAGATACTCTCTTGGGGGCTGAAGCCTCTCTTTCATCATTGAAAATGGCGGAGATAAAACCTTCAAGGCTCTTTTCTACCGTAAAGGTACTGGATACGGCCAGAGAATTCAGCGCCATATCAACCAACCGCTCTCGCGGCAAAGCCAGGATGGAATCAATCGCCCGGCCAATCTCGGCTTTGGAGATGGATTGGATGATTAGTCCGTTGTCTCTTACGGCTTCAGGATAGTTGCCTACCCGAGAGGAAACGATCAAGATATTTCCGGCAAAAAGCGCTTCGATGACTGTCAGCGGATTGCAGTCGCGCAAAGATGGCAAGATGAATATATGGCTTTCTTTCATGAAGTTGTAATATTTTTCCCCCTCACAGAATCCCTCAAAGAGAATATTTTCATCCTGATAGGCTGACAGATCAAGAGGCCCTGTCCCTAGGATCCTCAGGAGGCAGTTTTCCTTCAAATAGGGTTTTTCTTTCATCAATCCCTTGAATGCCTCAAGCAGAAAGGTAATTCCTTTATCCTTGATCAGCGATCCGCTGAAGGTGAGAGTAAGTCTTCTCTTAGCCCATTTTTGGCGCAGGTAGTCTTCAGAAATTTTAAAGTCGTCCTCGTTCAGACAATTGTTAGCATAGAAAATATTGGCCGAGGGTACATATTCACGGATATAGTCTGCTGCCATCTGGCCAGGTACAATAAACCTGCTTGAGCCGCGGTAGATAACACTTCTGAGGCATTTCTTTAAAAAGCCAATCTTTCTTACCTGTTCGGTGATATGGGTAGCCTCGCTCCAGATAATGTAGCTACTGCCTGGTGTTTTTTTGGTGTAAAGGTAAGCTGAAACCCCTCCGGTGTCAGGGGCGCAAATAATGACTTCGGGCCGAAGTCGAGCAAAGTCAGAGATTAGGGATAGGGGTAAATTTATATTCTGGGTATAATTGAGCTTGATGCTTATGCGTTTGGTTTGGAACTCAGAGAATTTTTTGGTTGGATATTTGGTCCATTTTCTCCTCTTTTCTAGGTTACCGTAGTGAACCAGGGTAAAATCAATCTCTGGATGTTCTGCCAGGCCGTTAAAGAGCGGTATCCGGTAGGGAGATATATACTTTTGCAATAAAACAACTTTTTTCATCACGCTACCCTAATTGTTCAAGTTTTTCCAACCGGTTATCTGATACAGTCTGTCTAGAATAACCCTATTTTTGGCCACACAGTCAAACTCACCCCTTGAGGCTAAGGCATTGGCTGAGAGGGCGGCTCGAAGCTGGTGATTATGGTACAACTTGCGAATCTTGTCAGCCAGATCCTGCCAGTCTCCGGGGCGAAAAAGCAGGCCGGTTCGGCCATCCTCAATCATGGCGCTAAGGCCTGCTATCCGGGAGGCAATCACCGGCTTGCCCAAAGCAAGGTATTCTAGGACCTTGATAGGATAGGTCTGAGAAAGGTCGGCTACATCTCTAAAAGGGATAACACAGACCGATGCTGCCCGGATAGTGTCCAGAAGCCGGTCATGATCAACAAATCCACACAATCTGACGTTTATCATCCCCTCTAAATCAGCTACCTGGTGCCTGATCTCCTGGGGAATGATGCCCACAATGGTCAAGCAGATCCCTTCGAGTTCTTCACTCAGAGACAGGAAAGCCTGAGCCAGGATATCAAGCCCCATATCAGCCGTATAGCGGCTCCGCATGCACAGGATATCAAAGGGCTTGCGTTCTATGGTTACCTTTTCAAACCTTTCTGTGGCCGCCGACTCGCTGATTTCCTCTAGCCAGATAGCATTCTTGAGAGTTAGCATTTTCTCTGGGGGGAGATCAAACTCCTTCAATTCAAAGTTTGGCAGAATCGAGATGATAAAAAGGTCGGCAAAGCGATACAGGAATTTGAAAACCTTTCTGGTGAGCCATGACTTGGCTTTCATTATGGCTGACTCTGAGTGGCACCTTATGGGAATGTCCCAGATATCTACCGCCCACCTCATCCGAGCTGTCAGTTTAGCCCAAAAGCCACCTATGGCAACAAGTGACGGCTCAGTAATCACTAGATCAAATTTCTGCTTTCTCCCCACAGTGGGTAGCCAGAAGAGAGAAAAGATGATCAGGCCTAATTTCCCGCCGAGCGGAGCCGTGATGATCGGGGTCCCTTCTTGGGCTGAGACTGAAAAATCCGCTCCCTTTTTAGCCAAAATGGTTAGCTGAGCATTTCTGCTGAAAAAATGTACCCTCTGATATGAGTTTAGATTTTTCTTGCTCATATCATGGGTGGCCGAGGTAATGTGAAGAATCTTAAGCTGAGGCAAGGGTGATAGGGCTGCCTCCTGGGTATTTAAAGATTCACTGGGAGAAGAAGCGTATGGTGGTGAATATGTTGATGATGGTACTGGATACAACAAGGCAAGAGATGCTCCTTGCGGCTCTAAATGGGCGGCAAAAGGCATGGCAAAGCGTGTGATATTTGATTCTTTTCGGCTCATCTATTTTGGACTTACAGCAGACTCGCTCTTTATTTTATTATTAGATGCCATGCTTATTATTAGATGCCATGCTTACCAGAATAACAACAAAAAGAAACTTTCATGAAGTCAGAAGATATTCCAAATATCTATATCTCTTTCTTACGGGGTTTCTCCCCTATCTGGTGTCTGCTATATAAAAGCGATTTCCTTATAAGCCAGCCAATAAAAGTCATTGGTTAATCAATTAGTTCAGAGCCAGTTTTTACTCTAGAGCCAGTTTTTCAATATCCTTTGGGCTTGTGGCCGCTCTTATAGCCTCCTTGATCTTCTTTAATTGCTCAATAGAATCTATCAGGCTGATCTGATTATAAAGTTGTAAGCCTTCCTTACCAAACTTTAGCTCAAGCCCCAG
>JAILZY010000151.1 GCA_023512255.1 bacterium | reverse complement strand
TTTCTTCTCTCTTTATTTTCTCTCCTCCCCTTTATATTTTCAACATTATTTTTTCAACATGGGGAACATCTGATATTTTATCTTTATAGCTCAAAAAAGTTCCATGCATAATGATGAACAGCAAAATTCTCAGATAAAGATAAATGATATTGTCCTGGACAAACAGAATATCCCGAATAGCCCAGATCCAAGAGCCAGCGAAGAGGAAAAAAGCTACGAAAAAGATTTGAAGAAAGCTCACCTCCAAGACATAATTCAGAATATTAACGAAAGGAAAAAATATGCCGACCGGATTTACAATCTCGTATGCTGTTGGTTAATAGGAATAGGAGTAATAATCTTTTATCAAGGTCTTTGGCCAGAATGGAAAATATTTCACCTCTCAGATAAGGTGGTTATAACCCTAATCGGTGGAACAACGGTTAAATATCCTCGGAATTTTTGTTATTGTAACTAAGTATCTATTTCGAGATCTTTTTCAAAGCTCTCTGACTGATAAAAGTCTTCCTCCCAGCAATGGAAAGCCCTAAAAGGCAAATCAAGCTATGAACATAACCCCTGATGATTCAAAAAGGATTAGTGAGCTCATCTCTATCTTAAAAGCCACCTACCCGGAGGCTAAAACTGCCCTGCGGTTTTCTTCACCGCTTGAGCTGCTCATAGCCACTATCCTATCGGCTCAGTGTACGGATGAGCGAGTAAACATGGTAACCAAGAGCCTTTTTGCTAAATATCCTTCGGCCAAAGCCTATGCTCAGGCTAAGCTGGCTGAGCTTGAACAGGATATCCGCCCAACTGGTTTCTTCCACAATAAGGCAAAAAATATCAAAGCCTGCTGTGAGCAACTAGAGGAAAAATTTCACGGCCTGGTTCCCAATCGGCTTGAGGAGCTGACCAAACTGCCCGGCGTAGGACGCAAAACCGCTAACGTGGTTTTGGGCAATGCGTTTAATATTCCGGCCCTGGTGGTGGATACCCATGTCAAGCGGGTGGCCTCAAGGCTTGGTCTCACCAGCCAGAAAGATGCAGACAAGATCGAGCAGGAATTAATGGGCATCATACCCCGCGAGGAATGGATTCGATTCTCTCACCTTCTGATATTCCATGGCCGCAGAATCTGCAAGGCTAAAACCCCTTCGTGCCCAATGTGTCCGGTGGCAAAACTTTGCCCTTCCTACTGCACCTTTAGCCACTGAAGCCCAAGATGAAGCCCGCGATCGCTGTGCCCCGGCTGGCTGCGGCGCGCTGGGCCTCAAACGAGCAAGCTAGACCGCGCGGAGCATCCACCATTATGCCTAGGGGCCACACCGGCCCAAAATTCACAACCCCCTATGAGAGGTCATAATTTTTATGACATTTTTCCGTAATGAATCAAGGCCGCTATCGTCTATAGGGGCAGAATGGTTTCAAGATTTCAAGATAAAGAAATAGAAAAGAAATTAAATTTTCAAAAAACTTCCTTTGCCCTCCCTTGATAAAGGAGTTCAACACTCCCATTTATCATCCCCTAAAGAAGGGGCCATCGACCCAAAAGTTGGCCGTTGATGGCCCTTTTTTATTTTTTATTTATTTTCTCGCTACCGGACACTTTCTTAAGGAAAAGTCACAATCGTCACTCCCGCGAAAAAGCTCAGAATCCACTCAGGCTATTTTTCAGGCTATTTTCCGGCTGGCTTTCCACCAACCTCCTCTACTGCCTCCATCACGTATCGAACGGAAGGGAGCGTCTGAGACAGGGGGATTTCTTGCTTTAAATATTTCAAGGTGTTATTGACAATATCAATTCGCTCCGGATCGGAAGGATGGGATTGAAATATGGGAAAAAGCTGAGCAATGGACTGGGCATAGCTTTTATACACCTGCTGATACTGCTGATAGCAGCTTTCGTGCTGCTGCTGGCTTTTTTTAAGCCGCTCCTTAGCCTGCTTAAGTTCTCGCTCAGCCTCAGGGGATGCAGGATGGGCCTGAAGCCGCCGATACAAAGAATCATAGGCAAGCTTGCTTTGCTCAAGTTCTCTAGCCGATTGCCGAAAACTAGCGTAGCTTTCCCGAAGCTCTTTCTCCTTTTCCTGCTTGACCTGAGAGGCCTGTCGGCTCATCCTATCGAAAAATTCTTCAAAGCCGAGGGGATTATAACCAGCCCGCCAGGTGTAGATGACCGCCAGAATATCCGCCTCCCGCTCATGCCTTCTAGAGTAGCCAGCGGAAAGGGCCTGATTGGTCAAACCGATCAGCTGCTCTGCGGTCTGATTCTGCAAGGCAATGTTAGCCAATACGGCACCAATGGTGGGAAGAAACATAGATCGCTGCTCCCTCTGCAGGTGAGCGCCAATCCCATGCGCCATCTCATGAGCCAAAATTCCAGCCAGCTCATCATCACTTTTGACATAGTCGATCAGTCCCGTGTAGACATACAGCAGCTCGCCACCAGTATTGAAGGCATTAATCTGTTTGCTATTGATAATTTTTACCCGAAACGGAATCTCAGGAGCATGAGACACCGCCCGCAGACGATCAACCATACTTTGCAATCTTCTATTGAGCGCAGGATCATTGTTCAGACGCTGGCCTTCGGTTACCTTGGCATCCACTGCCGCGGCCTGGCCCATAGCCTCCTCCCATTGACTCGGAGTGCGGGTTAAAGCAGCCACAAGCTCCTGCTTAGGCTCAAGCCCAAGCGAGCTTCTGACCTGCTGAGCTACACCGGCACAACCAGACAAAGCCAGAAAAGCCCAGACCGCTAAAATCCAGACCGCGGCCATCTGCATCACCCCTTCAACAGCGATTCCCATCTTTCTGTGAGGCATCATCCCGTGAGGCGTCATTATAACCATAGTAGCTTCCTCCCTTAATCTTATCAGCTTTCTAAAGTTCTTCTTGCCATCGGACACATTTTATCTTTCAGTTTTGTATATACCTGAAAGTGCAGGCATTTAATGTCATTCTCGCCTAGGCGGGAATCCAGAGGGTTGCTGCAACCATAACATGGATTATCACTTTCGCGGGCATGACGATAAAAGTGTCCGATAGTGAAAAGTTCTTATTAGTTTTCTGAAATAAAGTTCATTTTTAACCTCTTCATTAGCTCACGCCTCACTACTTTACCATAAAAAAAATAGGATGGTCTAGCAGGAAAAAGCTTTTTTTCGATGAACACAAAAAAAGAAGGAGCAAACCCCATTCTCTGATGAGGCTTTGCTCCCTCTTTTGCCTTCTTCCAAAAACCGCCAGATCTATACCGAAGGTGTATTCCGGTATATGGTGTGTTCCTGAAGGTATACAGTGTGTTCCTTATAGTTTATATCGTCTAGTTTATATCGTCGGCGAGTTTATATCGTCGGCGCAACCGTCAGACTGACATTAAATTCTCCCGTATCCGATTTCAGATAAAGAGCATCATGAATAAGGTAGGTTCCGGTCATGAAGGAAGCGCTAACCAGTGTGCAGGTTAAGTCTTCATAGTAGGTAACTAAGGATGTTGGATCAAGATAGGATCCACTCAGGGTAAAGGGGCTTCCAAGGTATAGACCAGATACATTGATTGGAATCGGTATCAGCTTGTTCAGGAGTAAGCCAGCAGTTCCTGAAACAGTTCTAGTAAGGGGATTGTAGGTCAGATTCAGGTTGCAGATTCCACCCTTGAGGGTGATATAGCTAAGCCAGGTACCGCTCCAGGTCCCGGTTGGATTCAAAAGCCCTCCACCTCCACCAAGGAGAGTGGTCAAGGCAGCCGGTGAGCGAGTAGGCTCGACCAGCGGCGTTGTGGCTACATCAAGCGGATATCTCAACCCGTATAGGCCGCCATACAGGCCATATAAACCGCCATATAATCCTAATCCATACAAGCCAAGACCGTACAGACCGCCATACAGCCCACCATAGAGTCCGCCATACAGCCCGCCATACAGCCCATACAACCCGCCATACAGCCCGTAAAGCCCTGCTCCATATAACCCGTATAGTCCACCATACAACCCACCGTACAGCCCATACAATCCACCCCAGGGGATGCTGTAGCTATAATAGGCCTGCCCATTCAAAGGTGCAAACATTAGGGCAGCCATGCAAACGAAAGTGGCCGCCAATAATTTTACTTTGGCTATCTGCATAACTAACCTCCCTATCCTTAACATTAATTATTAATTATTAATTAAATATTAAGTAAAGATCTTAAAAAATTAAGTGTCTAAACCGACTATCCGCAGACCCATCGCATCTTAATAAGCAATCTAGTATATCTTACCACCTCCTTTGGATACTAAAGTATAATAAAAAGTATAATAATAAGATAAGTATCTTTTTACTCAAACTAGAGTGCTCTTTTTTAATCAAGCGGCAATAAAATCAGGAAATAAGAATAGTACAACAAGATGAAGATGCAAATGAAGATGCGAAGAGATAATAAGACGCGCTACTAAAATCCCGAAGATTTAATCGAATGAAATTTATATAAATTTTTAATCTATTCGCTCTTATATATCAGACACCATAAACCCTATATCAGAACAACCATAAACCCTCGAAGGGGCTTAGCTCTTAT
>JAILZY010000038.1 GCA_023512255.1 bacterium | reverse complement strand
TTTATTGGACACACCTTACCCATCCTATGCTTTTACTCAAAACAGGCAATTAGTCGCTCAAAAGTGCAAAAGTATAGTTCATATTAATTTTAGCTATTGCCCTATTTTGCAGTCTGATTTATGCCTCCGTAGGAGAATGTCAAAACTGGGCTGCTCTGCCGCCTTACAATACCCTGTGGCCCTTATGGTCTCCTGCTCTTTCGCCGGTCAATCCAGCTACTGGTTTGCCTACTCCTGTAGTCTCCAATCTGGCAAGAACCACCGTGCTTCCGGTTCAGCCTGGATTAACCTGGGACCCAGCCAAGGCTAACCCCTGGCTTCTTTATAATACCCCATTGGGTCTTGCCTACTATGATCCCCTCCTTGGCGTAGGCTTATGGCCACCAGCTGGATTCATTGATCCGGCAACAAAGGCTCCTATTCCCTTAACCTTGCCAGCAGGCTACAGTGCCCTTGCTCCAACTGATCCTACCTGGATTCAGACCTATGTACCTCTGGCCAATCAATTCTATTCATCTGTTTATCCATTCTTCGGACTGCTACCGACTACTACTCCGACCTTCACTGTTCCGACGGGCGTAACCTTCCCAATACCTTCTACTCTTCCTACGCTTCCCACTACTCTGCCTCCGTCTCTTACTTCGCTGCTGCTGCCTGCTCCTGTCCTTTTGACTCCTACGGCCATTATATAAAGTAGATTGCATAAAGTATATTGCAAAGATAGCCAAAGGTACGCTTTTATTTGAAGATAAAGCGCCAGATACCGAGGTAAAGCCAAAACCCCTGCTAAGCTAAAAGACTTTACCGCCGGCAATCTCTATTTTTAATTATGATTAAAACCCATCAAGGGCTCTCTTCTTTTGCTAGAGAGCCCTTGATGAGGGATCTTGAAGTTAAACTGGCCTTCCAGATTCCAAGATCTATACCCTCATCCCTTCCCTTCTTTTTCTTTTCTGCCTCTCTTCTCCCGCCTTTTGAGAATCAAACCCAAGGATAGATCCTGGCCCCTAAAAACTTGCTCTTAAATCTGCTTTTAAATTCACCTTCGATGATTAGGTAATTTTTCTTCTTTTCCGATGCAATAAAAAAACAAAAAACGTCGATTATGTATTGTCAAAGTTAAAATTGCTTTTATTTATTTAACCGAGTGAAGTAATTATGGCTGTCTTATTTTGATTTGGCAATTTTGGGCAAAATTAAATAAAAATTTTATATTAAATTTTAAGTTATTAAATTTAAAATAATTAAATAATAAATATTTTTATCAGGCTGAATCAGAAACCCCGCTTAATGTTGAAAGTTGGCGATGATTCGGAGGTAAGGATGAGGAGAAAGAGAGGTGTTTTCTCCTCAAGGGAGAAGGTCAGATCTCTCTTGGTGGAAATAAGGTTGAATTAAAAGTTGAGGGCCGCACATCTACAACGCATCAGCCTGCATTATTCGCCGCGTATAAATAAAAATCAAAATATGGATATGAGGCGCAAGATTTTAAATTGTATTATTTTAAATTAAATTTAATATTAACTTTAATATTATTATTGTATTATATTAAAGATATATTTACAACGCCAGATTATCGAGGGAAAGCAATCTTATGCGCAAATTTAGCATAATCGTTCTGACTCCGGCTGGGAAGCCAGATGCATCTATGGCTATAGCGGCAAGCCGGGCCGGAGAATTAGGTATCCTGAATCTTGAGTATTCCCGCAACCTGCAGATGGCTCAAGAGGGCATCGAGCGGCTGAGCAGATATGGGAGAGGAGAATTTGGAATCAAACTAGATGGACAGGCTAGCGATTTCCTCTTTGAGATCAGCTCCTATCTTGCTCACACTAGGCCGGAGCGGCTTCGCTATGTAATTTTGACCTGTGGTCAGATTCATAATTTGCGGAAAATCATCCGCACCTTTCATGAGTTGGGTCTTACCATTTTTTACGAAAGCATTTGTCTTCGGCAGGCACAGATTGGGAAAGAGCTTGGGGCTGATGGCATTGTGGCCAAAGGGCATGAGGCAGGAGGTCGGATCGGTGAAGAGACCGCTTTTGTTTTGCTTCAAAAAATACTCGCTCACCTCAACCTACCGGTCTGGGTGCACGGAGGGGTTGGATTGCACACGGCAACAAGCTGTTATGCGGCTGGAGCAGAGGGTATTGTTTTGGATTCTCAGCTTCTCCTGGCTCAGGAGTCTCCCCTGCCTAAGGAGGTAAAGATGCGCCTGACCGCACTCGATGGAAGTGAAACCATCTGTCTGGGAGAGACGCTTGGCTCTCTCTATCGGGTCTATGCAAGGCCCAATCTGCCGGTTATAAAAGAGCTTCAGGCTAAGGAGAGAGAGCTTGCCAAGCAGCAGGACTCATCCGAGCATCTGCTCGCCTGGCGAGAGCTTATTAGCCAGCGGACAGGTTGGCAGTCCCTTGAAAAGGAGCTTTTAATTTTGGGGCAGGATATTGCCTTTGCTTCCTCTCTGGCCAAAAAATTTGGAACCGTAGGCGGCATACTCCAAGGGATTCGCCGCTCAATTAGCGATCATCTCTGCTGTGTGGCTAAGCAGGGATTTCCCTTCCGGGAGGGGAGCAGCTTAGCCAAAAGCCACGGCAGCCGCTATCCGATCGTTCAGGGACCGATGGCCAGAATTTCCGATGTACCTGAGTTTGCCAGGCAGGTAGCTAAGGGAGGAGCTCTCCCCTTTATCGAGCTGGCCATGATGAGGGCTGATCAGGTCGACAAACTGCTGGCTAGATGTGAAACCGAGCTGGCCGGGCTCCCTTGGGGAGTTGGAATGCTTGGGTTTATTCCGGCAGATCTATTCAAAGAACAGATGGAGACCGTTTTGACCCACCGGCCACGGTTTGCCCTAATCGCCGGTGGAAAACCAGAGCAGGCTAAGGCTTTCGAGCAGCAGCAGATTGCTACCTACCTTCACTGTCCTTCGCCGGGTATGCTAAAACTTTTCTTGAGAGAGGGATTGAAAAGGTTTATTTTTGAGGGCCTTGAGTGCGGCGGACACCTTGGGCCGCGAAGCAGCTTTGTCTTATGGGAGAGTTGTCTTGAGGTCCTTGCCGAGTTTCTCTCTGGCCGCACAGATGCTTCTTCCTATCAGATACTGCTTGCTGGTGGGATTCACGATGCCCTCTCTTCTCTAATGGCTGCTATGCCGGTTGCCCCTCTGGTTGAGCTTGGCGTTCAGGTTGGCATGCAGGTAGGCTCTGCCTACCTATTCACTGAAGAGGCGGTCAGCTGCGGGGCCATCGTTTCGGAATTTCAACAAGCTGCCTTGGCGGCCAAAGGCACTGTTAGGCTTGAGGCTGCACCAGGCTATGTAACCCGGTGTCTGGCTACCCCTTTTAGCCGGCTTTTCATCGAGGAAAAACAAAAAATGCTCTCCGAGGGCCGCCCTCTTGAAGAGATCAGAAATGCACTAGAGGCCTTAAATCTTGGCCGTCTTAGAATTGCCGCCAAGGGAATTGACCGAAAACCCTCAGCCGACAGCAAAGCACAGCCTCAGTACGTTCAGCTAAGCCCAGAAGAGCAGCGGGAGCGAGGGCTTTACATGATTGGCCAGATTGCGGCTTTGCGGGATCGGGCCTCTACCATTGAAGCACTGCATCAGGATCTGAGCTGCAAGGGAGCAGAAAAGCTTGGTGAGGTGATCGCCAAAGAATCTGAGCTCTCTCCACTTTTCCCTCTCACTTGGGGAGAGAGGAAAGAGCCACTGGGGCTCCAGCAGAGAGAGCCCTTGCCCGCATCAGCAGGGGCTAAGGTCTGCTCCCCCAAGGTTCCCGACATTGCCATCATTGGCCTAGCTTGCATTCTGCCCAAGGCCCCGGATGCGCACACCTATTGGGCCAACATTATCGACAAGGTTGAGGCCATTGAGGAGATTCCCCCAGATCGGTGGGACTGGCGACTTTACTACCACCAGGATCGGAAAGCCCAGGATAAAATTTACTCTAAATGGGGTTGCTTCATTGATGAGGTCCCCTTTGACCCTATGGAGTATGGAATGCCGCCCAATAGCCTGCGCTCTATCGAACCTCTTCATCTTTTGACCCTTCAGGTGGTCCGGGAGGCGATGAAAGATGCCGGCTACCTAACCCGCTCCTTTAACCGGGAGCGCACCTCGGTCATCTTAGGAGCCGGCGGCGGGGTAGCTGATCTGGGAATTGCCTACAGCATCCGCTCCTTTATCCCCCTCATGGAGCATATGAGCAACGGCTTGCTCAAGGCGGATCGGCTTATTTCCCAAATGAATGGATTTTTCCCAGAATGGACCGAGGATTCCTTCCCCGGCATCCTGATGAATGTAGCGGCTGGCCGGGTAGCTAACCGCTTTGATCTTGGAGGGATAAATTTCACTGTGGATGCTGCCTGCGCCTCTTCAATGGCTGCCGTGTATCTAGCGGTTCGAGAGCTTCAGTCCTACAGCAGTGATATGGTGGTGGCCGGCGGAAGCGATACCATGCAAAATCCCTTCACTTACTTGTGCTTTTCCAAAACCCAGGCTCTGTCTCCAACCGGCCGCTCAAGGCCCCTTGATGATAGTGCCGATGGGATTGTGCTGGGCGAGGGGGTAGCAGTGGTCATCCTGAAAAGACTGGCTGACGCTGAACGTGATGGGGACAAGATTTATGCGGTCATCAAGGCTGTAGGGAGCTCCAGCGATGGTCGGGATAAATCCCTGACTGCACCACGCCCCGAAGGGCAGATTCTGGCTCTCAAGCGGGCCTATGCCCAGGCTGGCATAAGTCCTGCGACCATCGAACTGATCGAGGCTCACAGCACAGGGACAGTGGCTGGTGATCGAGCTGAAGTCCAGGCACTTAGCCGGGTTTTTGCTGAGGCTCAGGCCAGGCCCCAAAGTTGCGCTATCGGATCAGTCAAGTCCATGATCGGTCATACCAAATGCACTGCTGGAGTAGCCAGCTTGATCAAGGTGGCCATGGCTCTGCACAGCAAGATTTTGCCGCCAACCATTGGGGTCAGCCAGCCTAACAAGAGAGCAGATTTTGAGCACAGCCCCTTCTATGTCAATACCGAGCCTCGGCCCTGGCTAAAGAGTGATGGCGATTATCCCCGTCGGGCAGGGGTAAGTGCTTTTGGCTTCGGAGGAACCAATTTCCATGCCGTGCTAGAAGAATATACCCAAAACTACTGCCAAAAGACAACCCCGCCGCTGCTCTATCAGCGATGGCCGGCTGAGCTCTTTTTGTGGGAAGCGCAATCAAAGCAGGAGCTTGAAGAGCAGATAAAACATGAGCTAAATAATCTGGCAAAGGAGCAGCAGGGGCTGCCCCTTCATCAGGCAGCTTGCTGCCGCTGGGAGAAGCTTAAGGAAGCCGCGGCCTGCCCAGCCAGAGAGAAGCGGCGGACCGCTGCGGCTGCCGGGGTGGGAGGAGCAAAAAACAGCTCTTCATCCTCAGCAGTGTTTCGGCTGGCCATCGTAGCCACCTCAGTTGAGGATCTGGTCCAAAAACTTAACCAAAGCATAAAGGTTACACAATCGGGCCATGAAGCAGTCGACTATCATGACCCTCATGGCATTTTCCTCAGCGGGCCTTCGTCAAAAGCTTGCGGGAAAATTGCGTTTCTCTTTCCCGGCCAAGGATCACAATATCCTAACATGGCTCGCGATCTAGCCCTTCACTTTCCCTCTGTCCGATCCTGTTTCGAGCAGATGGACCAGATTCTGAAACCGAAACTACCCAGAAGACTTAGCGACTACATCTTCCCCTTGCCAGTGTTCAGTTCCGAGGACAAAGCCAGACAGCAAAAGGAGCTCACCCGCACCAGGATTGCTCAGCCTGCAATCGGAGCAGCCAGTGTGGCCTTGAGCCGTCTCCTCAGCCAATTGGAGATTTATCCTGACATGGTCGCCGGCCACAGCTTCGGTGAGTACGTAGCCCTGTGGGCCGCAGGCGTCCTCAGCGAACAATCCCTGATGCTCTTGTCAGAGGCTCGAGGCCGAATCATCGAGGAATCAGCAGACTCTTGCCCTGGGATTATGGCCGCAATCAAAGCCTCCGGAGAGC
Source organism: bacterium (assembly GCA_023512255.1). Classification (GTDB taxonomy): domain Bacteria; phylum SZUA-182; class SZUA-182; order DTGQ01; family DTGQ01; genus DTGQ01. The sequence continues at coordinate 25,600 of JAILZY010000038.1, read as the reverse complement.
AGACCGCCGAGCTGATCAGCGGACTTTCGACGCAGGTGTGGATCGCCAATTACAACTCTCCTGAGCAGACCGTAATCTCTGGAACACCAAAAGCCGTGCAGCAGGTGGTTGACCACTGTAAAGCCTGCGGAGTGGAGGCCAAGATATTGGAGGTTGCCTGTGCTTTTCACTCTCCACTCATCCATCCTGCCAGGGAGCGGTTTGCAAAATTCCTGAGAGAGGTGCCGATGAGTGAGCCGAAAATTCCAGTTTATTCCAATACCACGGCTGGCCCTCACTCTAGCGATCCAGCCAAGATAGCTGATCAGATGGTCAGGCACCTGGCAGAGGCGGTCCTCTTCAGGCAGGAAATCGAAGCTATGTATGAGGCCGGAGCAAGGATTTTCATCGAGGTTGGACCAAAAAATGTCTTGAGCCGTCTGGTCAGCCAGATTTTAAAGGATCGTCCTGCCTTAAGCGTAGCTTTGGACCAACCGGGGCGGTCAGGGCTGCTACACCTACAACATTGCCTTGGCCAGATATTTGTTCAGGGAGAGTCGATGAATCTTGATCCTTTCTACTCAGACCGCACCTGCTATGAGGAAGATTGGCTAGGCAAAGAGGCGCGCTCGGCCGGCCGCTTACCTTCTTCAACCATCTGGATGGTTCGAGGAGACCGTATTCGGCCCTGGCATGAGGCCAAAAGGGGCAAGAGAGAGCCATCAGAGGCTGCAAATTCATCGCCGACACAAGCCACAAGGCAAGAGCTTGTCGAAAGTGGGCAGTGGACATCAACTTCAGCAGTAAGTGAAGAGAGGGCAGAAAAGAGGGCAGGAGAAATAAGTCTTTCCTGGCCGCGGATTTCCAGCCAGAAGCAGGAGTCAGCTCAAGATGTAATCTCTACTATCTCTCGTCAAGTTGATCAGCCATATAGAGAGGATCAGGGCATGGGACAGGAAGAAAATAGCACCGGAAAGCACCCCTTACAGCAGCAGTATATTGAAGATCAACAGGATGTGGTAACAGCACTATCCATACCGAGAGCTGAAGATCAGGTCATGCTTCAGTTTCAGGAAATGATGAGTCGATTTTTAGATACTCAAAAAGCGGTCATGCTGCGCTACCTCCAATCAGGAAGAGGCCTCCCAGCGGCCACAAGGCCGGATGGCCAAGCAACTACAACATGGCCATCTGAGCTGGGGGCACAGGAGCCTGCCACGCTCCCCCACAAGCAGCAGCAGACAACAACTGTCAATGGCAGAGGCTATCATACGGCCTCTAATGCACCTGCGCCGCCCAGGCAGAAGCAGGGCATCCCGCAGCAGGCAAGTAGAAAGCTTGAGGAAGAGGCCCTAGGGGAGGGAGAATTTCTCACCAAAGCAGAGCGCAAAGCCGCTCTTTCCCCATCAGAGCAAGAGGCTGCTCTCCCTGCTCCCAAGGCAGCTGACAGGGACAGAAGCCAAGAGACTACCACTCCTTCAGGGCCACAAGAGGCTACCTCTTCAGGGTCAGCCGCAAGCCAAGAGCAAAGCGCCACAAGCCAAGACGAAATTGCCGCAAGCCAAGAACAAATTCAGCAACTTTTGCTAAAGATTGTCAGTGAGCGGACAGGCTATCCCATTGAAATACTAGATTTGAACCTGAACATGGAGGCAGACCTTGGCATCGACTCTATTAAGCGGGTAGAGATCTTGGGCAGTTTTCAGCGAGAATTCAGCTCTTCCCTTGGGCAGAGTATAGAGAAAGAGATGGAAAATTTGACTGGGGCAAAGACTCTAAAAGAGATCATCGACTGGATAGCTAAAGTCAGTGAACAAAAAAAAGGAGGCGCTGAAAGCAAGCAAGAGAGCCGTAAACAGCCCCAAGTGTTCCACCACCCTGAACCAGGGCCGACTATCCCTAGATTTATCCTAGAGGGGGTGGAAACACCCTGCACCCCACGGCAGCAGCAGCATGGGGCAGCTTCCGCCCTTGATAAGAGCAAGGTAGTGGTTATTACCGAGGATGGAGCAGGGCTGGCTCGGCTTCTGGCCACGACGCTTTCAGAGCAGGGACAAAAAGTCGCCCTGGTGCGGATGGCAGACACAGTCAGTGAACTCCAGCCAGGATACTACCAGGCTGATTTTGGCCGCCCGGAGAGTGTAGACTCCCTGCTGAATTGTATCCGCCAGCATCAGGGCTCGATCGGGGCGCTGATCCACCTTTATCCCTTCCGAAATGATCAGACCGATCGGGGAATTTATGATCTAGATCTAGATCAATGGAAAAGGCAGCTTCGGCTTGAGGTTAAAAGCCTCTTCTACTTCGCCAGGGCAGTTGAGCCTGATTTTCGGCAAGCTCAGGATAAAACTTTGTTCATGGCGGTAACTTCCATGGGAGGATTATTTGGCAGCATTCCCTTCAATGGAGATCGCAGAGACTTTTCTCCCTCTCAGGGAGGCTGCATCGGGCTGATCAAGAGCTTGCAGTATGAGTGGCCAAAAGTGCGGCTCAAGGCCATAGACCTTAACCCGCAGGAGGATGCATCCTGCTTGGTTCAACATCTGCTCAATGAGATAGGCTGCCAGAGAGATGAGGTAGAGGTAGGCTACTGCCACGGAAGCCGCTTTACCCTAAAGCTGATCCCCGCACCGATACGGGAGGACGAGCATTCAGGGGCTAGAGTGCAGATCGACTCTTCTTGGGTCATACTCATCAGCGGAGGAGCGCGGGGCATTACCGCCGATGTAGCCAAAGAGCTGGCTAGACGCTATCAGCCCACCTTGATCTTGCTGGGCAGATCCCCCCTGCCTGAGCATGACCAGGAGCCGCGGCCTGATCTCACCGGCCCTCTCCAGGAGGTAAAAGCACGCCTCATCGAGCAAATGAAGCGCAACGGGGAGCAGATTAGCCCGGCCCGAGTCGAGGCCAGATACCAGAAGATGTTGAAAGCCGAGGAAATCCGCAGCAACATAAAAGCCATTCAGACCCTCGGAGCCAAGGTATACTACTATGCGGTGGATGTGCGGGATGAGGCGTCGATGAGCAGACTGATTGACGAAATATACCAAACCTTTGGGCGAATTGATGGTCTAATCCACGGCGCGGGAATTATCGAGGATAAATTCATCAAGGATAAAACTGTCGACTCATTTGACCGAGTCTTTGACACTAAGGCTGACAGTGCCTTTATCCTAAGCCGCAAGATTCGTTTTGAGTCCCTGAAATTCATGGTCTTTTTCTCCTCAGTAGCCGGGCGCTTCGGCAACCGGGGGCAGGGAGATTATGCTGCGGCCAATGAGGTTCTCAACAAGCTGGCTATTTATCTGAATGACCGCTGGCCAGGGAAAATTGTCTCGATCAACTGGGGCCCCTGGGAGAATTCCAATATGGTTCCTCCCCCCCTCCAGGCGGAATTCTTAAAGCATGGAATACAGCTCATCTCCCGCGCTGACGGGCCGAAGATGCTGGATCGGGAAATCTGCTACGGCCCGAAAGGAGAGGTCGAGGTTATCCTAGGCGGAGGGGGATGGGAGGCGGCTCTGGCCAAAAGAGCCGAAAGCGGTGGGGCTAAAGCGAGAGGACAGGCAGTCTTTCCCCTCTTTGCACCTGGAATCGATTTTCCTCCTAATGAAGAGGGAGGGATTGAAATCGTTCGTGAGCTGGACGTAGAAAGAGATCTGTATCTTAAGGATCATCGCCTGGACGGAAAGCCTGTTCTGCCAATGACTATGGCCCTTGAGCTTATGGCCGAAGTGGCGGCCCTGGGATGGCCAAAGTGGCAGATTAGCCAAGCCCGAGACCTTCGCGTCCTGCAGGGGATTATCGTTAGCAAACCAACCAAGGTTAGGATCGTGGCCACTCCCCTGCAAACTGACATAGCTACTCCCCTGCCGACCGACAGCCAAGCCGTTATCTCCTCACCACCTGCTGCCAGTCCATCAATCAGCAGCAATCTGGTTGTACAGGTGGAAATACAGAGCGTAGACAAGCCCCCGCGGCGCCACTACAGCCTTATTATCGAAATGGCCAAAGGGAGTACTAATCACCTTGACTGGCAGCCGCCTGCTCTGCTAGAAGCCAGGCCCTTCCCCTTGAGCACTAGGGAGGCTTATCAGCAGATGCTGTTTCACGGTCCTCTGTTTCAGGGAATTTCAACCATTGAGGATATCGGAGTCAACGGCATTCAGGGGTTATTAACCCCTTCTGATCCTCAAAAGCTTCTGGCTGGGAATCCATTGGGAAGCTGGCTGATTGATCCGGTCATCATGGACTGTGGGCTACAGATGATTATCCTATGGTCAAGAACCTATTGGGATATGATGCCTCTGCCTTCGCGGTTTAGGCTCTTTCGGATTCTGGCTCCGCTGTCTGGCTCCAGAATCCGGTTTGAGGGTAGGATACTGCCTCAATCTACGCCTGGGATACTCCATGCGGATCTTGGTTTTTTTACCGAGGAGGGGAAACTTATCGCCCTGCTAGAAGATATGGAAGCTGCGTGCAGCAAGTCTTTGAATCGATTAGCTGAAAAAACAGGACAAACAAGAGGTTATGAATAAGGTGAAGACAACATTGACTACAGGCACAGATCAAACATCAAGCGGTGAGAAATCAAGCAGGCGGGAAGATGTGGCCATTATCGGCATGGCTTGCGTCTACCCGGGTGCGGCTGACCTTCAAACCTATTGGCATAATATTCTCGCCAAGAAAGATTCGATCATCGACGTTCCCCCTGGGCGGTGGGATGCTGAGCTCTATTTTTCGGAACAGGCCGATGACCTTAATAAGGTCTATTGCAAGCGCGGGGGATATCTTGACGAATTTATGACCTTTGATCCGGCTCAATACGGAGTCATGCCCCGAGGCGTAGAGGGAGGAGAGCCTGATCAGTTCTTGATCCTACAGGTGGTTCATGAGGCTTTGAAAGATGCCGGCTACCTTGATCGGCCGGTCAACAACCACCGCACCGAGTTTATCCTGGGGCGAGGTAACTATCTGGGAGTAGGGGCCTCAAATCTCATCCAAAGAAGCATTGTTACCGAACAAACCCTGAATATCCTAAAGGATATTCAGCCAGATTTGACCAAAGAAGAGCTGGCTGAAATCCGCCGGGAGCTCCTTGCAAGTCTTCCCAGGTTCAGTGCCGATTCAGCTCCAGCCTTTATTCCCAATCTGACCACTGGCCGGGTAGCCAATCGTTTGGATTTCATGGGGCCAAACTTTACCGTTGATGCGGCCTGCGCCTCCTCCCTGATCGCCACTGACATTGGTGTGCAAGACCTGATCAACAGAAGATGCGATCTGGCCATTACCGGCGGTGTCCACATTTTCGCCAACGTTCCCTTTTTACTCATCTTTTGTGCCTTCCAGGCTATGTCATTGAGCTCATGTATTCGTCCCTTTGATAAAGATGCAGATGGAACCTTGCCCGGCGAGGGGGCCGGGGTAGTGGTATTAAAACGGCTAAGTGATGCCCAAAGAGATGGAGATCGAATTTACGCGATCATCAAGGGAATTGGTGTTTCCAGCGATGGCCGGGCGGTCAGCGTGGTGGCTCCCAGGCTGGAGGGGGAAGAGCTTGCTTTGCGCCGAGCTTATGAATATGCTGGAATTTCACCCCGTACGATCCGGCTTATCGAAGCCCATGGGGTTGGAACTCCCGTAGGCGATGTGATTGAGGTTCAGGCCATGAGGCGGGTCTTTGGAGAGAGGGATGGGTCTGGACCTCGCTGCGCTCTTGGAACGGTCAAATCAATGATTGGCCATGCCATGCCCGCGGCTGGAGTGGCTGGGCTAATCAAAGCGGCCCTAGCCCTCTACCATAAAATTCTGCCGCCAACAATTAACTGCCAGACGGTCAATCCTAAACTAGAAATTGAAAAGACCCCATTCTATCTAAACACCGAAACCAGGCCCTGGATTCATGGAGAAAAAGACTTTCCCCGCCGGGCCGCGGTGAATGCCTTCGGTTTTGGGGGCATCAATGCTCACCTGATCCTGGAAGAATATGTTAGCAGCAATCAGGAAACAACAGAAAAGATAGAGAAAGGGACAGAAGGCATCCGCCTGTCAATGCCCAGCACGCCCCGTTTTTGGGAAACAGAGGTCTTCGTTTTCTCTGGGCAAAGCCGCCAAGAGCTCATTCAGCAGATCGAGAGCATTCAGCGGTTCCTAGGCCAAAACCCAAGAACCCAACTCCTTGATCTAGCCTACAGCCTGAACACAAGGCTTGGCTTTGAGCCGTATCGTCTGGCTACGGTTGCCTCCTCAGTCGATGATCTTATCCAAAAGATAGCCTATGCCCGGCAGCGGCTCGCTGATTTAGAATGCCACCAGATCAAGGATCTGAAAGGAATTTACTTTTTTGAAACCCCTCTGATTGCATCTAATCCCCGCCGGGGCAAAGGGAAGCTTGCCTTTCTCTTTCCTGGCGAAGGGGCTCAATATGTAAATATGCTAGCCGATCTCTGTATGTATTTTCCGCAGGTCCGCTCATGCTTCGATCGAGGCGATCAGATCCTCCTTGAGCAGGGACAGAAGGATCTGCCAAGTTACAACATCTTCCCACCACCATTCTTTTCCGAACAAGAGCGCGCCTTGGCCGAGAGGCGGCTTTGGAGAATGGATCGGGCCACAGAGGCTGTTTTGACCAGTAACTTGGCCATGCACACCCTGCTAAGCTGTCTCGATATCAAGCCCGATCAGATGGTCGGCCATAGCGCTGGAGAATGGTCGGCTATGGTTTTCTCCGGCATAATCGATCCAGAGGAATTCTTACGCAATACGGGCAGACTAAATCAGATCTACCGCAAACTATCGCTCGATCCTACTATCCCCAAAGCCACACTGATTGCAGTGGGGGCAGGTCTGGACCAGGTCAAGCCGATTCTCGATCAAATCAACGAAAGGCAGAAAGACAAAGAGGGCATGAAAAAACAAAGCAGCGAAAGATCAATCATGTATGTGGCCGATGATAACTGCCCTCATCAGGTGATAATCGCCGGAGAGGAAGGAATTGCTCAGGAAGCTATGGTCTGTCTGCGGGCCAAGGCCATACCTTTTGAGAAACTGCCCTTTGATCGAGGCTACCACACGCCGCTCTTTGCTCCGATCTGCTCCCATCTGCGGGAGTATTTCTCCTCTTTCTCGATTTCTGCTCCCAGGACGGAAATCTACTCCTGCACGACCATGTCTCCATATCCAAAAGAGCCAGGGGAGATTTTGGAGCTTGCGGTAAAAACCTGGATCATGCCGGTGGCTTTTAGACAAACAATTGAAAATATGTACAATTCTGGCACCAGAATTTTTATTGAAGTAGGCCCAAGAGGAAACCTCACCGCCTTTGTTGAAGATATCCTGCGGGGGAAACCTCATCTGGCTATCGCCTCTAATGTCATGAGGCGATCAGGAATTACTCAGCTCAATCATCTGGTCGGCCTTCTAAGTGCTCAGGGCATCCCCCTAAACTTCCAATATCTATATCAATACCGCTGCCCGCAAACCATTCTCTGGACTGATCAGCAGCCTAAGGAAAAGCCCAAAGGAAGAGTGGAAATTAAGATTCCGCTTGGCCTATACTCTCTTTCTGTAAAAAAGCGCAAGGCGCGCAAAGCTCACCCTCAGGCCCCTATTTCCACGAGCAAATCCCTTGAAAGCGAGCTATCTTCCTCATCATCTCTCCCCTCATCTCTTCCCCACTCCCCTACTCCGCCTCCCTTGCCTTCTCTCCCAGATACTACGGCTACAGCCGCGGCTGCCGATTATGCACCATCAGGCACCGATTACGCACCATTAGGCGCTGATTACGCTCTATCAGGTGCCGATTATGCACCTTCTTCAGGCTCTGTTTGTCTCTCCTCAGTTGTTGGAGCCGACGGCTTCGCACGGCCTGAATTTCTGAATCAGGCCCCTCCACTTGCCCAGGCAGGCCCATCCTCGGTGATGGAGCGCTACTTTCAAACCATGACTGATTTTCTCACTCTGCAGAAGGAGATGATGGAGACTTACCTGGAGCACAAAAGTGGCCGCAGCGATCTGCCTGCTCTTGGCGGTGGGAAGATCAAGAGCGCAAAAGAGTGGGAGAGGATCAAAAGCACAACAAATAAAGGCACAAATAATAGGTCTGAAAATAATAGCACTGAGAGCGCAAAAGAGCAGCAGAGCAAGAAGAGAGAAGCTAAAAGCCAGATGCCTGATCTCAAGCCAGAGGCCCTATCTAGGGAAAGCCAAGAGCAGCGGCCTTCTTCGGCCCTGGCGGTCTGCCCTGAGGTCCCCTCCCGAATGAGCGAGGAAGAGCTCACCCGGATCATGCTTGATCTAGTCAGTGAGAAAACAGGCTATCCAAAAGAGATGATCGACCTTGATCTTGATATGGAAGGCGATCTTGGGATCGACTCGATCAAGCGAGTTGAAATTATCGGCTCATTCCGCACTAAGTATGCTCAGTTGAGAGAAGAAGATACTGAAATCATCTCAGGGCTCAAAACCATACGTCAGGTTATTAATTTTCTTAAAGAAAGAATAGGTGCGGGGCCAAATGCCGGGAAACTTCCCTTTGTGGGCAGGACAATTGATTTTAAGCCCGGCAAAAGCATTACGGTCATAATATCCATAGACCTATCAGAAGATCTCTTCATTGATGACCACCGATTCGGGCAAAAGATTTCCACACTCGATGCCTCCTTAGGTGCTCTGCCGGTAGTTCCCATGACCGTGAGCATCGAGATCATGGCTGAGGTCGCCTCGCTTCTCTTTCCCGGCCAAAAACTGATTCGGGTTGACCAAGTAGCGGCTAGCCAATGGATCTGCCTGGAGAATGAAAAAGCGGCTACTCTCTTGGTCAAGGCAGAGCTGACAGCCCAACAAGAGGCAACAGCTCTGATTTACAAACTGAGGGAAGGCTCTTATTCTGCTAACCTCTCTTCCCAGGGGCAAAGAGATGATGAGGAGACAAGCAAAACCAGCGGCCAAGAGCTAGCCTTACTGGATAAGGGCCAAAAACCACTAATCAGCGCCCGGCTGTTTTTTGCCGATCAATATCCCGCACCACCCCAAATGGCAGATTTTACCCTTCAGAATGAGCGGCGCCCCTCTCATTCCGCGGAGCAAATTTACAGCCAACACCGTATGTTTCATGGCCCGCGTTTTCAGGGGATCGCCTCCCTGGAGGCTGTTGGAGAAAATGGATTGTCCGCTCAGCTCAGGGTCTTGCCGACAGATAATCTTTTTCGATCTAATCCAAAGCCGCAATTTCTGACCGATCCCTTTTTGCTGGATGCAGCCGGACAACTAGTCGGATACTGGCCGGTCGAGTATCTGAACAGCGGCTTTGTCATTTTCCCCATTGCTCTTGAGTCTCTGCGGCTGTATGGGCCGCCTCCTGCTCCATTCAACCACCTGCCAACCCGAATGCGACTGCGGGAGATAACTAGCAGCCGGATTCGAGCTGATCTTGACCTCTTGTCTCCCGACGGCGGGCAGATACTGATGCAGCTCATTGGTTGGGAGGATTGGCGTTTCTGGTGGTCAAGGGAGCTATATGACTTTTGGAGATTTCCGCATCTAGGTTTTATTGGCCAGCTTGTGGCTACAACTTCCGACACTGGCCAGTGGGCTCCCTATAAATCCATTATCTCTGCCCCTCAGTCCCAGGGAGGCGGCAAAAAGCAGAAGGTCTGTGCGGTTTACTCCCTGGTCCAGCAGTTTTGGCGAGGGGATGCGGATATGTTTAAACAGGTCATGGCCTATATGGTCTTAAGCCGCAAGGAGCGGCACAGCTACCATCAATTGCCTGATGCCGCAGAGCAGGGAAGGTGGCTGATCGGCAGAATGGCGGCCAAGGATGCGATCCGAGGTTTTTTGCGCTCCTTCGGATACGGAGATTTCTATCCGGCTGATATTAGCCTAACCGATGATGCCCACGGGCAGCCGAAGCCAGAGGAAGAGTGGATGAGGCAGATAGGGGTATCAGCCTCCCTCTGCCTGGCTCAGACCGACAATACAGCCATAGCCGTAGTCGCCGAAGAAGGAATGTCTGTGGGGATCAGCCTGAGCCCGTATCCGAAGGTTTCTGGAAGCAGCGGACAGATGAAAATGGGAGAAAGCAGTAAGGAGCTATTAGAATCTTTAGATATGTTTTGCAACTCGAAAGAGAAAGCCCTCCTGCTTCAATTAGACAGCAAAAGGCAGATTGAGGGATTCTTGCGGCTTCGATGTGCTAAAGAGGCAGTGGCCAAGGCCCTTGGCCTATCCCCACCCAAGGGGCAATCTGGCCAAGGTAGGCAAAGCCCCCCTCTCCCCGACCCCTTATGGAAAGAAATCACCATCGGTGAATTCGATCTCTCCGGCGGGGAGGTGAAAGTATCTTTGGGGGGAGGAGAATTTGAGAGAAAATTCCCCTGCCTTGGAAAAGGCGATTCCATCCGAGTATACAGGGTATATACGGTGGTGCAGGAGAGAGAATATATCATGGCTGTGGCGATTTCGAAAGTGGGTGATAAGGGCTCTATGGAGGTATCTCATAATGGATGAAAGAAATCAGGAAAAAGATTTAGTGCCAAGACAAGAGAGCATTTTCCATTCGGTATCAAAAATAATCAGCAGCTTAAAAGATGAATGGGAGTATTCTGGTGAAATCACGCCGGAAACCTCACTCTTTACTGATCTGGATTTTGAGTCTATCGATGCTGTGGTTTTAGGATCGATGATTGAAGAGCACTTCAATCGTTCTTTCCCCTTTGCTGAATATTTGGCGAGTGTTGGAGAAAAAGAGGTTCGAGATATCAAGGTCAAGGATCTAGTTAATTTTATTCATCAAAATCTAGAAAATCAAACCCTGGAGAATTAGAATGAGCTGTCTCGATAGGCAAACAGTTTTAATCGGACTTGATGGGGCATCGTTTACCATTCTGGACCATCTTATGGAAGAGGGAACCATGTCCTTTCTCAAGAAGTTAATCTCCTTAGGATGCCGGGGAGAATTGACCTCCGTTATCCCTCCCCTCACACCTCCGGCCTGGATCTCTCTAATAACCGGGGTCCGACCGGGAACTCATGGGGTATTTAATTTTCTGCAATTCGAATCACCCAAGAGTCGGTACATCAAGTGGCTTTCCTTCCGCGATATCCAGCGAGAGACCATTTGGTCAATAGTGAACCGACATGGGATGCGGGCTGGAAGTTTAAATTTTATCGGCATGAATCCCCCACCGGCGATTCGGGGCTATATCATTCCTGGCTTCGTTAGCTGGCGATGGCTACGCAAAAACAGCTATCCAGAAGATCTCTTTGATCGTCTGCGGGGAATAGACGGCTTTGATGTCAAGGAGATGGCCCTAAACTTTAGGGAAGAAGAAAAGGCGGTCAAAGGATGCCAGAGGGAAGAGTATGAGGACTGGATCTGGCTGCACATTCGCCGGGAGCGGCAGTGGTTTGAGGTGGTGCGCTATCTAATGAAGCACGATCCATGCCACCTGACAGCCATGATCTTTGATGGCCTTGATCGTATTCAGCATGTCTGCTGGCGGTTTCTTGATCCGGCCTATGCCCTGAAGCCTCACGCGGCCTGGGAGGAAAAGGTGCGGCGGCTGTGCCTGCAGTATTTTCGCAACCTGGATGAATTTCTAGAGCAGATCGTTGATCTGGCTGGGGCGCAGGCTAACATTTTCATTGCTTCGGATCATGGTTTTGGCCCTACCAGGGAAATTCTCTACCTCAATCAGTGGCTCTGCCAACAAGGGTATCTAAAGTGGAAGGATAGTACGGCTATAGGCACAAAATCAGTGGCTGGGCAGTCAGAAGATATCGAAAGTCTGGGAGTTGAATCCCCCTACCGGAGCCTTTTACATCTTGACTGGAAAAAGACCAAAGCCTATGCAGCCACTGCTAGCAGCAACGGAATCATCATTCAGGTGGCTGGGAAAAGAGGCGAAGAGGGGATCCCGGCGAAAGAATACTTTTCATTCCGCGAAGAGTTGATAGACAAGCTGCGGAATAGCTGCCTCGATCCCCAGAGCGGAGAGCCGCTGATCAAGGAAATCTGGACTCGGGAAGAGGCCTTTGCCGGAAACTTCATTGATTGTGCCCCTGATTTGACCCTAAGCCTGCGAGATAGCGGATTTATCTCCATTTATCCTTCGGAGGTCTACTGCCGACCCCGATCGCAGATCATGGGCACTCATCGGCCTGAGGGGGTTTTTGCCGCCGTAGGTCCGGCGATCCGAAAGGGTGAGGTTATTCCCCCAACATCTATTATTAATGTCGCTCCGACATTGCTCCATACCCTGGGTATTCCCATACCCTCGGATATGGAAGGCCAGGTAATTACCCAAATCTTTGATCCTGCATTTTTACGAACTCATCCGGTAGAAACTGGGGCGCCTACTGTGCCCCCTGAACGAAATCAAGATGCTTCTCCCCAAAGAGAGGATGTAGAAGGGCAGGAGCAGATCATGCTTCGCCTGAAGAGTCTAGGGTATGTTTAATAGCCATAAGGATGAAAAATAATGCCGAAAGTTCTCTTAAACACCACAAATCCCACTCACCAGGAAACTCAATCTAAGGCTAGTCGATTAGCTATCCATTATCAGCAACACGGACAAGGGGCTGACATTGTCCTAATTCACGGAATCACTGGAAATCTCTCGATCTGGTTTATGCACATATTACCGGCCCTGGCCAAGAAGTATCGGGTTACTGCCTATGATCTCAGAGGACATGGCTACAGCGACCGCCCCTTTAGCGGATATACCTCGGATGAGATGGTTGAGGATCTTAAGGCCCTCTTGGACCATTTAAACATTAGCCGCACTCTGCTGATCGGCCATAGTTTTGGTGGAGCTATAGCTCTCCATTTTGCAGCTGCCTATCCTCGGCAAGCGGCCGGGGTAGTAATCCTGGATGCGGGCATCCCTGCATTGCTGCATCTTAGGCGGCTGGATAACTGGCCAGGATGGCAGATCTGGCAAGACGAACTAGATCGGTTAGGCATCCACACCGAGGAAGAGCTGATCGATGTTGAAAATGTAGTGCGGAAAAGTCTTTATGTCCCTATCCAGCATGGCCTTCGCCTCGGAGGAGCCAGAAAATCGGATCGCCTTATGCAGCTGATCGAGGAGACCACGGTCCTTAAAGAATTTCGGTCGGTAAAAACCTTAACTGAGGAGAAAATTTCCCACATTTACTGTCCTACTTTTTGCATCTACGGCGCCTCATCCCCATATCGGGCCATTGGGGAGAGGCTAAGAGAGATTATGCCAAATTGTGAATTTGTACTTGTTCCTGGCCAGGGGCATTTTTATCCAATGCAAGCACCCGAGGTGCTCCTTGAGCTGCTGGATAAATTCTTGCCCAAAGTTGATCTCAACTAACTGAAACTGATAAAAACTCTGGAAGATCTTATACCTTTTAAGGAGAACTAAAGGGCAGCCAGAGTAGATTTTGATAATGATAGAGAAAAAAACGATCAACCTTGTGCGCTCCCTTATCTCCAGGATTCGGACAGTCCACTTAAAGCTAAGGAGTGATGAGAGAGGAGGGAATATCTATGAAAAGATAATCATTTCTTACTTCGCTCCATAGTTTGAGGCAAGCCAAGAAGGCTTGGCGCACTTAAAGTTATCAGAGCTCACCAAAGTAGGTTGAGCACAATACCCTTATTGAGTCTTATTTGCTTATTTATATGTAGGTAATATAGGCAGTATGTCCTGTGTACGCAGTACGGTTAATTCCTTGAATTAGCTAAGGGGGGAATAAAGGCCATGAGAAATGATGCCGTGTTGGTGAGAAAAAGAGTAATTGGTCTTGTGAATGCAGTACTCTTTGCTATTTTAGTTATTGTTTTCGGCCACCTTAGGGTTATCAGCGGCCCTGCCCAGGCCACTGCTGCCGAGGATATCCAGCAGTCTATCTGGACAAGGACTAACCAAAGGGGATTTGAAAAAATAAGCGAGAGCGGGTTTGGTTCCCGGCACAACAGCTATGCCTGGTCAATGGCCTGGTTTAAAGGAAAACTGTATGTGGGTACAAACAGGGATATGCTCTGCTATCTAGCCCTTGTTTTCGGAACCGACTACCCTCCCGAAATACCTGATGTGGACTGTACAAATCCAGACTATCGGGCAGAAATTTGGGCCTTTGATCCGCAGACAAGCTCGTGGGAGCGGGTCTATCAATCTCCAGAAATATCGCCGGGGGTGGCTCGCGATCAAGGGTATCGAGGCATGATCGTGGCTATTGAGCCGGATGGCACCGAGGCCTTGTATATTGGCGGATATCTCAGCAAAGAGCTTTTGGCTAACTACCCAGCCAGACTTTTGCGCACCACCGATGGCCGAAATTTCAAAGAGGTCAAAAGCAGGGTCCCCCAGGTTTTGGGAAACATCGATACCTTTGGTTTGCGATCATTCGCTCAATATAAGGGCAAGCTGTATATGACCGCCAATATGAATCCTCCAGAGCGCCCAAGACTTATGGAGATTGATCTGGCCACTCTCAGAGATGAAGGCGACCACATCAGAGCGGATATCACCCAGGTCAACCCGCCGCAGGTCCAGCCCTTTGAGGTCGAGGTTTTCAACGGCTACCTCTATACCGGCACAGTAGATCCTGAAAATGGCTTTTCGGTTCTTAAAACCGACGCCACCACTAAGGATGAAAACGGATACTATAACTTTATCCCAGTCGTAACTCATGGGGCCTGGCGCCTCGATCGCTTTGGCAAGGCGGCCTACAATCTGAATGAATATGTAATCAGCATGTGCACCTTTAAAAATCGGCTCTATATCGGCACAGGATGCGGGCTTGGAGGATTCGATTTTGTAACCAAAGTGGGCCCAGCGCCCGCAGAGATCATCCGCATCAATCCCGATGACACCTGGCAGTTAGTTTGTGGCCGCAGCCGCCGAACCCCAGACGGACTGAAGGCCCCAATCAGCCGTCTGCCCGCCGGCATGGGTAATCCCTTTTCAGGGTATATCTGGAGGATGGCTGTCCACCGAGACTGGCTCTATGTGGCCACTATGGACAGCAGCATCGCCCTGCGTAACCCCGACATAATGGACCTTTTAAACAGGGGAAATTCCGATATCTCGACTCTTCTTGATCTCGTCAAAAGCAGGGGAGGGGTAGCATTAGGTGATAATGCTGGCCCAAACCTTTCCGGCCTCGTTGGGGAGAAAGTTACCGATCTTATTTCCGGCTTCGATCTGTGGAAAACCCGCAATGGCGTCCAGTGGTATCCAGTTACCATGAACGGGTTTGGGGATAAATTCAATATCGGAGCCAGAACCATGGTCTCAACTCCCGTGGGACTATTCGTGGGCACGGCTAATCCCTACTACGGCGCTCAGGTCTGGTTAGGGGATGACCGTTTCCCATTTGCCCGAAACCTCCAGGCCGAACCTGATGGACAAGCCATTAAACTTCGATGGACAGCCCCTGCCGGATCTATAGCTAGCCATATCTATCGCAAACAGCTCCTGGGAATGGATATCGGACTGCTGAAAGATGAAGAGGCCGGACCATTAGGTTTTGAAGAGATTGCAGTAACCAGGGAGCAATACTATCTCGATCCCAATGTGGAGATGGGAACAACCTATATCTACCAGGTGAGAGCTGAAACCGAATCAGGAGAGCTTAGCAGCCGCTCGAACCTGGCTCTGTGCAGAATGCCTGGTGAGGGGCTGAAGATCTTTGCCCAAAATCCCCGTCCTGAGCGCCAACCAGGTCAATGGACGCAAGTTATCACCCTGATCAACCAAACCGGGCTAACCCAATCTTCTCCCCTATATTATATTCTCGAGGGGCTCTCTGAGGGCACCTCACTCCTGAACCAGTCAGGAACCGCTGAAAATGGCAGTCCTTATCTGATGATTTCACCTGGCCAGGAAGGAATATTGCCTAGAGAAAAAATCAGGCTTCAACTTCGCTTCTCTACTTCTAGCCGCTCACGATCCAAAAGCGCGATCAATTATACGCCATTTGTACTCACAGATCCACTAGAGCCATAATTTGGAAGGAACTGATTGATCTTGGAAGGAACCCTTTTGATGGAAGGAACCCTTATTCAATAAGGGTTCCTTCCAAACCATCCTCCTAAAACTTTAAAAATTTCACCATTATCTTTCCTTCCCCTCTGCCTGTCCGCCAGCTTAAAGTAAATACTTTCCCATTTTAGTTCCGACTTACTTTACGTATTTATTTTACGTAATTTATTATGTATTTCGCCATCTTCGGCAACCTAGTACTTTCAAAATGGGCCAAGGAGGAATAAAAATATGAAGTATTTCAAAAATACAGCTATTCAAAGACTTTGCCTGATGTTTACAGTTTTCCCTTTTTGGACATTCATGGCTATAAACGCCTGGGCTCAGCTCACTGCTGCTGAAGCCAAGGGTAATCTAAATACCATTGAATCCGCCGAAGAAGTACTGGCTGGAAATGGTTTTTTTGAGGACTTCAATCGCGGCCGGGCTGATAACTGGATCGACGATGAGTCAGGCGTATGGTCTGCCACCGACGGCGTCTACCGAATGACCGGCACCGGAGTAGGTGCCTTGCGAGCCAGCTGCTATAATGCGCCTTTTGATAACTTTACCTATCAGATCGACGTTCGGCGAACACAAGGCAACCCCGATGCCTCACAGGGTATGATTTTCCGGCTGAGCCCTACCGGTAATTTTTATGTCTTTGCCATAACAAGCAGCGGCTACTACGGTGCCTTTAAATTCGACTCCCGCAACGGGTATGAGCTAATCCCCTGGACACCCACTTCTGCGGTCAAGCAAGGTCTCAAGGCATGGAATAGCCTGAAAGTGATTTGCAGCGGGCCAACTATAGAATTTTTGGTCAATGGAACCTCGCTGAAAACCATCAAGGATAACTCTCCTTATCTATCCGGCATGGTCGGAGTATTCGCCGTTGATGAGCAGATGGAAGCACAAGGCAGCAAGCCTATTGTTGACTTCGACAATATCAGGCTTACCGTATCTCGCTGATTCTGTTGTTTCCCCCGCTTTAAATATTTTGGGCAAGCCCAAACCCCAAAAAAGAATCTGCCGTGAATACCTATTTTACCTTATAAAATGGGTATTCACGGCCTGGCAAGATATGATATCCAAATATAGTATTCAAGATATAATATTTCTTGAGATTTCTCCATAAAGCAAGCTATAATAACCCACAAGATGCCTTGAGTTCAGCAATATTATCAAGTAACAATAAAAATTTTTGCCTATTTTTCATCCGGCAGCCTTAGGAGAGATCTTTGAAGGGCTTCTCCCTTGCAAAGGCCGAAAGCCCATTGTGTTATCCCAATGACTCAAAGCCAAAGTTACACCACCATAAAGCGCACGAGCCAAGTTATAATTTCCCTTGCCCTTATGCTTCTGTCCCCACTTTATGCTCAGGCTAGTGAGCAAAGCAGCAAGATCATCTTGAACAGCGGCCAGCAGCTTCTGAATATATTTTTAATCCTGTTTGCGGCCTATCTTGTTTTTTTCATTCAGGCTGGCATAACCCTGGTTGAGCTTGGCTCTAGCCGGGCCAAAAACGCCGTCCATACTGTGATTAAGAATCTAGCAGGCTTTACCGCTGGCTCGATCATATTTTTGCTGATCGGCTACGGTCTGATGTTTGGAAGAAGCTGGTTTGGCCTAGTGGGAACCTCCGGTTTTTTTCTAAGTGGCGGCCAAACCCCAGGGGGGGGAATCAATAATTCACTTTTTGCCAGCCTCATCTTTCAGATGACCCTAGCCGGAGTGGCTGCAACCATTGCCTCGGGAGCAATGGCTGAGCGAACTAAATTCAGTGGCTCTCTCATCTACAGCCTACTGATCGGCGGCCTTATTTATCCGGTGGCTGGTCATTGGGTCCGAAGCGGGGAGGGATGGCTTTCACGGCTTGGCATGATCGATTTTGCTGGCTCGGCGCTTATTCACTCTCTGACTGGATGGGTCTCTCTGGCTGGGCTCATAGTAGTCGGGCCAAGAATCGGAAGATATGATCGAAATGGCGCCCCGATCTCCATAGCAGGACATAATTTCCCCCTGCTGGCTCTTGGTGTGTTCATCATCTGGCTCGGCTGGTTCGGGCTTATAGGCGGCAGCCTCCCTCAAAATGGCCAGCCAGCTCTTGGCCTGATCGCCATCAATACTATCCTTGCCGCTATGGGAGGAACAATCGCTAGCCTTATGGCTAGCTGGCTGCTCACGGGCAGGACAGATCCGAGGCTATCCCTGCGCGGCCTCTTGGCCGGGCT
Source organism: bacterium (assembly GCA_023512255.1). GTDB lineage: Bacteria > SZUA-182 > SZUA-182 > DTGQ01 > DTGQ01 > DTGQ01. Next base: position 7,386 of record JAILZY010000038.1, on the reverse strand, counting down.
GGTAACCAGCACAGCTACCGCGGCTATAGTCAGCCCTCAGGTAGCGCTTTTGGTTGGAGCCATAGGAGGTCTGAGTCTTAGGCCATTGGGCAGGCTTTTTGAAAGATTTCGGTTGGATGATCCGATTGGAGCTCTGCCCATATATGGAATCAATGGTCTTTGGGGTACTGCGGCTGTCGGCCTCTTTGCCCAGGAAAAATTTAGTAGAAACAGCCTGGGCATCTCCCTCAACGGACTCTTCTTCGGAGGAGGCTGGAAGCTGTTGGCTACCCAGACTATCGGAGCAGGAGCGATTTTTGTCTGGGGATTTGGGGTATCTTTGCTCGTGTTTCGGGTGATTGATAAAGCTTTTGGCCTTAGGGCTTTGGCTGAAGAGGAAACTAGAGGGCTAGATGCCAGCTCATATCAGATCTGCTCTTATCCCCTGTGCGATGAGTTCCAAAAGAGGCAAGAGGTTATCTTTGCCGAATTAAAAAGAGTGCGGGAGCTGTCTGCTCTTCATGAAATCAGCCAGTCTATGCACAGCCTAAATCTTGATGAAATTTTGCATCTCATCCTTCAGGGAGTAACACACAGTATCGGCTTTGACCGGGCCCGTCTCTATCTTATTAACGAGAAGGAAAGGATTCTTGAATGCAAAATGGCCGTAGGCATTGAACAGGAGAAAATCAAAACTGTAGCCCTGCCCCTGGACAGTGAGGAAAGCGTTCTGTCCAAGGTGGTTTCGGAAAGAAAAGCTTACATCATTCAGGATGCCCGGAATGATCCCAGAGTTAACCCCAAACTCAAGGCTCTGTTTAACCTGCGCTCCTTTGTGGCCGCTCCCCTCCAGGGGCGAAATCGGGTCATGGGAGCCATTACTGCTGATTATATTCTGAGCGATAAGAGAATCACTAAGGATAAGGTTGACTCTCTGATAACCTTTGCCAATCAGGCAGGTCTGGCTATCGAGAATGCCAAGCTTTACCAGGAATTGCGGCTGTTTAATGAAGAGCTGGAGGAGCGGGTTAGAAAGGCTACTGAAGATCTTAAGAAAACCCAAGAGCAGCTAATTCAATCAAGCAGACTCTCTGCCTTAGGCCAGCTTTCAGCAGGTGTGGCTCACGAGATCAGAAATCCCCTAACTAGCATCAGGATCCTTATCCATTCCCTGCTGGATAGACTTTCACCGGAAGATATCCGGCGAGAGGATATCGAGGTCATTGAAAATGAAATTGAACGCATTAACCAAATTATCAAACAGTTTCTCGACTTTGCCCGACCAAGCAAACCGAAAATGGAAAGAGTCGATATTAACCGCCTCATCGCTGACACACTCCTGCTGCTCTCTCATGAGCTTGTGGAGCAGGAGGTGGAGGTAGAGCAAGACCTTATGCCTCTGCCCTACATTCTGGCGGACCGGGAGCAGATGCGGCAGATTTTTATAAATTTGATTCTCAATGCTATGCAGGCCATGCCAGGCGGAGGAAGACTTAAAGTTTCCACCGCGGTCGAGGGCAGCCACGTTCGAATCTGTTTCCAAGATGAAGGCAGAGGGATCCCAGAATCTATTAAGGAAAAGCTCTTTGAACCCTTTTTCACTACTAAAGAGGAGGGAATCGGCCTCGGGCTATCAATTACCAAGAGAATTGTTGAGGATCACCAAGGGAGAATTGAGGTTGACAGTAGCGAAGGGGAAGGAGCTACTTTTGCTGTTATTCTGCCTGTAGCCTTAGAGTATTACTCATAATGACCCATACTCATAAGATGCTCTCTGGGCAGCCAAGGGGTCGTAAACATCACCTCGTAACCATCACTATATAGGGACACACTGCCATGTCTGAGACCATACTCATTGTAGACGATGATCGGGGAATACGTTATTCCCTGAAAAGGATGTTCGAAGAGAAGGGGTTTAAAGCTGTAGCTGCCCGAAATGGCCGTGAGGCTTTAGACCTCCTGGATCAGGGGCTTGTACCTGATCTTACCCTGATTGACATTGTCATGCCTGGCCTCTCAGGCCTTGACCTCCTAGAAGCGATCAAACAGAAGAACCCAAAGTTTCTGGCCATTATGGTTACTGCTCACGGCACTACCGAGCGAGCCATCCGGGCTATGAAACTGGGAGCATACGATTATATTCAAAAGCCATTCGATCTGACCAAGATGTGGACCACAATTCAAAAAGCCCTTGAGGTGGCCAGATCTGCCAAAAATCCGGTTTCCTATCCCCCCTTCAATGACCAAAACTGGGCTGGAGAAAGCATTATCGGAGACTCTCCCAGGATGCAGGATGTCTATAAGACCATTGGCCAGATCGCTGAACGGGATGTTAATGTCCTGCTGATCGGCGAGAGCGGAACGGGAAAGGAGCTGGTAGCCAGGGCTATCTATCATCATGGTCGCCGGAGTAATTATCCCTTTATCGCTATCAACTGCGCCGCTATTCCGGAAAACCTCCTTGAGAGCGAGCTCTTCGGCCATGAACGGGGAGCATTCACCGGCGCAGAATACAAAAGGATTGGCCGGTTTGAGCAGGCACACCGAGGAACGATTTTCCTCGATGAAATCGGCGATATGCCTATCCATATCCAAGCCAAGATTCTTCGGGTCATTCAGGAAGGGGAAATCCAGCGGCTGGGTGGCTCTGAAACCATTCCCGTAGATGTCAGGTTGATCGCAGCTACGAATAAGCCCATCGAAGAGGGCATCAGGGAGGGGTGGTTTCGCCAAGACCTATACTGGCGACTGAATGTGGTTACCATTTACCTCCCTCCCCTGCGGGAGAGAAAAGAGGATATCCATCTTTTGGCTCAGTATTTTCTCTCCCGTTTTACTAAAGAGCTGCAAAAGGATATTGTCGGCATCAGGCCTGAATGTATGGAATTGTTGCTGGCCTACCACTGGCCTGGAAATGTTCGGGAGCTAGAAAATGTTTTGAAAAGGGCAATCGTGATCTGTAGAGGAAATGAGATTATGATCGAGGATTTGCCCGACCACATTAAAGCCGCTCGAGAAAACAGTTTTAAGCTCAGAGCGGAGCTGGCCCAAAGCCTTGATCTGCTGCTCGATAAAGTATTCGATCTGATCACTGCCACGGTGAAAGAAGGACCTGATAGTCTTGATGCCATATCTTTGCTTGAGAAGGAGATGATCGAGCGAGCTATTCGGAAAACCTCTGGCAACAAGGTCCAGGCCGCATCCCTCTTAGGCATCAACCGCAATACCCTACGAAACAAGATGGAGCGCTACGGAATTGCCGACGCAGTGAGTGAGAGGGAAGAAACAAAAAGATGGGAAAACCTTAAAGATGAACATCTTCAAAATTAATCTTCGCTATCTTCGCTTCGCCTTATCAGCTCTCGACCCACCAGCTGAACTCATCAAATAAGATCAATAGGGTCCCAGAGCTGATTAGACGAAAAGGCAAAAACACCCTCACGAACAATTCTTACCACTCCCCTTGACAAGGGGATTTCTCCTTCAAAGAGAGCCTCAACTACCTGAGTGGGGTCTACATTCTCCTGTCCAGCAGACAGTATCATTCTGAAGCTGTACCCCTCTAGGCCATCTTTGTCGGATGAAGGAGACTCAATAGCGGCCAACTCGGATTTAGGCTCCAAAGCGGCCAGCTCAAAAATAAGAGGCCGGATATTTACTAATTTTGGGGGGAGTTGAGTTTCCTCCCGATCAAAATTCTTTCTCCCCTTTTGGACCCAGATTTCATCTTTGGATAACAAGCTGGCAATCCGCTGATAAACATCTCTCTTGCCTCCTGCGGCCTCCTTCAAAGCCGATGCAGGAACATTGACCCGCCAGATGGCCCGGTTGATCAGGACCGAAAGGGATCGGGCTGACAATGGAATTCGTCGGGCACAGAGCATCTTTATCCCTTCAGGGAGCTGCTCATTTAATCGAATGAGAAACTCCTGCGGTTCTACAGACTTATGAAAAGTAAAATCAGCATACTCACCCAATCCCTCTACCCCTACTGACAGGGGAAGGCCAAAGGAAACCTGCGGATGAGGATGAAACCCCTGACTGAAGCTTATGGGAAGATCTGCCCGACGGAGAGCTCGAAAAAATACCCGCATCAGATCAAGATGTGAGATATAAACGGCTGGGCCTATCTTGCTAAATTTCCCGCGAATCTGGCAAATCTTCTGCCCTCTCGTCTCTCGGCCAGAACTTGGGCGGGATAGTGTCTGTTCTTTTTGTTCTTTCCCAGAGGTTGCTATGGATAGGTCTTGGGCTTGAGAAGCCGAATTTTTCTGACTGGCTAAGGCCGCCACCCTGTCAGGCAGGGGCGGAAGGGTACTCACTCCACCGTCGCCCTGGCGGCAAGCCCCACAACCATGACAGCGGCCCGACCGGCAGTCGACAGTTGGCTCCCCGCACCTTGCTTTTTCTGCCTCTTGAGCCAAAAAGCGCCAGAATACCTCTGAACCAAGATGTTCCCAGGGCAGAAGCTCTGCCTCCCCTCTAGGCCGTTGAGCATAAAAGGCCAGATCAAGATTATTTTCAGCAAAGGCCTGCTCCCAAAGCGAGAAATTAAACTGCTCGGTCCACTGGTCAAAACGGGAACCAAGCTCAAAGGCTCGGATCAGGACCCGACTCAATCGCCGATCGCCCCGAGAAAGAGCACCTTCAAGGCAGCTCACCTGTGGGTTGCGGCACTTCACCTTGAAGGCGCGGCTGTTTAGCTGCTGGGTAATAATTTTCTCTTTCTCCCGCAACAGTTCGATCGGCTCCTGTGGCATTCGCTGAAACGGCGTATGGGGTTTGGGCACAAAGGGGGAGATGGTCAGATTGATGTTGAGGCGACGCTTGTGATCGCATTGCCGACCAAGTTTCAGAATCTCACGGCAGATATTGATGATCCCATAAATATCCTCAGGTTGCTCGGTCGGCAGGCCGATCATAAAATAAAGCTTCAGAAGATCCCAGCCCTGCTCAAAGATCAACTGAGCTGTCGAAAAGATATCTTGGTCGGTGATGCCCTTATTAATTACATCGCGCAGCCTCTGAGTGCCAGCCTCTGGAGCTATGGTAAATCCAGTCTTTCGGACCTCCCTGATCGAAGAGATCAGAGCCGGATTGATTGTTCCAGGCCGCAGCGAAGGCAGAGATAAAGCCACCATGTGGGCCTGGCAATCTGGCCGCAAAAGCTCCAGCAATGATTCAAGATGGCTATAGTCACTTGAGCTTAGCGACACTAAAGAGAGCTCTTCATATCCGGTTGAGCGGATGGCTTCTCGAGCCAGGGAAAGCAAATTTTCCGGCGAACGCTGGCGAACCGGACGGTAGATATAGCCGGCCTGGCAAAAGCGGCAGCCGCGACTGCATCCTCGAGCAATTTCCAAAGCCAAGCGGTCATGCACCACCTCAATAAACGGAACCGGTGGCCGGACAGGGTAAAATGCCCGGTCAAGATCAGCAACTACCCTTCTTTCAATCCGTCGCGCCTCTTGCGGCTTTTGCCGGTATGAAATCCTTCGAATAGTTCCGTCAGGGTAGTAGTCAATCTGAAAATGCGATGGAACATATACACCAGCAAGCTCAGCCATCTGGTCAAGCAGCACCGATCGCGGCCATCTCTCCTCTTTGGCTAGGATGGCCAAGTCAGCGATCTCCGAGATCACCTCTTCACCATCCCCTAAAACGAAAAGATCAAAAAAATCTGCCAGCGGCTCAGGGTTAAAAGCCCCCGGGCCCCCGCCGATAATCAGAGGAAAGGACTCATCACGCTCGATAGCCAGGAAAGGAATTCCTGCCAGGCTGAGCATGTTCAGGATATTGGTGTAGCAAAGCTCATAGGGGAGGGTAAAGCCAAGCACATCAAACTGCCGCACCGGCCTTCCCGATTCAAGGGTAAAAAGGGCAATGCCATTGTCTCGCATCTTGCACTCGGCATCTGGCCAGGGATTAAATACCCGCTCGGCCAGCGTATCCTGCCGATTATTTAGAATTCCATACAGAATCTTAATGGCTAGGTTGGACATCCCGACCTCGTAGAGATCGGGATAGGCCAAGGCTAAGCGGAGCCGAGCTGTATCCCAGTCTTTGCAAATAGCGTTGATCTCTCTCCCAAGATAGCGGGCAGGCTTTACAACTTGGAGTAAAAAATTAGAAAAATCCATGAATTATAACTTCTCTTCCCGTGGCTGATAGGCGCACATCGGCTCTTCGGCCAGATAATCACCCGTGGCTTGATAGGCCCGTGCCCGGCATCCACCGCAGATCCAGCGATATTGACAGCGGCCGCATTTCCCCCGGAGTTTGTCCGGATCACGCAGATCCAAAAACAGAGGCGACTCAGCCCAGATTTGGCTCAAACGCTGCTCACGAATATTTCCAGCCACCAGAGGCAGATAACCGCAGGGGCAAACCTCCCCACGATACGAAACAAAACAAAATCCCACTCCTCCAAGACATCCCCGGCTGTAGGCAGACAGCCCCCCCCGAGCCGAATAAGAGGTTGGCAGCTTGCCCGACATCTGATGAACAATCCGGTAGTAGTGAGGAGCACAGGTTGCTTTGACCTGAATAGGGTATTGCTGGCCGAACTCATAAAACCAGCGCAGCACCTTCTCATACTCAATGGCTGAGATCTCATCCCCTTCAAGGCTTTTACCTCGGCCTGTTGGCACCAGCAGGAAGATATGCAAGGCCTGAGCCTTTAATTTTATGGCCAGATTGGCAATGGCCTCAATCTCGTCAAGGTTTCTGCGGGTGATGGTAGTGTTGATCTGAAAAGGCAGCTCCACCCTCTTCATCTCCTCGATCCCATCCAGAGCCCTTCGATAGGCTCCTGGCAACCCCCGAAAACTGTCGTGGCTGTCTTCGCAAGCCCCGTCAAGACTAATACTGACCCTCTGAACACCAATTTTTTTCAAGGTCTTGGCCCGGTCATGATCAACCAAGGTAGCGTTAGTAGCCAAAACCACTCGCAACTTCCGGTAAGATGCATATTCCATGACCTCAAAGGAATCCTCCCGGCTGAGCGGCTCCCCTCCACTGAAGATTATAATCGGTGCCTGTTGAAAATCTCCCAGGCTATCGATAAAGGAGCGACTTTCCTCAAGACTTAATTCTTCAGGTGAGCTCTCCTGAGTAGCCGAGCCCCGGCAGTGGAGGCAGTTTAGATTACATCTTTGGGTAAATTCCCAGGCAATTAGCCGCAGACTACTGTCAATCTTTTGATTCAACATTGTAATTTCCCCAATTCAAGGTAAATAATCTTGGCGATGCTTTATCGTTAACCTTCTTGAGCTCTAGGTTCTTTATCATACCATTAAATTACCGATCAGGCAACCCACACGGTTTTTTCTCAGATGTTCCCCATGTTGAAAAAATAATGTTGAAAATATAAAGGGGAGGAGAGAAAATAAAGAGAGAAGAAAGTTA
>JAILZY010000037.1 GCA_023512255.1 bacterium | reverse complement strand
AAGTTTTAGGAGGATGGTTTGGAAGGAACCCTTTTTCAAAAGGGTTCCTTCCAAATTCAAAAGGGTTCCTTCCAAAAAAGAGAAGAGGATGATGAGGAAGACCAAAATTATCTGTACCATTGGGCCTGCTAGCCGGGAGCCTGCGGTTTTGGAAAAGCTGATTCGCTCAGGTATGGATGTTGCCCGCCTCAATTTCTCTCACGGAACCAGGGATGAGCACCAGCAAACTCTAGCCGATATTCGATCGATATCAAAGCGTCTTGGAAAGCCGATAGCTGTCTTACAGGATCTTCCGGGGCCAAAGCTTCGGATTGGCCCGATCGCCGGTGGAGAGGTGCAGCTCAAGCAAGGAGAGCCGTTCACCTTAACCTCGGAGCCGGTTGAGGGAACTGCCCAAAGGGTGTCGGTAAATTATCCGCTGATGATTCGTGATGTTAAGATTGGCGATACACTGCTTTTGGCCGATGGAAGCATACAGCTTGAGGTTATAGCTAAAGGGTCGGATAAAATCGAATGCCGGGTGTTAAGCGGTGGAACCCTTGCTTCACACAAGGGGATTAACCTGCCAGGAGAGAGCTCATCTATTCCTGCTTTTACCAGTCAGGACGAAGAGGATCTGCTGTGGGGAATTGAGCAGGGAGTTGATTTTGCAGCCTTATCTTTTATTCGCACAGCAGAGGATCTCTATCGGGCTAAAAGGCTCCTGGAGCAGCATCGCTCTTCGGTTCATCTCATTGCCAAGATTGAAAAAAGGGGTGCGGTTGAAAATTTCGATCAGATTATCGAGATAGCCGATGCGATTATGATCGCCAGGGGAGATCTTGGAGTCGAGATCCCGCTGGAGAAGGTGCCGACTATCCAAAAGCAGCTTATTAGAAAAGCCAACCTGGCGGCCAAACCGATCATTACGGCTACTCAAATGCTCAAATCCATGGTTGACGCTCCGCGGCCAACTAGAGCTGAGGCAGCAGATGTAGCCAATGCCGTTCTTGACGGCTCCGATGCCCTGATGCTTTCCGAGGAGACGGCTGTAGGGAAATATCCCGTTGATACTGTTAACATCATGTCAAATATCATCCAGGAGGCTGAAAAGAGCTTTCCCTTTTGGAGAAATCTTGATCGGAAAACCGACTGTGGCCCCCTGACTATCGAAGAGGCCGTAAGCCAAGCCAGTAACGATCTGGCTTATTATCTCAGGGCGCGGGCCATCATTACCCCCACAGAATCGGGGCAAACAGCCCGGCTGGTTGCCCGATACCGGCCCAAGGTGCCTATTTTGGCCTTCAGCAGGCATGGTTCCACCCAGCGCATACTCCAGTTGTCTTGGGGTGTTTATCCCTTTCTCCTGCCTGATTTTTCCGATTTGGATGACATGATCGGGCAGGCAAAGCGGATAGCCGCAAGCAGCGGCTGGGTTTTCCCTGGTGATACGGTGGTTTTTACCGCTGGCCTGCCGCTCAAGGAGGCAGGGGGTACCAATCTGATTAGGGCAGACCGTATTAGCTAGGGGCTTAATAATCTAGGGGGCTTAATAATTTCTGGGCTGCTCTTTTGGGTTTAAGTTTCTATGCTAGATCTTCTTGCTTCTGATACGGGTGGGCTCACTCTAGGAAGGGCTCAAGCCTGAGTAAAAAAATATGCTTGAGCTGAGAGGTAAAATCTATGATCTGCGGCGAGAGGCTAGGCTGATTAGTGGCCAGCTCCCTGAGCTCCTCCAGTTCATCCTTGATAGAGCGCAGATCCTCCTGCTCTAAATCAATTAGGCCATGCATGATAAGGTTGACCGAAGAGTCAAGATCACTTTCCAGAGAAGAGAAATAAAGCTTTCCCCCAAGGGCCATCTCCTCCAGCGAATGAAGAAACCCTAGCCGATCAGTTGGCTGATCATTAAGCTTGCGCCTTAGGTAGGAGGAGATGAGTCGGAATAGTTGATAGGTTTGAGCTGGTATCAGGATGGGTTTTTGGCTATAATCCCAGCGAGGGTCTTCCCCGTTTTCTTCCTTAAGATCGGCAGGTGGTGAAATTCGTGGGATCAGATAGATCCCCGAAACAGCCATCCTGGCCTCATGTGAGCTATTTTCCTCTATAGTTAAAATCTTGCCCATCTGACAGATCAGGGGATATTGGGTCATATCCAGATTATTCAGAATATTCCCCAGGTTTCCTTCATCTAAGCTTTCCCAGTCTTCGCTCTGGGGCTCGGCCAAAATCACTCCTCGCGAAAGATGCCCTTGTGGGGCAAAGGAAATCATGGCATGAGCGGAAGGAGAAGAAGAAAAAAAGGTTGACCGAATCTTCTTCAAGAGGTAGGGAGTCAGTGTGGTATAGAAAACCGTAGGAATTTTATTGCAGAGCTTTTTTCTTTCCTCTCTAGCTTTTGGATTAGAGAAAAGAAAACGAAAGTACTCCTCATCCTTGATCTTGATCTCATCTGGTGAGAGCATCAGGTAAATCCGCTGAGAAAATTGAGAGCAGTCAGACTTATTTTTTTCGTACGGTCTCCAGTTTTTGTTATCATCCGCATATTTTGTGAATAGAAATAGAAAAAAATTGGCTCTAGCTTCTGGATTGGTAAAATAGGGCCAGATATAGGAGTCGGGGTAAAAACGGTCAATTTCACTATAAACCGCCTTATACTCAGGGGTGCGAAAATAATCCGTGGGCATACCCTGTCGGTTAAGTATTTTGAGAGCAGCCAGAAGCCTAGATGAGGAGTTATTCTCTGATGAGGAAAGGTCTGCCTTTTTAAGCGTATAGCTATGATTAAGAGTATCGTAGTCAGCAATTTCGGCCAAACTGACTTCAGGAGAAATATGCCCCCTAGACCTTTGAGCAGGAGATTCACCATCAAGGTCATGGACAGAGGAAGAGCTAGCCAGAGGCATCTTTTTCCCCCTGCCTTCGTCAGCATGGCCATCAGAAGAAGAAGATAAGGGGTGCAAATTTTGGGGGCTAGATTTTCTCCCCTCTTTTGCCTGCTGCCACCTTAGCCATAGATCAGTCTTTTTCTCCTGCTGGTGGCTGAAGCTGCCAATATCATCTTGCGCCGATTGAGTAGCCTCATCTCGCTGGTCTGGTCCCTTTAGTAGGGAGAAAAAAATTATTCCCTCGACAACTGCTATTGTTAAGAGAAACAGGAAAGAGAGCATCCTGAATAGCCTACTGTATAACCTGCTGTTTTGACAAGAGCGTTGCGTCCCTGCTTACCCCCTTTCAAACTTCACCATAGGTTAACTGAAGTTTAAGTGGCTATGAAATTCAATATATTGAATTTAATCAGATTATAGCAGAGCTGTGGATAAAATTACAACCCAAAATGCAGGAGGGAGACTAGGGTAGCAATGCTTTCACACTCTGCGGCGATCAGCTCTTTCTCATAACGATGCTTCTTCTTCTTTCAACTCCAGAAGCCATCGTTTGTAGAGGAGAAAGCATATTATGAAGAAAATAACCATCAAGGCAGCAAAAAGCCCTTTTTTGCGGGTGATAAACTCCTCTTTCATGTTATCTACAGTCCGTTTGATTTCTTTAACCTTAGCCATACCCTGATTGGTGTACTTAGTTACTTCCTCTTCATTTAGTGAGTGGGTTCTTGGTATGGCTTCCAGGACACTTCGCCGAGCTTCAAGGAGGCTTTCCTTAAGGTCCATGACATCAAGCCCTGGGGTTTCCTGAAGCGCCAGGACGAGGTCTTCTGTTCGATTGATTTCCTGGGTCGTGTTCTCAATGGCTTCTTTGAGTCGAATTCCTCTCAGGTATTCCTTGGAATTGGTCAAATGACAGAAGCCGCAATGATGGATAGACTCCCCGGCAAAGAGCTCCGTTGTGGGATAGCGGATTTCGTGATGATCATGGCAATCAATGCAGCGAGGTTTATTTTGCTCTTCCAGAGCGTTTTTATGTCCCCCCTCAAAGAAAAATTTAGCCGTGTTCATATGGCAGTTTCCACACACATTGGGGACTTCGGAAACCTCGGCCGGCTTGGCCCCGTGGGCACTGTGACAGTCAGGACATGAGGGGACCAGAGAGGGGTTTTTCCCATCGACCTTATTTTGGATAATCATCCCATGATAGCTGTTGTAGTAGGCCTTGAGCTGATTGGTCGGCAAGCCATAGGGGAGCATATAGTCTGGATTAGAATGGCAGCGGGCGCAGGTTTTAGCCACGTTTTTATGATTGGCTAGAGAATTGTGCTCGCTTACCTTGGCAATATCATGACGCCCATGGCAATCTACACAGACCGCCACCTTAGTATCCTTTTTCTCAAACAGTGTCCTGCCATGTTTACTGGTTCTATACTGCGAGAGTTGATCTACCCGCTTGTTATATTGCCTCATCCAGCTAGGATTCGAATGGCAGCGGCCGCAAAGTTCGGGTATATCAAGCCGAGTGGGCTTGCCGATGAAACCTGTACCCTCGACCTTTGGCTTATTGAAGGAGCTGGGGTCTCCTCCATGACAGGCCGGACAGGTAACATTGTTCCTCCCATGAACGCTTACCTGCCACTGTTTAACCCATTCGGCTTTATCCTGCCCAAGTTGAGTATGACAGACGATGCAGGTGATTTGGTTCCCCTTGCGTTTTCGCTTTCTGGGCATATTTGGTTCATTCTGGGAAGTGGCAGTCGAAGTATTCTGCGCTAGACTCACTTTCTCCAGACTCTGGGAAAAAGTAAGGAAAATGAGCACAGGGGCGAAAACAATAGCTGCCGCTTTTTGGAAATATCTTCTCATAGATCACCTGAACTTGGCAAAAAGGGTAAGAAAGATGAAACAGACAAAACCTAAACTTATCAAGGCTATGGCTAGTGGCCGCTTCTTCGGGTTGCGAGCCGGATTTCGGTCTATGAAGGGAATGAGAAAAAGAAGAGCGATAATTGCCATCTGAAAGAGTACCCCGAGCAATTTTGGTGCCCAACTGCCAAGGAATTCCAGATTCCCCGCTAGCTCCAGAATCTCTTGTCCAGCTAGGAAATACCACTCGGCTTTGACCCTCTTGGGGGTATGATAAGGATCAGCCTTCTCATGAATAGGGGCTGGCGAAAGGGTGGCTAGGGAAATCAGGAGGGCAAAGCAGAGAAGAATAGCAATGGCATGGGTAATAAGGTCTTTGGGAATCAAGTAGTTGCGAATTGGCAGAAAATGGACCACCAGAAAGAAGGTGGTCAAAGCAGGCAAGACCGTAACGTGCATGGTAAAAAATCGGGTCAGAGTTACCTGTGAGACATTTTCCCCACCTCGGGCAATAACCTTAAGATAATGTCCAATATAGGGAAAGGCCATAGGAACCTCAGTAACGACCGTCGAAGCCCAGTACGAGATCTGATTCCAGGGCAGGAGATAGCCGGTGAGTCCAAAGGCCAGGGTTAGGATAAGTAAAACTACCCCGGATATCCAGGTAACCTCCCTTGGAGGTTTATATCCCCCTCGGATGAAGGTTTGCAGGAGATGAAGGAAGGTCAGCCCAATCATCAGATGGGAACCCCAGAAATGCACTCCTCTGATCAGCCAACCATAGGGTACGATATTGGTAATATAGCGGACGTTTTCAAATGCCTCGGCCACCGTAGGATGGTAGTAAATCATCAAAAAAACTCCGCTTATGCATTCCATCGCAAAGAGGAAGGTAATCAGCCAACCTGTATAGGCACTAAAGTGTATTTTCTTTTTGGGATGCAGGCTTCGCTCAATGGTCTGAAGCAGGCTCTCGCTGATCCCAAGCCGCTTTTGGAGAAAATCCTCTCTAAATCCTTCTGGAGTAAACCAGTGAATTAGCTCTTTAAACCCTGCCGTATGGTTCGGTTTCTTCGGCCTGGGCTCTGCCTTTATCTTCTTCTGCTCTCTTGGCTCGGTAGTAGTCAGAGTAGCCATAACCTTATGCCTCCCCAATGAGTATCTTATCATCGGCCACTTTGGCCTTGACAAGAGTCAGCGGCTTGGGCGCAGGACCTGATTTTACATTCCCATTGAGATCATATTTGGCTGCATGACAGGGGCAGACGATCTCCTGGCTGGCCTCATCCCACTGGACTATGCACCCCAAATGGGTACAGACGGCTGTGAGGGCGATCACCTCCTGGCCGGTATGAATAACAATAGTCGGTGTGTTTTTATAATTGATAACTTTGGATTTCCCTGTGGGAATCTCAGCAGCATTGATTTGAACCACATCAGGATCCTGGGAGTCCTCTTGAGGTGGAATCAGAAACCGAATAATCGGATAAAGAAACCAACTGAGAAGTGCACCGATAATTCCACCCGTAAAAATGTTGAGAAAGATTCTGCGGGTAGTAGTCAGATAAGATTTTTGGGTATCACTTATATCCATAAGTAATAAGCTCCTTATGTGGTAAACAGCTCAAGATGGCGAAACAGATTCGGATTTGGGGTCTTGGAGTTAGGTGAAAGCTTATTCTTTTTAAGGAAGAGCAGGATGAGCGTTTAATTCCCCCAATTTTCATGTCTCTAATTTTCGTCTCTCTATTTTATGATCGGCTGGGGACAGGGAATCTTCGTTCAAAAACTGCTGAAGTAAAAATTTGCCAATATTCTCGAATGTCAACCGAGAATCAGTAAAGAGCTATTCGAAAAGCTATTATAGGAGGGAGATAAAAATAAAAGGATTTAAAATAGAATGGGGATATAAAGACCTTCAGATATGGCCGCACCCATGCTGATGAATTATCCTTGATGAACATCTTAATCATTAGGCAATTCCATTATAATAAATTATAATATACATGGTATTATTTATATTAATAAATATCATTATATTAAAGGAGAAATTATGGCCAGAATCGATGCTTTTTTTAAACTCATGCATGAGCAGGGAGCTTCGGATTTGCACATGGTTGCTGGCTCTCAGCCTATCTTGCGGATTCGGGGTGATATGGAAAGGGTCAAATACGACGTTCTGGATAATGATACCCTGCGGTCCATGCTGTATGAGATCGCTCCTGAGGAGAAGATCAAAGTGTTCGAGGAGACGGGAGATGTTGACTTTGCTTATGAAATCCCAGGGCTGGCTAGGTATCGGGCCAATTTCTTCATGCAGAAGAATGGAATTGGCGCGGTTTTCAGAGAGATTCCCTCAACTATTTTAACCGCCGAACAACTGGGGCTGCCTCCGGTGGTCAAGAAGCTGGCTATGCTCAATAAAGGGCTAGTTCTGGTTACCGGACCTACAGGGTCTGGAAAATCAACCACCCTGGCCGCAATCATTAATCATGCCAATCGGAATCGTCGAGATCATATCATTACCATTGAAGATCCGATCGAATTTGTCCACCAGAGTCAAGGGTGTATAGTAAATCACCGGGAAGTTGGAACCCATACTAGGTCTTTTGCTACCGCCTTGCGCGGGGCCTTGCGCGAGGATCCAGACATTATCCTGGTGGGCGAGATGAGGGACCTTGAAACTATTGCTCTGGCTCTTGAGGCTGCTTCAACCGGCCATCTGGTCTTCGGAACCCTCCATACCCAGAGCGCGGCCAAAACCGTAGATCGAATTATTGATGTCTTTCCGGCCAATCAACAGAGTCAGATCAGAACCACTCTTTCCGAAACCCTGAGAGCAGTGGTTGCTCAGACTCTATTTAAGCGAATCGATGTCAAGGGCCGCTGTGCTGCCCTGGAAATCTTGATCTGTACCTACGCGGTAGGAAATCTGATCCGCGAGGGTAAAACCTTTCAGCTACCCTCGGTCATGCAGACCGGCAAGCAACTAGGTATGCAGACCATGGATGACGCCATTATGAGCCTGCTGCAAAAACATATGATCAGTCCCGAGGAAGCCTATATGAAATGTGTGCAAAAAGCAAGATTTGAGCCGTTTCTTAAAACGCCGCCAGATGAGATGATTTAGCTTGTCTTAAAGACATCAAACCCAGACCTGACCAAAGGAGGGATAAGGCAAGTGACCAAACGAGAGTTAGATCGAATCCTGACCATCATGCTAAATGCCTACCCAAATGTCTCTGACCTAAACTTTACAGTCGGCAAACCCCCACAGGTTGAATCTTCGGGACAGCTTATGCCGGTAGAGTTTGATCCACCCCTGCCCCATCTGACGCCATATCAGACCGAAACCCTGGCTATGATGCTGATCAAGGGGGATCGGCGGCTTACCGAAACCCTGCTGAGAGAAGGCTCGTGCGATCTTTCCTACTCCCTGGAAGGAGTAGCTCGCTTTCGAGTCAATATCTTCTCCCAGCGGGGCTCCTATTCCATTGTCCTGAGAAAACTCGAAACCAAAATCCCGACTGTGGAAGATCTCAAGCTGCCTCCCGTATTCTACAAGATGGCTGAGGAAAAAAACGGCCTCATTCTGGTTACTGGAGCTACAGGGTCTGGAAAATCGACCTCCCTGGCCGCGCTGCTGGATATCATTAACCGCCAAAAGTCTGTCCATATCATCACCCTGGAAGATCCAGTCGAGTTTGTCCACAGCCACAAGAAGGCCACCTTCAACCAGCGGGAGCTCGGTATGGATTTTGACCGCTTTGCCAGTGGATTGCGGGCAGCCCTTAGGCAGGCTCCCAAGGTCATTCTGGTGGGCGAGATGCGCGATCGGGAAACCGTTGAGATCGGACTTGGAGCCGCCGAAACAGGGCATCTAGTGCTCAGTACCCTGCATACGATTGATGCCGGACAGACCATAAACCGCATTGTCGGCATGTTCGAGCAGGAGGAGGAAAAACAAATCCGCATCCGACTGGCCGAAACCGTGCGCTGGATCGTCTGTCAAAGGCTTCTGCCCAAGGTGGGAGGAGGCCGAGTAGCAGCCCTTGAGATCATGGGCAGCAATCTGCGAATCAAGGAGGTCATCTTAAACGGCGAATCTGAGGGGAAAACCTTTCAGGAGATCATCAATGACGGCAAAGCCTTTGGAATGCAGACCTTTGACAGCCACATTATCTCCCTCTACGAACAAGGGATTATTAGCCAAGAGACAGCCCTGGCTTACGCTTCTCACCGCAGCGTTGTTTCACGGGGAATCGATTCGATCAAAGGGGCTCGGGGCGAAAAAACCACCGATATTGAAGGACTTTCCCTTGACAAGGATTATGAGAAGAGGATACGATAACTATGATCAGCCAAGCACAGTGCGGACAAGCTTTATTCTGTGTGAATGACCGTGACAGTCAGCAAAAGCTAGCCAGAATTTTGGAAGAACTTGGCTACCAGCTAACCATCTGTTCACAGGCTGAGAAGGCCGTCGAGCAGATCAAGGCTACGGCCTACCGAGTAATTATCCTAGAAGAGGGCTTTGAAGGAGGGGTGCCTTGGCCTGAGAGCCCGATCTGGCAAGAGCTAGCACAGATGCCAATGAGCCTGCGGCGCCAGACCTTTGTGATTTTGCTGGCCCGAGGGGGAAAACACCTTGATCCGATGGCGGCCTTTTCCCTGAGCGCCAATCTCTTGCTGGATAAGGGGAGAGTGCGGGAAGATGAGAGACTGGGGGCTGTTCTGGAGCAGGAGATTTTAAATTATGCCAAATTTTACCAGGTATATGAGAGGGTAAAGGAGCAGATCAGTCAGGGGAGGTGAGCTTCCTGCAAGGAGCAAGCCGGGCGATGATGAGTCATTTTTTGATCAGCATCAGCATATAAAATGAACAGTAAATAAATGAACAGTTCAAAAACTATCCTCTTATTCGATATTGACGGCACACTCCTCCTTTCCGGAGGCGCAGGCAATCGGGCTCTGAACCGAGCCTTTCAGGAAAAGTATCAGATCAGCCAGGCTATGGAGTCAATCACCCCTGACGGCAAAACCGATCCGGCTATCGTTCGGGAAGTTTTTCGAAAAAAGCTGCATCGGGAGCCTGCCTTCACTGAGATTGAGGAATTGAAAAGGGTATACTTGCGCTATTTGCTGGCTGAGGTCAAGGCATCTTCAGGCTACCGTCTCCTGCCCGGCATCCTTCATCTGTTGGAGGAGGGCAGCCAAAGGTCTGACCTAATCCTGGGATTGTTGACCGGCAACTGGGAGGAGGGAGCCAGGATTAAGCTAGATCGTTCGAACTTGAGACGATTTTTCCCTTTCGGAGGGTTTGGGTCGGATGCCGAAGATCGAGCGGAAATAGCCAGACTGGCTGTCCAGCGGGGGAGGGAATATGCGGGTGAGTGGATCGGTGAGGATCGAATTTTTGTTATCGGCGACACTCCCTATGACATCCGCTGCGCCAGGGCTGCTGGCGTTAGGGCGATAGCGGTAGCCACGGGGTCTTGCCCGTGGGAGGATTTGGCCTGCTGCCAGCCTGATTATCTTCTGCCAAACCTTGCTGACCACAAGCAGTTTTTGGCTTTGATCTCAAAATGAGATAAAGGGCCGGAGAATCATTGCTCAGCTAGCGTTAAGTCTTTGAATATGGAAAGATTTCCAGAATTCTATGGATATTTTAAGATCTCTTCCTTAAAAAACCAGGTATGAAAGATATTGCAAGGCAAATCTCCTTTGGTTAACTATTTGAATTATAATTTCATAAACCCTCATACCTTGACTATTTATTTCACTCTGGAACAAGTCCGCTGATCAAATCTCATTACCTGCTAAGCCAAGCCCCAGGGAAACTCATTGATTCAGTAATCAAAAAGCGTTCTGAAAAAGACTTTGCTGCCTACTCAAGACTGGCACAGAAATTGCTTTATATTTTAATATAAAGTTTTTTTCCACACTTTAGGGGAAGTGTTTTTTCAAGCAGTGGTAAGACGTGATCACATCACGTTTTTCCACCCTTTAGGGGAAGTGTTTAGCAACTTGATTCATTCATCGAGGGAGGGCTTACCATGCATTACCTTGACCGCTTGGACTTTGTCTATTTTCTCCTGCCTGCTTTAATGAGTTTTGTCTGTGTCTATATCTGCAATAATGTCAAACTTCCTTCAGCCAAAAGACCGGAAAAAGGAGAATAAGACCAAAAGGAGAATAAGAGCTATCAGCAGGATCTCCCCTTGACCCAGGCGAAAGTCTGAAGCTTTTAGACCCCTGATATTCCTTCGAGCCTCTCTTAAAGGAGGGAGGCCCCTGCTTAACATAAGGAGGCTCCCTGGGTCAAGGAGAGATATCGTTCATGAGGTGGAAAACCAATCCATCCGTCAAGCCATCAGCAATATCAGCTATTGTAGACTTCGATCACTTTATCAGCAATGGTGTCCCAGGAGAATCCCTTCTCGGCGGCAATTCTTCCGTTTTTCCCCATCCAGCGGGCATGTTCGAAGTCAGCAAACAGGGTTCCGATTCCCCAGGCGATAGAATCGGGGTTATCGTAGATCTTCAATCCGGTTACATCGTGCCAGATGAACTCGGAGGGTCCTCCGTTGACCGTGGTGATGACCGGCTTTCCTGCTCCCCAAGCCTCAAGGATGACGATGCCGAAGGGCTCATTTCTGCTTGGAATGCAGACACAATCGCAGGCCTTATAGAGGTTGTAGAGTTCGGTCCCGCAGCGGTATCCCAAAAAGCGGGTAGCATGGGCTACTCCTATCTGGTGGACGCGGCGTTCGAGGCCCATTTTCATGTCTCCGTCTCCAACGAAGACGAACTTGGCTGCCGGGTAGTAGCGTAAAACATAGGGAATAGCCTCAACCAGAAGATCAGGGGCTTTCTGATAGGTCATTCTTCCGACAAAGAGAACAGTGGGATCAAGAGGGCCGATTCCATACTGTCTTTTGACCTCGCCAGGATCGACCCAGCCATCAAAATTATGGACATTGATCCCGTTATAGATGACAGAAATCTTCCAGTCTGGAACGTTATACATCCACATGACTTCATTCTTTAATTGATTGGAAACCGTGATCACCCGATCAGCAGCATGAACTGCCTGGCGTTCCTGCTCCCGGATAATGGCTGAGTTTCCTCCCCAGAAGTGATTGCCACATCGTCCATATTCAGTTGAATGGAGGGTAAAGATCATCTTTTTCCCAACCCCTTTGCCAGCTTTCAACCAGATCATGCTGTTTGAGGCCAACCAATCGTGAGCATGAATGATATCGAAATGTCCGATGTAATCCTCGGTTTGCAGAAAATGGTAAACAAAAGACCGGCACATTTCCTTTACTTCTTCGATAAAGTTAGGGTTGAGTGAAAAAGGACAGCGATGGTAGTGAACTCCATGGATTTTTTCGTAGTGAGGTTGGTTGTGTCCCATTCTAGTGAAGATGTGGACTTCATGTTTTTTTCTTTCTAAAGCCGCTCCCAACTCTGTCACGTGGTTCCCTACCCCTCCCACACTGATCGAGTGCAGGGATTCCCAGGAAAATATGGCAATTCTCATAGAGTCCATCCCCCTAAGATATGCGGTTGTTTATAATAACATATAAACTTGTTCATCATAGTGATTATAACCTCAAAAGTCAATAGATTAGTTTAAAAATCCTTGATTAGGAAAAAATTAGGGTCTAGTCTTTAATTTCGGCTTAAAAAGGGCTCTCGCGCTCTCTTTTACATGTTTTTTTTGACAGATATAAAGAAAAATTATATGATTTGACCCATTAGAAGAAATCAAAAAGTTTCTTTTTTATAATTGGTTATTTTTTTCAGGATATTTTCAGGCTTAAGGAGTTATTTTGGGATCAAAACTTTTCCTTGTGCCGAAAAGGATAGTAACAGCCTACACTATTTTATCGGCACGATTCCTTTACATGATCTATGATAGAAGCAAAAAATTTTTTTAATTTAGCAAATTTTCCATTTCCAGACCTTTTCTCACCAGAAGAGGAAGTCTGGAATCCTTTGAAAAAGCTAAAAAATTTCATTTCAGACCACCTTCATCCTAATCTTGCTGATCTTCCCCTTGGGGTGCTGTCGAAAACATATATTATCTACCAGGGGAAATTATTCGATCGGGGGTTTCACCTTGACCGATCTAGTGGTAGTTCTCCTCGGGTCATTTTTGAAAACAACTTGTGCCCTGAGGCAAGTATTCTGTATGCCGGATCAATCATCATGGACCCAAATATCTATATCGGCCAGGGGACCGTAGTTGAGCCTGGTGCTCTGATCATGGGACCAACCATTATTGGCGACTTTACCGAGGTTCGCCAGGGAGCCTACATTCGTGGTCATGTCCTGGTTGGGTCTCGGTGTGTGGTGGGACATACCACAGAGGTCAAGCACTCCATTCTCCTTGGAGATAGCAAGGCCGGGCACTTTTCTTATATCGGAGACAGCATCTTAGGCAAGGTTAATCTTGGAGCTGGCACTAAGCTGGCTAACCTGAAGGTTTTCTCCTCTTCAGTTACGGTTACTGTGGAGGGGAAGCGATATCAGACCGGGCTACGGAAGATGGGGGCAATTTTAGGCGATGGAGTCGAGACCGGATGCAATACAGTAACCGCACCGGGCACCATCGTTAGCCCAAATGTCTTGGCCTATCCGAACGCAACCTTGAGAGGTTATTATCCTCCCTCTGTTATTGTCAAGGTCAAACAGGATCAACAGCTGATCGAAAGGCGGGATGATAAGTAGATGATAAGATACATGATTAAGGTCGCCACAAGATTTGCTCAAAGATATTTGCCGAGGATCTATTGGGTCAGTTGTCCAAAATATCTCTCCCATTCAGCCATTGTTCTGTTTCCCTACAGGCCTAATCTTCTGTGTTGTGGGCTAGTGGGCATTTTGGAATTTAGAAGAAAAAGCAAGCCCCTGAAGGCTGAGCAGATTGTGGCTAAGATTCAGGAGCTGGTAGAAAAGCTGGGTAGCCAGAGCCCCCAGTCAGATGAATTCTCCCTTTCCTGGGTGCATCAGCAAACCGAACTGCTCAGGGAGCTGAAGCAGATGGTTCAACAGAGCAAACGGGCCGAGGTTTTTTACGATCTTATGCAGGGAGGGGCTATCTGCGCGGGCTTTTTGAAGCAGGCTCAGAATCTGAAATCCTTGCTCGAGCGCGAGGAGCGGCTTGTGGAAAAAGAGGGGATCAAAATCCCTTCAAGTCTTCTTGAGCTTATGAACAACAATCTCGTTGCCCTGAAAGATATTATCTGGAGCATAGAGAATGAAGTTGGGGCCAACCTTGACAAGGTTAAGGGATTGCTCGGCCAAAGTTCGGACAGCTCTCCCTCGCCTCAGCTTATTCAGGAGTTTCGCAAGATTAACTTCATCTTGAATAACCTTGATCGGCTTGAGATTCGGGGCCGTGACTCAGCCGGTATTTCCGTCATGATCACCTTCCCTGATCAAGTGGCTTTAGAAGAATTTTTGAACAAACTAAAAGCCCAAGGTTTGGAAGATCAGTTTGAGCAGCGTACCAAAATCCGCGATCTTTTGAGTGGCCACATTGCCTGTCGTCCTCCGACCATGATTTTTACCTTCAAAGTGGCAGCCGAAATCGGCAAACTGGGGGATAACGTAGCTTTCCTTCGCCGAACTATCACCCAAGACCCTATCTTCCATCTTGCTCTTCAGGAGAGGGGCATTTTCACCAATATCATTGCCCATACCCGATGGGCATCCGTTGGCATGATCAGTGAAGAGAATTGCCATCCGGTTAATAACGCCTCATATCTCATTGAAGGCCAGCCAGGAGGGGGGGAAATTAAACGCCATGAGGTGATTTCTGACTTTATCTCTCCCCACTATCAGCGGCCAGTTGGCAGTTTGCAGGCTGTTTTGAATGGCGACATCGATAACTATGTGCACCTTAGGGCTTGCTGGGAGCGGGAAAATCCAAATCGGTGCCTTAGCGAGAGGATCACCACTGACACCAAGATCATCCCCCTGCAGGTCGAGAGCTATCTGAGGAAAGGGTATGATTTGGCCGAATCCTTCCGTCGGGCGGTAAATGATTTTGAGGGCTCTCATGCCATTGCCCTACAGAGCGAGCTTGAGCCTGGTCGGATTTTTTTGGCTTTGCGCGGTAGCGGCCAGTCCATTTTTGTCGGGATTGGCGAAGAGGGGTATTTCCCTGCCTCCGAGATCTACGGATTTGTTGAAGAAACCTCCCGGTTTATAAAAATGGATGGCGAGCGAGAGCGGATTGCAGGTGAGCCCAAAACCCAGGGACAGATTTTCATCCTTGATGCCGACACTTCGGGACATCTGGATGGGATCGTGGCTATGGGCTATGATGGTTTCCCACTGGCTCTTTCTGACAAAGCGATTCAGTCTACTGAGATTACGACCCGAGACATTGACCGCCGGGGCTTCTTCCACTATTTTCTCAAGGAGATATCAGAATCTCCTCAGTCGGTGCAAAAGACTATCAGAGGAAAGGCTGACCTGGTGCTTGTCGGGGGGGGAGATTCTGGAGAGTCCCCGCGGCAGGTAGTCTTCAATCTAGGCGAAGAGATAATACCTTCTCGGATCGAGCAGGCTCTGCGTGAGCGGCTGATCAAGCATATCTATCTAGTGGGGCAGGGCACGGCAGGCATTGCTGCCAGTGGCATCGCTATGCTGCTGCGGGAGTATCTGAGCAACTCCGGAATTCATATCGCCGAGCAGAAGGCCTCTGAGCTGAGCGGCTTTTGCCTTGACGGCAGGATGGATAATACCCTGGTCATCGCGGTTACCCAATCAGGGACAACCACCGATACCAATAAAGCAGTCGATATGGCTAAAGAGGCTGGGGCCTACACTCTGGCTATTGTCAACCGCCGTGATTCTGACATTACCTACAAGGTCGATGGGGTCTTCTACACCAGTGACGGACGGGATATTGAAATGTCGGTGGCCTCAACTAAGGCCTTCTATTCTCAGATTGTGGCTGGCTATCTCCTGGGTTTGCGTTTTGCGCAAATTATGGGGCTTCGTCCGGATGAATACCTGATCCAGGAGGTTAAGCAGCTGAAGAGGCTTCCCCGGCTGATGAGTCAGGTGCTTCAGGAGAAACAGGATCAGATCGCGGCTTCAGCCAAAAAGTGGGCGCTGTCAAAAAGGCACTGGGCCGTAGTGGGCAGCGGACCAAATAAGGTTGCCGCAGATGAGATTCGCATCAAGCTCAGCGAGTTGTGCTACAAAACCCTGCCCGCTGATGTGGTTGAAGACAGAAAGCATATTGATCTTTCAGCCGAGCCCCTGGTTTTGGTCTGTGCAGCCGGAAGCCGAGAGGTGGTCCTGGGGGATATTATTAAAGATGTGGCTATTTTTAAAGCTCATAAGGCCACAACGATCGTTATTGCCAATGAAGGAGAAAAGCGATTTCAAGGATGTGCGGATTCTCTGATTGAGATTCCCCGCACCAGTGAGCGGCTGTCGCCGATTCTCAACACCCTGGTCGGGCATCTGTGGGGATATTATGCGGCTCTGAATATTGATGAAGAGGCAAACTTTTTGAGAACCTCACGTCAGATGATCAACCAGAAAATCGTTGAGCTTGAAAGTGCAGGCCGAAATCCGCTGGAAATTATCTTTGATCTGAATTTTCAGAATCTGGCCAGTGAGGCTGCTTTCCTCCTGCATCAGAAAAATTCCGCCGGAGTCTTCAATGCAGCCATGAAACCGAATACCATTGCCAATTTGATCTTGCTGTTGAAGTATGCTGCCGGAAAGCTGCCGATCACTGACCTTGACCGGGATTTTCAACTAGAAGGCGGTATTAGCTGCTGCCTTAACCTCCTGCAAAAGGCTTTGGATCAGGCTATTAATGAGCTTTCCCGGCCAATTGATGCCATAAAACACCAGGCCAAAACGGTTACTGTCGGAACGAGCCGTCTGCCTGAGCTTTTGACCGGCCATATCTTCGAAACCATTCGGCAGATCGGGCTGCCGATCGAAAAATTCTCCCCTCCCAATCTGGCTACCTTGAGACGGCTCCAGCCGGTAATCAAAACTATTCATGGCTATACTCTCTATGAAGTCAATCAGTTAGATTATTTAGGGAGGCCCACTGAAAACTCGACCATAAGAATCATTGGCCGAGGGGGAATCTCTCTAAATCTTGCCTCACGGGTTGAAAAAGACTCAAGGCTGCGTGGCAACAAACGGAGTATTGTTACCAATAACACTGTTTTCATCGGCCTTGGGAAATCTGATCAGGCCCAGCTCTTGATTATCCCTGCTCAGGGCGAGAGCGTCCATCAGAAGATTGTGCTCCTATTTCACATTGGATTTGATGAGGATGTCTCTCTGGAAACTAAAGTTGCCGCCCTGGGCTCCAAATATGAGGACCTGATTGATGCCCTGGCTGAGCTCGATATTCCCTGGCAGGATGAATTCCTGGCCTCATTTTCCACGGCTGAGCTTTTCCTAAAATCCGATGATGCACTCATCGAGGCTATTTGCAGCCGGCTGGGCAGGTCAAATTCTTGATGGTGAAATACACGTCTGGTTTTAAGGAGAAGGTGTTGATTCTCAAGGGAAAGAGACAAGGAGAAGACAAGAAGATGAGGAAATTTTTCGGCACTGACGGGATTCGGGGAATAGCTAATCTCGCTCCCATGATTCCCTCAACTGTTGTGCGGGTAGGGCAGGTGATCGCGGTTACTCTGGACCCAGAAGGGAAGGGGATCGTAGTGGGAAAGGACCCACGGCGCTCTGGTGATATGCTGGAGGCGGCCTTAATGGCCGGAATCACCTCCTGCGGGAGGTCCTGCTATCGAGTCGGGGTTTTGCCCACGCCCGGCATTGCCTACCTGACCAGAAAACTCAAAGCAGCCGCCGGAGTAGTGATCTCCGCCTCTCACAATCCCATGGAAGACAATGGTATTAAGGTGTTTGGCCCTGATGGATTCAAATTGACTGATCAGCAGGAGATGGAAATGGAGAGGAGGATCCAGGCCGAAGATGAAGAATTCCCCCATCCGACCGGACGGCAGATCGGGTGCATTCTGGAGGTGAGGGATGCTGTCCAGCAGTATTTTGATTTTTTAAAGTGCACGTTTATTGATCTTGATCTGTCAGGGATGAAGATTTGTCTCGATTGTGCTAATGGGGCCACGAGCTCGATTGCTCCCTTCCTCTTTCAGGAGCTGGGAGCGAGGGTACATCCCATCCATTTTCAGCCCGATGGGATCAATATCAATCATCAATGCGGAGCCCTATACCCTGAGACCCTGGCCAGGCAGGTTCTGGAACAGGGGGCTGAGGTCGGCTTTTCTTTTGATGGGGATGGAGATCGGCTGATCTGTGTGGATGAGCAGGGAGCGATTTTGAGCGGCGATCAGATGCTCCTGATTCTGGCCCGCTATCTTAAGGAGAAGGGACTTCTTCTCAATAACCTGGTAGTAACCACGGTTATGAGCAATCTGGGGTTTTTTAAAGCTGCCGAGCTCTTAGGGCTAAATGTTCGGCAGACCCAAGTCGGAGACCGCTACGTGCTGGAGGAGATGCAAGCCTGCGGCGCGGTTATCGGCGGAGAGGACTCAGGGCATCTCATCATCATGGATGGTGAGCAAACTACTGGAGATGGGATTTTTGCTGCTTTAAGGCTTCTTCGGGTGATTCGGGAGCAGTCGGGGCCTGTGTCTGAGCTTGGGAAAATCATGCGTCGCTATCCCCAGGTTTTAACTAGCGTGCCGGTGCGGGCCAGGGTGGATTTAACTCAGGTTCCGCAGATTCGAGAGGCAATCAGCCGGGCTGAGGCAGAGCTTGGAAACCAGGGGCGGGTACTGGTTCGATATTCTGGAACCCAGCTCATGGTTCGAGTCATGGTTGAGGGGCCGGATGCTAAGACCACAGAAAGGCTAGCTAGTGAGCTGACCGCGCTGGTGCAGCAGCATCTTGGGGCATAAATGGCTAGCAGCACCTTGGTGTGCAGTCTCTTTGCTCTCTTGATGAGTCGACCAAAGCCTTTATTGAAGGCTTTGAGGGGCATATTCCCATGTATGTTTAGCCTGCTTCGTATGTTGAGCCTACTTCTCTCTTTTTTCCAAATACCGAAGGTAAAGTATAAGTTACACTAAACTTTTGCAGAAATTTCTTAACGCCTTGAAATCTTTAAAAATTATCTCATAATAGCAAATCCAGTAAAATCAAAGGTTCGGAAAAAAGTGCAAAAGCATAGAGTTACAGTAAATAAGGGAAAGCAGGAAGATGGGGCAGATCATGGATAAATACCTACTAGAGAAACTTAAAGCTCTCCAGGGCATAGTCAGGAGCCTAGAGAGTGCGGCACTGCTCTTCTCTGCTGGAGTCGATAGCTCCCTGCTCTTGAGCCTAGTCCGTGAGGCTCTGGGTGATAAGTGCCTGGCCATAACCATAGATTCTCCCTTCATTTCCCGACAGGAAATCGAGCAGGCCGCTCTGCTAGCTAACCAGATGGCCGCTCATCATCTGATCGTGCCGCTCGATCTGCTCAAAGAGCCTGGCCTTTCTGCTAACCCTGCTGAGCGATGCTACCTCTGCAAGCGGAAAATGTTTTCTGTGGCCAAGCAAATAGCCGCACAGAGAGGCTTGGCCTGGGTGGTTGACGGCACCAATGCTCAGGACCTAGAGCAGCATCGGCCAGGGCTTCGGGCCTCTGAAGAGCTTGGCATCCGAAGCCCCTTGCGGGAGGCTGGGCTGCGAAAGGATGAGGTGCGGGCTTTGGCTCAAGAGCTTGGCCTGTCGAATTGGAATAAGCCTGCCGACTCATGCCTGGCCACAAGATTCCCCCAAGGTGAGCCCTTGAGCAGGGAGAAACTTAGTCTCATTGATCGGGGAGAGAGATTCTTGAAGGAGCTTGGGCTATCCTGCTTCCGGCTTCGCTACCATAGCCAAAATCAGGGGCAGTCTAAGACTCTGCGGCAAATGGCGGCTCAGAATCAACTGGCCAGGGTTCAGCCCTCGGCGGCTGATCGGAAAAGGATTCTGGGGCTTGGGCTTTGGCCAAAGATTGCAAGCGGCTTGAAAGAACTTGGGTTTGAAACCGCAATCTTAGACCTTGAGGACTACTGTCCTTAAAAGCCGCCTAAAGCTCTTCAGTCCCCAAGGCTATTGAACCCCCAGGGCCATTGAAACCGTAAAGAAAGATAGGCCTTACCCACCTGCCAAGATAAAGACAAGATAAAGAAAAGAGAGCCCAGCCTAGCTTGCCTTGAGGAAAAATTGAATTTCTAAGCAAAGTATGCTAAACTCAAATAACTGGCGAATAAATATTTATCGTATGGAAATACAAAAAGTTAAGCTTTGAGTTTAGCGGGCCTTCACACTTTCTTTAATTTGTGGAGACAAATCTATTGCCTCTCCCGCGAAGGGCGGGGGATGATCTAGTATTCACAAATTTAGTGGTTCTTTCGCTAAGTGCGTAACACAAGTGCACAGCGGATCAATTACGTTATCAATTGTGTAGGGGCGGACCTTGTGCCCGCCTAGCTTGCGCACCTTATTAGCGAAAAGACCATTTAGCGCTGTGTAAGGTGCATAGTTTGTGAAGGTGTATACTTTGCTGTATTCTTCTTAAGAATGTGCAGGGATAATGCTTCTATGGCTGCTCAGAGAGCTTGGAGGGTGGTTTTGTCCTCTGTCGCCATGTCCTCACTAGTGCTGTCCGTAATGATGGCCGTGATGGTTGCCGGTGCGTTTTTTCAAGCTTCATCTTCTTCAGCAGGGCGATGCTTTGCTGCTCAGGAGGGCATGGTGGCGGATGAAAATAGCCTGTATGCGGTTGCCCTCGGAGCCTATAAGGATGGCTTTTATGATTTGGCTATTGATCAGTTTTCCCACCTGTTGCGGTTATATCCAAACTCTGCCAAAGCTCCCTATGCTCAGTTTCGGATTGCAGAGTCGTATTTTAAGCAAAAAAATTACGATCAGTCTCTTATCTGGTATCAGAAACTGCTCGATCAGTATCCTCAAAAAAGCGATCTGCTGGATAAGACCCTTTATCGGCTGGGACAGATATATTTTCTCAAAAAAGAATATGAGAAGGCAGACGGCTTCTATCAAACCCTACTCGATCGCTGCTCTGGTAGCCGGCTGGCTGCTGATGCCCTCTTTTGGTCAGCGGAATCAAAAAGCCTAGCGGGAAAATGGAAGGAGGCCAAAGAAGCCTACCAGCAGGTGGTAAAGAATTACCCAAATTACCGTTATGCTGCCGATGCCCTTTATGGGCTGGGCATGGCCGCTCTGAAATTGCAGGATGATAACCAGGCTCTGAAAGCCTTTCAGGAATTTACAGCCAGGAAGCCACAAAACAAACAGCAGGTTGTCAGTGCCTGGCTGAATATAGCGGAGATTGAATATCGAGCTGGGAATTATGATCGGGCAGCTCAGCACTATCAGAAGATTATCAATGACTATCCTGATTCGCCCGAGATCAGGCTAGCCTTGTATGGTGCAGGTCTTTCCCTTTATCAGATTCAGCAATTTTCGAAGGCTATAGCTTTATATCAGCAGTTCTTGGCCAAATATCCAAAAGATGAGCTAGCAGAGGCAGTGACCTTTCAGATAGGAGTTTTGCACTTTAAACTGGAAAATTACTCCCAGGCGGCGGAGTGGCTGGAGAAATTCATTCGCACCTGGACAAAAAGCGACTATCTGCCCCAAGCCTCCTATTACCTTGCCCTAAGCAATCAAAAACTGGGCAAGATGGATCTAGCCAAGCAGCAGTTTAGCCGCATCGTCAAGGAGTTTAAAGAAAGCTCGCTATGCGCTAGTTCTTGGCTACAGCTTGGGGCTATGGCCTATCAGGCCGGGCAGTTTACTGAGGCGGTCAGGGCTTATGAAAGCGCCTCAAAGGCGTCTGATCGGAGTGTGGCTGCCGAGGCCCTCTACTGGCTAGGAGAGTCCTGGGCAGGGCAAAAAAATTACGATCAAGCTATCCATGCATGGTTGCAGCTTTCCCAGCAGCAGCAGTACCATGGGATCGACAACTGGGCGGCTATGGCTGAAATGAGGGTCGCGGGGATCTACGAGCATCAGGGTAAGGTCGAAAAGGCCCTAGAGCTTTACGAGAAGGTGGCCCGAGGGAAAAATGAAGATCAGCTCCGATCAGCCGCTCGCCAGAGGATTGAGAAATTGCGATCTCAGATAAAAAAAGCTCCATAAGAGACAGAAGGTCATTATTTTTGAAGGGAGGATGGAAATCCTTGATGAAGCGGATAAAAAAGCAGGGGAGATTGAGGACCCCGCAGGTAAGCTTATCTAGAAAAGTATGGATGATTTTGGGGATAATTCTTATATCATGCTGGCTAATAATCTGCTCAATGCTGCCTCCATTGAGGCTGCCCTCATGGGCCGCCACGGCGGCAGGTGGTGATGGTGCTGAGATCAAGGAGGATGAAGCCAAGCCAGGCATTACCTTGCCGGAGGTTGTGGTTACTGGAGATTATCAGTTAAAGTTTAAAGAGGATAAGACCGACCTGCAGCTTCCAACCCTCTCAGCTCTAGGAGTCAAGGATGTTCCAAGTGAATCGGCCAAATCAGCTATCGCGCCGGCCATTGGTGCTGATGAGAAAGTGAAACCTGTGGTCAAACCCCGCTTTGGCTGCCTTTTTGGTTTGCCGGTCGCCGGAGCCTTCTCCCGGGCTCTTTTGAAGGACAAGGGCTATTATGAGTATGGAAAGCATGAATATTCACGGGGAAATTACCGCCAAGCCGCCTCAGCCTTTGAGACGCTGATCAGGAAATATCCAAACAGCCCCTATAAGGGTGTAGCCGCCTACTGGGCTGGAGAATCATACTTCAACCTGAAAGAGATGGATAAGGCTATATCCTTCTACCAGCGGGTTATTGAGCGCTCAACTCAGGCTCAGTACGCTGATTACGCCTTTTACTCTCTGGGGTGGATTCATGCTCAAAGGGGAGAGTTTCGACTGTCCAGCGACTATCTTCAGTCGGTAATTAGGCTTTTTGGCTTGAGCCCCTTGCGTGAGAAAGCCTATTATCTTCTGGCGGCAAGCCTCTATCACCTAGGAAAATATGAGGACTCAGCCCGCGCTTACCAGCAGCTGCTCAGGGAATTCCCTGAAAGCCCCTTTCTCGCTCAGGGCATCTTCTGGCAGGCAGAGTGCGCTTTTAACCTGAATGATTTTAACACTAGTGAAAAGCTCTATAGCGAGTTTCTCTCCAAGTTCGCCTCTCACAGTCTGGCTGACTCTGCCTTGTATGGCCTGGCCTGGACATATTTTAAGACCTCAAGATTTGATGAGTCGATCAAGCAGCTTGAGGCTCTTAGACAAAAATACCCAAACAGCAGCCTGATTCCCCAAGCCATATATCGTCAGGGGCGCTGCTATTTCATGCTGGAAGACTACCAAAGAGCGCAAAAAACCTACGAGCAGCTCCTAGCCAGCTATCCCACTGCCACGGTGTCCAATCAGGCCCTGTTTGGCATTGCTTGGGCTGGGTTTAAAACCGCGGACTATCAGACTGCGGCCGAAAGATTGAAGGAACTGCTGGGGCGGCAGGGAATTGATGAGCATCTTCAGATTTCTGCTATCTTCATGCTGGCTGAGACCTTCTACAATCAGAAGCAGTACGCTGAGGCTGCCAATTGGTATCGAAAATTGACTCCCCCCGCTGTAGCCAAAGCTAACGATTATACGGAAGCAGCCTATTTTCGGCTGGGCACCTGCTCTATTCTCCTTGAGCATTATGCCCAGGCTATTTCTGATCTCACCAAGCTCCTCAATGACTATCCTGACAGCGCCCTAGCCGATCAGGCGCTTTACTGGATCGGTGAATCAAATTTTCGCCAGGGAAACTACCGGGCAGCTATTCAAAGCTACTCTAAGCTTCTGGATGAGTATCCGGAAGGCAAATGGAGCGCTCCTGCCCAGCATGGGATTGCCTGGGCCTATTATCGGATGGAAGACTGGCACCAGGCTGCTAGGGAGTTTTCACGGATGGTTACCAGTTTTCCAGACAGCTCACTTGTGCCCGATGCTCTCTTTCGTCAGGCCGAATCCTTGCATAATCTGAAAAAATATGCCGAATCTCAAAAGTGCCTTGAGGAGCTGATGACTAAATTCCCCACCTCATCTCTTCTGCCTACAGCCACCTTTCGCTATGCTCTGACCTTCTCCCGGATGGGTGATGGGCGAGAGGCGATCAGGCAATTTCGGCGGCTGATCAAGCGGTTTCCACAGAGTGATTTACTCGACCAAAGTCAGTACTACATTGGGTTAACCTTTTTCCAGGATAGCAAATTCCAAGAAGCGCTGAAAGAATTTCAGCATCTCCTTGCAGAATACCCCACGAGCCGTTTTGTCAATCAGGCCAAGATCAGAATAGCTGACTGTCTCTATAATCTGGGGCAGTATTCACAGGCTCTCTCGCGCTACCAGGAGCTTGCTGCTCAGTTTGTCGACACTTCGGTAGGGATTGAGGCCGAATACGGGATAATTCTTTGCTATGATCGGCTGGGGATGATCGAGCAATACCTTGAGGCATCTAAGAATTTTATTGAAAAATATAAGGATAACCCGATCAGCGAGCAACTTCAGTTCCAGATCGGAGAAACCCTTTTCACTCGTGGGAATCTGCCCGAGGCTATTCAGAATTATCAGACCCTGATTCAGAAATTTCCCAAGGGAAAACTCCTAGATGAGGCCATGTACAAGGTCGCCTCTATCCATCTGCAATCGGGCGAGTATGAGCGGGCCATTGAGGAATTTACCAAGCTTCTCGGTATATCTCCCCAAACCAGCCGGGCGATAGATATCCACGTTGGCCTGGCTAAGGCTTACTTTTCCCTTGGGCAGGTTCAAAAGACTATTGCCGAGTGCGATGCTGTATTGCAGTACGAAAAACCCGAGGTTCTCCTCCATGAAGCGCTTTACTACCGGGGGGCTTCTTTTGAGAGGCTGGGCGAGACAGAAAAGGCGCGGGCTGATTATCTTCAGCTTGTGGAGAAATTCCCCGAAGGGCCTTTCTTTCACGAGGTTCAATTCAAGCTTGGCCAGGCCTTTTTCGATGAGGCCCGCTACGAGGAGGCAGTGCGAGCCTTCAGTGATTCGGCTAAGTCCCAGAATAAGGAAATGCGACTTAAGTCATTGTTTCAGCTTGGGGAGGCTAGAACCCAGTTGAGAGACTATACCCAGGCGATAGCTGATTTTCTGAAAATTCCATACCTCTATCCGGAGGAAGAAGAGTGGAAGATCAAGGTCTACTACCGAGTAGGGGAATTATACGAGCGGCAGGGAAAAAGCGAGGAAGCCAAGAGCGCCTATCAGAAGGTGGTCAACGGCGCCCGTGATGAGAAATTGCAGAAAGAGGCCCTCCGCAGGATTGGGGTGCTGTCCTCGGAATCAAAGAAAAAATCGAAAAAAAACTAAGTATTAAATATTTATTTAACCAAGGAGGAAGTAAGGTATGATTGATTACATTATCAAGGGAGGATGGGTCATGGTTCCCATTCTTTTCTGCTCGGTGCTGGGGTTAGCGATTGTGCTTGAGAGGCTCTACAGTCTGCGGGAGTCGAGGATTCATCCCCCTGATTTTGTTACCAAAATAAAAAAACTGCTCCATGAGGGAAAGATAAATGAGGCGATTGCCATCTGTGGCAACAGTTCCTTCGCCATCTCGAAAATCATTGAAGCGGGTATAATGAAAATTAATGCCTCACGGGATGAGATTAAAGAGGCTATCGAACATGCAGGCAAAAAGGAATCAATAAAATTGCAAAAACACCTGGCTCCGCTGGCGACGATAGCTACGGTGGCTCCTCTGTTAGGGCTTTTGGGAACCGTAACCGGAATGATTAAGGCTTTCGAGGTCGTGGCCGCTGTTGGTGTCGGCCATCCCAAGGACCTGGCTGGAGGTGTCGGCGAGGCTTTGATTACCACGGCTGCCGGTCTGATTATCGGTATTCCGGCCCTGGTGGCGCATAACTACTTCTATAAGGAGGCACATGGATACATTGCTGAGATGGAAAATACCTCCATGGAGCTTCTGGACATTCTGAAAAAGGATGAGAGCGCAAAAGGCTATTTACACCGGGATAGTGAGGCAAGGGGGAGGGAGAGATGAATTTTTCTAATGACGACAATACCGGTATCAAGATGGATATCAATCTCACTCCCCTGATTGACGTAACTTTGCAACTGGTAATATTTTTCATGATTACCACTACCTTTATGGCTCAGACTGGGATTGATGTCAGGCTCCCCAAGGCTAGCACTAAGGACCTTCAGCCAGAGAAGGAGCTTACGGTAACGATCAGCAAGGATAGGAAAATTTACCTGAATGAAGACCTTGTCTCTCTGGCTGAGCTGCCTGCCCGACTAGACAAGGCCCGAAGTTTGGGGAATAAATCCGTTCTGATTATCAAGGCCGATGAGGTCGTCCCTCATGGCCTGGTTGTTTCAGTTATGGATGTTGCCAAAAAAAGCGGCATTGAAACCCTGGCCATTGCTACTCGGCCAGAGGACGAACATTGAGCAGGTGGTAACTTTGACCATAAGTAGCTGATTATTATGGCGGAGAATAGAAGTTTGTCTACATTTATAGCCATCTCTCTCCTGATGCATGCCGTTCTTATCTTGCTGATCCCAAAATTCAGGCCGCAAGATCTGCCGATGCAGCAGATCGGCGGATCATCCTCTGCCACCCAGGTTCATCTCATTCAGAGCCGTCCCCTCTCCTCGCCCGTCCAAAAGAAAAAGGCTAGACCTCAGGCCCGGGGGGATCTGCCTGCTCCTGAAATAGATCCAAGGATGCTTGAGCGGCTCAAGACTGTGCGGGATGATATCAAGATGCCTTCCTTTGCCCCTCCTTGGCCCAAGCAGAAGGAAACACTTCCCCTACCGCATAGGGACAAGACTCTTGAGGATGAGCTGATAGACCAGCCCTTGCCAGATGAGATAGCCAGCCAGCAGCAGGAGCAGAGGCAGCTTTCTCCTCGTCATATGCCAGCACCCCAGCCGCCGCCGCTCCCCAAGCTGGCTGAAGAGCCGATCAAAAGGGAGAATAAAAAGGAGGATGTGATCAAACCGGAAGATATCTTGCCAAAGCCTGAGCCGGAAGAGATTGACTTTGGTGATGATGAAGAGGCAGCAGAAGAGGTGAGCGATGCTAGCCTTTCTTCTTCGTTTAGTCCTGATATCGAATGGTCAGGGAAGCCTCGGCGTATTCTTTACAAACCTGCCTATCCGCCACGCTACCCAGAAGGCTATCGGGGCCAGACTCAGGGACGGATCAAGTTGAAGTTTTGGGTAGATAGCCAGGGATATGTTGTTCGGGTGGTGCCGATGCAAAAATTAGACCCTCGGCTAGATGTGGTGGCCACGGAGTATTTACGCCAGTATCGGTTCGAGCCAATAAGTAGAGGGAAAGGAGAGCTTGAGTGGGGAATTATTCCATTTAGCTTTCGCCTTGAATGAGTTCGCCGTGGCTGATGGCGGCCAGGATAATAAAATTCTGGACAATAATAAAATCCTGACTGATAAAAATAAAAAAGCCTAATTGAAAAAAAGCCTAACTGATAACCAGATGGAAAATCAGGAAATTGACCGACTCATTCTGTTCAGCTTGAGCCCAGAGGAAACCCATTATCTGGGGAGGGTACTGGGAGAGTCTTTGTCCTGCGGCCAGCTTGTTGCTCTGTCTGGTCATCTGGGAGCAGGGAAAACATGCCTGATCCAGGGCATAATGCGTGGCTTAGGGGTTCAGGACCGCTATCTTACCAGCCCTACCTTTACCCTAATTAATGAGTATCAGGGAAGGCTGCTGCCAGTTTATCACTTCGATGTCTATCGGCTCACCAGCCCGCAGGAGCTTGAAGAGCTTGGCTATGAGGAGTATTTCTTTGGCCAGGGAGTGACTTTGGTTGAGTGGGCTGATAAAATCAAAGAGCTTTTGCCCGAAGATCATCTTGGGGTAGTTCTGGAGCAGATTGGGATCGACACTCGGCGGCTGTTATTCACTGCTCAAGGGGAGAATTCAAGGAGACTTTTGGGTCGCTTTCGCGGTCTGCTCTTTTCAATGAAATATTGATGATAAATATTGATGAACAGTTTGGTCAGATTTCAGGAAATATTGAATAATTATAAAATTTTAAAAGTATACTGATATGAACATCCAGCGAAAGATAACCAGGCCCCTATGGCTGCGGGGGGTACAAATCGGCGGTGGCGCCCCGATCTCGGTTCAATCTATGACCAAAACCGATACTCGAGATGGCCAGGCTACAGTGGCCGAGATCAGGCGGCTGGCTCAGGCTGGCTGTGAGATTATCCGCGTCGCTGTGCCTGATCGAGAAGCAGCCGGGCAGATTCCTTATATAGTTCAACATAGCCCGATTCCAGTCATTGCCGATATCCATTTCGATTACCGGCTGGCGATTATGGCTATTGAGGGTGGGGCTGAAGGGCTTAGGATCAATCCGGGCAACATCGGATCGCAGGCGCACTTGCGGGAGTTGATTCGGGTAGCTCGCGACAGGGGGGTGGTTATTCGCATTGGTGTCAATGCCGGCTCACTGGAAAAAGAGCTGTATCAAAAATATGGAGGGGCAGGCGCCGAAGCGATGGTTGAGAGCGCCAGGCGTAAAGTCGAGCTTTTAGAAGAGGCGGGATTTTCAAGAATCAAAATCTCTGTAAAATCCTCATCCGTGCCAGAGACGATCGAAGCCTATCGGCTGATAGCCAAAGAGCTGGATTATCCACTCCACATTGGCATTACTGAGACAGGAGATGCTTTTTTCGGCGGAATCAAATCTGCGGTTGGATTGGGGATTTTGCTGGCCGAGGGAATCGGAGATACGCTTCGAGTGTCTCTGACCGCAGATCCGATCTGGGAAGTGCGGGCAGGATATGAAATTTTGCGCTCTTTGGGGATTCGACAGCGAGGGCCGGAAATTATTTCCTGCCCTACCTGTGGCCGCTGTGAAATTGATATCCAGAGGCTAGCCGCCGAGGTCAGGGAGCGAGTTGGCCATCTTACCCATCCCCTGAAAATAGCCATTATGGGCTGTGTGGTCAATGGCCCAGGAGAGGCGAGGGAGGCGGATCTGGGGATTGCAGGAGGCCGAAAGAGAGGGGTTATCTTTCGCCAGGGAGTGATTGTCAAAAAATGTGCAGAAGAGGATCTTCTTTCGGCCCTGATTGAGCTGATTGAAGAGATGACCGGAGAGAAGCTTTGAGCGAACCTTGTAAGTGAACTAATGGTAAGTGAAATTAAGAGGAGGATAAAAGAAGGGCATGTATAAACTTATGGTCAGTGCAAGTTTTGCCGCCGCTCACCAGTTGCGGGGCTATAGGGGAAAGTGTGAAGCGCTTCATGGGCATAACTGGCGGGTTCAGCTCTATGTCAGGGCCGGGGAGGTCAATGAGGTTGGATTGGCTATTGATTTTAAGCACTTGAAAAAATGCCTCGACGGCATCCTCAGCACCCTTGACCATACAAACCTAAATACCCTGCCTTCTTTTGAAAAGCAAAACCCCTCCTCGGAAAACATTGCCAGGTATATATTCGAGCAGGCTTGCAAGGAGCTTCAAGGATCGCCCATCAAAGTAGCTTCAGTTCGGGTCTGGGAATCAGACAGCGCCTATGCAGAATACTTAGAGCAGGACGAGAGCGCCACTTAACACTTCAGCAAGCCAGGCACTGATCGATAGGCAAGCCGGGCACTAGTCGATTTTAATCAAAACCTGCTGGCCAGGGCGTATGGTGCTTTTGGCATTCAGCTTGTTTAACTTCAAAAATTCGTCTAAATCTAGGTTGTGACTTTTGGCTATCTTAGCCGGAGAGTCTCCCTTTTTAACTAAGTAGACCTGATAGCGGCTAACCTTGGCCTTTTTCCCTTTGGCCTTTTTCCCCTTACTATTTTCAGCATTTTGAGCAGAAGATTTTTGGGAGGCCGAGGAATTGTTCTGAGCAAGACTCTGGTCAGGATTATCAGGATTGAGCGGGATCCGAATCTGCTGGCCAACTTTAAGCTGTTTCCTGCTCTTGAGGTTGTTTGCCTTAACGATAGCCTTGACTGTAGTTTTGTATTTTTTAGCTAATTTATTTAGGGTATCTCCTGGCCTCAGCCGAACAGTAATGACTTCGGGTGTAGGTTTCGGTTTAGCTGTGATTGGAGAGGTATTTGGTTTAGTTTTCGTTTTGGCCAGGGTATAGGTAGTAGTAGTATAGGTAGCTTTTTGTTGGATCCGTACAATTGGCGAATCTTCAGGCTCTGGTGGGGACGTCTCAGGGAGAGATTCCAGGCAGGCGAGGACCTGTTCTTTGGTATTTAGAGGAACCTTCAACGGGTATTCATAATTTGGCGTTATCTGGTAGCGAAGCTCAGGATTTAACTCAGCCAGTGCTTTCCCACTTATTCCTAGTTTTTCGGCCAAGCTCTTTAGGGAAATCTGCTTCCTTACAGTAACGGTTTCGTATTCAAGGGGGGCAAGCGGCTGGCCTAAATCGATCCCAAAGCGGTCAGGGGCTTCAATGATCTGAATGGCCGCTAAAAACCGGGGAACATAGCGGGCAGTTTCCTGGGGAAGGCGCTCATAAAGGTCCCAGAAATTATCCAGATAGTTTATATGTTGATTGCGAATCACCCTCAGGACTGTTCCTTCTCCACAGTTATACGCGGCTAAAACCGTGGTCCAGTCACCAAACATTTGATGCAGTTGCCTGAGATACTCAATGGCTGCTCGAGTTGATTTTTCAGGATCCATTCTCTCATCGACCCATTTGTCTCTCTTGAGGCCAAACTTGCATCCAGTTGAAGGGATAAACTGCCATAAACCCAGGGCACGGGATCGGGAAAAGGCTTTTTCCTTGAAGTAACTTTCGATCAGAGGCAGCCAAGAGAGCTTGGTTGGAAGGCCGGCTTCGGTCAATTCCTTAACGATCATCGGACGATAGAGCCCAGAGCGGCTGAAAGCCTCAAGGAAATGCTCTCTTTCAATTCCCAGAAAGGAGTCGATTTCTCTCTTTACATGCTCGTTCATGGTCAAAGGGATTTCTCGATGAGTCCCATTGACTACATGTTGCCGAGAAGCATAAATTTCCACTGTCCGTTTAGAAATCAAAAATCGGATATCGTCCTTTTGCTGCAATAGATCTGTATCATTATCGGGATCAACAGAGGTCAAAAGTGCATAGGCACTGTCCAAAGTTTCAAGAGCCGCGTCCGGATTGCCACCCTCCCACTGTCTTTGAGCTTCTTGACAGAGCTGAAGAGCAGCGTCTAACTTCTCTTGCGGTGAGCTTTCATCAGTCTCTTCCTCGCCTAGCTTTGACTCTTCGAGGGCTGGCGAATCCTCCATTGACTCAACTTCTGATTGATCGCTCAAGGATTGATCATCATCTAGGGCAAGATCAGTTGCTTGGGGGGCTGAGTCATTCAGGTTTGGGGGTTGAAATGTGCTTGATCCTTTTATCTGTTTTTCGGCCAGGGCATGATTTTTCTGTTGACTGTAGATAGAAGATGAGCTCTCTTGAGGGGGAGTGTCTTTATCGGCTTCAAAGAGCTCTTCTCTTACAAATGAGTTAGATTCCTGAGAGGCAGAATTTCCCGATGTCGGCAGCAAGAGCTGTGAACATCCGACTTGGGCAAGACATAGGAAAAGAACAAAGCAGGTAAGTAAAACATAATTCAACTTCACTTTCATAAGAAATAAATCTCCTTATCTTACTGTCTCTCTATCTCATGAGTCATTTAACTATTATTCGATATGAAGTCTTTTTATCTTGGAGTCAAGGGCTATCTTGAGTAAGAGTTGGCTGAGCTTTTCTTACTACTATAAATGATTTCGTCCTGAGAATCAATCCACTTGGGGAATTTTTTTGCTTATCATCCTCGGAAGGGCGAGGGTATTGGGCATTAAGATAAGGGAAAACCCTTACTCGATAAGGTTTTTCCCTTAAGCTCTTTTCCCAAAACTTTAATTAATATTTTTAATATTAAAGTTTTGGGAGGATGGTTTGGAAGGGACCCTTATTGAATAAGGGTTCCTTCCAAAAAAGGGTTCCTTCCCAGATGTTCCCCATATTTAAAATTAGGAGAAGTAGATAAGCTGCAGGGGAAGGGTATTGAGGTAAAAGACAATAGT
>JAILZY010000036.1 GCA_023512255.1 bacterium | reverse complement strand
AACTTTCTTCTCTCTTTATTTTCTCTCCTCCCCTTTATATTTTCAACATTATTTTTTCAACATGGGGAACATCTGCTTTGGACATTCTTTTCCTCTTGCGTCAGTGAGATGTTTTTGTTAGAATGAGAAAGATTTTTGGTAGCTCAAAACAATAACTTAGTAAATGTTTTTAAATCTGAAATTCTTGTAATCTAAAACAAGCTTTCTTTTTTCACATTAATAGGGGGGGCGTTTATAGGTTTGATATCAATATCCACGACATCTACGACACACCTAAATTTTATCAGCAGCTCTATAAAGCTTTCGAGCAACTTTACTCAAGGAGAGATAGAGAACCATATGAAAGATATTAGCCTTTCGGAGGAAGAGGAGCATAGAGATTATGATATTTGACTCGCTGTTTGGGCTCTTTTCGAATGATCTGGCGGTTGATCTTGGCACGGCAAACACCTTGGTATATGTAAAGGGCAAGGGTGTAGTTTTATGTGAACCATCAGTAGTAGCTATTCAGAAAAATACCAAGAATGTCATTGCCGTCGGTAAGGAAGCCAAAAGGATGCTCGGAAGAACTCCCGGTGGGATTGAGGCCATTCGCCCAATGAAAGATGGGGTCATTGCTAGCTTCGAGATGGCCGAGGCCATGTTGCGCTACTTCATTCGTAAAGTGCACAATCGGAAAACCCTTGTTCGGCCGCGGGTAATCATTTGTGTCCCTTCGGGAATCACTCAGGTAGAGAAGAGAGCTGTCCGAGACTCTGCTCTCCAAGCTGGGGCTAGAGAAATTTATATCATCGAAGAGCCAATGGCCGCGGCTATTGGCGCGGGTCTACCTATTCAGGAGCCGTCGGGTAATATGATCGTCGATATCGGTGGGGGAACCACGGAAGTGGCGGTTATATCTTTATCCGGCATTGTCTATACTGGATCGGTGCGGGTTGCCGGGGATGAGATGGATGAGTGTATAGCTCAGCACATCAAGAGACGATATAATCTTATGATCGGTGAAAGCACAGCCGAACAAATTAAAATTGCCATCGGCTCTGCCTATCCTCTACCGGAGCCGAGAACTATGGAGGTCAAAGGTCGTGATCTGGTATTGGGAGTCCCCAAGACGCTGGTTATCAATGACGAAGAGATCCGCAGTTGCCTGGCTGAGCCGATTTCCGCAATTGTGGATATCGTGAAGATGGCTCTTGAGCGAACGCCTCCAGAATTAGCTGCTGATATCGTTGATCGGGGGATTGTTCTGGCCGGTGGAGGCTCTCTACTGACCGGGCTCGATTGCCTGCTGCGGGAAGAAACTAAATTGCCGATAATTTATTCAGAAGATCCTCTCTCCTGCGTAGTGCTGGGAGCTGGAAAAATCCTGGACGAATTCGATCTGCTCAAGAAAATTTCCTTGTAGCGCTCACAATATTGGTATAAACTCATAAAGTATCGTGGCATAAGTTATCTTATCGTGTCATAAGTTATCTTGGAGAGACTTCGCCATCGGCTTGAATATTGTCCGGGGCTCAACTTGAGCCTGGGAAAGAAGAGAACCTTGGGTCATGGATTTAAATCTGGATAAGCATCGTTCTTTCTCCCTCCTGGTTTTTTTCCTCTTGATATCCATTTTCTTAATTATGTTTCAAGGCTTTCAGGGCAAGAAAGCTTATTCCCTACTTCGATCAACTATTACCCTGTTCTCTTCGATCCATAAGATATCCGTGTCTATGGTTCGCAGTGCTAAACTGATCTGGTCAGACTATATTGCCTTGGTAGGGGTCCGCCAGGAAAACAAGGAACTTAAGCGACAGATCGAACTTTTGAAAAATTTAAATAATCAGTATATTGAGGCGGTAGAGGCCAATAAACGTCTCCGTAAGTTGCTCGATTTTCGTGAGCAGATCGAAGAGCCTACCTTTTCTGCTCAGATCATCGGCAAGGACTCTACCAACTGGTGCAAAAGTGTCTTGCTGGACAAGGGCAGTATGGATGGTGTGGCTGTAAATATGCCTGTGGTTACCTACAATGGAGTTGTCGGCAAGATCCAGGAAGTAACCAACCATACCGCCAAGGTACTGTTGATCAACGATATCCACAGCAGCGTAGCAGTCTTGATCCAAAGAAGCCGCGCCGAAGGGATCGCGGCCGGAAGCGGCAAAGATTACTGTATTATCAAATACGCTGGCAAGGATTTTGACATCAGGATAGGAGATCGGGTTATTACCTCTGGTATCGGTGGAGTTTTCCCAAAAGGGTTAGTGGTTGGTGTAGTCAGCAAGATCCAGAAAAATAATTACGATCTCTTTCAGTATGTTGAGGTAGTCCCAGAGGCAAAGATTTCAAACCTTGAAGAGGTTTTTATAATCAAGAGAACCCCGAAATTTTAGCCCTCTTTTTGAGGGCACAACACGGGCCACAAAGGTGATATACCCGATTGGCTCCTCTTTTCCTGTGTTTTTAGGCTCATGAAGGCAGTCTTAGACATCGGTCTTAGAGTTATAATATATGACCCTGAAAAATTTCTTATTTTTCTTTATGCTTATTCTGGCTTCAGTATTTTTCCAGAGTACAGCTCTCAATATTTTGGTCATTTCGGGCATCAAACCTGACCTGGTCTTGATTGTCGTCTGCTATATTAGCCTGCGATGGGAGGAGGAGGTAGGCACCTGCCTGGGGTTTCTGTTAGGGTTCCTGCAGGATGTACTTTCCGTCGGCATCCTGGGAACGAACGCCTTGACCAAAACCCTGTTCGGATATCTCTGTAAAAAGGCGGAAAGAAGGCTGAATACGAGAAATCCGGTTGTTCAAATGCTCCTGATCTTTTTGTTCTCCCTGGTGGAAGGCTTTTTCTTTCTTGTAGTTCTCCAGATTTTTCACCTAAACCGAGGCATCCATGAAACCATAGTCGAGCTGATTCTACCTGAGGCTGTCTACAATATGATCTTGACTCCAATTCTTTTCTGGATTATCAATCTGCTTCACAGAAGATGGATCTTAGAAGATGACCGAATTAACACAGGATAGAAACGAGCATCTTTTCCGAAGAGTCATCCTAGTAACCGGATTCATCCTGGCCGCCTTTTTCACCATTACGATTCGCATTCTGTTTATGCAGATTATCCAGGGTGATAAGTATCTGGCTCTTTCCCAGAATAACCGGATTCGTCTGGTTAGAATCCCTGCCCCCCGAGGGATTATTTATGATCGGAACCGGAAGGTCTTAAGCGCTACCCGGCCATCCTATCAGGCCACGATTGTTTTGGAAGATACCGGTGATCTAGACAGGGAAATCGACATACTGAGCAAGATACTGAATATCCCAGCGGACAAGCTCCATGAAAAGATTCGCTCTGCTCCCCGCTGGGGACCATACAGAGAGATCATTTTGAAAAAAGACCTATCATTTTTTGAGGTCGCGGCCATAGAGGAATTAAAGCTAAACCTGCCAGGAGTAAATGTAGAGGTAGGGACGGTTCGAAGTTATCCTGAAAACGAGCTAGCAGCTCATGTCCTTGGCTATGTAGGCGAGATCTCCGAGCGGCAATTGCATCAGGAGATCTATAAGAATGTTCATCCAGGAGATCAAATAGGCCAGTTTGGTTTGGAAAAGGTCTGTAATCGATTTTTGATGGGACAAGATGGGGGCAAGCAAATTGAGGTAGATGCCTGGGGAAGAGAAATGCAGGTCCTGGGCTATGAGGCACCGAAAGCGGGAGATAACCTAGTTTTGGCTCTCGATCTTGAGCTGCAAAAGCTGGCCGAGGAGCTCCTCAAGGACAAAGCTGGGGCTATTGTAGCCTTGGATCCTCGAACCGGCGAGGTCTTAGCCATGGCTAGTCGTCCATCGTTCAATCCAAACTCCTTTGCCTCGGGGATAAGTCAGAAGGAATGGTCTGAGCTCATCCACAATCCCTTATACCCTTTACAGAACAGAGCCATACAGAGTCAATATCCGCCTGGCTCTGTTTTCAAGATCATTGTCTCCATTGCTGGCCTTGAGGAAGGGGTGCTGAGTGAATCAACCACTTTCTATTGCGGGGGAAGTATAAGTATCGGACGATGGAACTGGAAATGCTGGAAAAAAGAGGGACATGGCCGAATATCCCTGCATCAGGCCATTGTCCGCTCGTGCAATGTCTTTTTTTATCAGGCCGGAGCCAAGATTGGCGCAGAAAATATCGCCCACTATGCTCAGCTCTTCGGCCTTGGGCAGCAGACCGGCATTTTACTTGACAATGAAGAGTCAGGATTTATTCCCACTCCGGCCTGGAAACTTAAGGCTCTCAAGACCAAATGGTATCCTGGAGATACCCTATCCATGTCGATCGGCCAGGGGTTCATTTCCGTTACTCCTCTCCAGGCGGCCAATCTCATGGCCACCGTAGCCAATGGGGGCACTCTGTACTGCCCTCAGCTGGTTCTCTATGTCCTCAACAGCCAAGGGGAGGTGATCCAAAAGATTCCACCACTGGTCATACGGAGGTTAAACATTTCCCGAAAAACCTTGGATATAGTCCGCTTGGGTATGTTTGGTGTAGTCAATGAGTATGGCACCGGTGCCAGAGCCATGCTCCCCGACATTAAGGTGGCCGGAAAGACCGGAACCGCGCAGATTGTTAGTCTGCGGGATCATTCTGAAA
This sequence comes from bacterium, assembly GCA_023512255.1. Lineage (GTDB taxonomy): Bacteria > SZUA-182 > SZUA-182 > DTGQ01 > DTGQ01 > DTGQ01. The sequence goes on along the minus strand of JAILZY010000036.1, from coordinate 27,998 downwards.
AGGATGACCTGCCGGATGAGCTAAAGGACCATGCCTGGTTTTGCGGTTATGCTCCGTTTGAAAACCCTGAAATTGCCGTAGCGGTCTTTGTTGAGCATGGTGGCAAGGGTGGGGCTGCCTGTGCGCCTCTGGCCCGGGAGATCTTTCTTAAGTACTTTCAGCTAAAACAAGAGAGAGCCGCAGTAAAACAAGGCAGTCCAGAATCTACCTCAACCCGGGGAAATCCAGAAACTTTACCCCAGGAAAATCCAAAAACCTCAACACCCCAAGAAAACCCAGAAACCTCAACCCAGAAAAACACAAAAGGAGCCCCAGGGCATGTTTGATCGCCGCTTGTTGACTAACTTCGACTGGCCTTTGCTGACCGCAGTTTGTCTTCTAATCATCTGCGGAACGGTCCAAATCTATAGCGCCACCCACAATGCTCCCAGTGCAGCCACCAGAGGCCTCTATCAGAAGCAAATCTGGTGGGCGATATTTGGCCTGATCGCTCTTTTGATAACCATCAGCATCGATTATCACCGACTTATCCGCTACGGAATATTTTTCTATATCTTAGATAATCTCCTTTTGATCTACGTTCTGGTTGCAGGAGGGGTCCGAGCTGGTGTCAGTCGCTGGATCAACTTTATGGGCATCTCAATCCAACCCTCAGAGTTCAGCAAGGTTATACTGATTCTAATCTTGGCTGGCTACCTCTCCCGGCATCAGCCGGAAGATATTGGGTTACGGGAGATAATCTGCTTGCTTATTCTGCTCGGCATTCCGCTGGGGCTGGTAGTAAAACAGCCAGATCTGGGCTCTGCGCTCATGCTGCTGCCAATTTTCATGATTATGCTTCTTGTGGCTGAGGTCCCCTTGCGGTGGCTGATTCTTTTGGTGGTTTGCGGTTTGGGGGCGATTCCGATTATCTGGCGGCATCTTAAGCCTTATCAGGTCAACCGCATTCTGAGCTTTGCCAAACCAAATCTTGATCCCTTGGGAATCGGCTATCAGGTGCTCCAATCAAAAATCGCCGTCGGCTCAGGGGGAGCACTCGGTCGGGGATTCCTGGCTGGAACCCAAAGTCAGCTTCGATTCATCCCTCAGCACCATACAGACTTTATTTTTTCCGTACTGGCCGAAGAGTGGGGATTTTTAGGCTGCATTGTGGTCATCGGGCTCTTTTTGTTCCTCATCCTCAAGGGAATTGACTGTGCACTCCATGCCAAGGATCGGCTGGGCACAATTATGGCTATGGGCGTTATCAGTATGTTCGCTTTCCATGTAATCACTAATGTCGGTATGGTGGTCGGTCTTATGCCGGTTACCGGAATACCGCTACCCTTTTTAAGCTATGGTGGGACATCCCTACTGACCAACATGGTGGCTGTCGGCATCCTGCTCAATATCCGTATGCGCCGATTCAGTTAGCCCCCTTACACCACAAAAAAAGAAAGCTCAAAGGGAATATTCTACATCCCTTGTCTTCACCCCTTGCCCATAGCAGCTAGTGCTCCCATGACAATGGCTGTGAAGGAATCTGCTTTCAGGCTAGCCCCACCAACCAGAGCGCCGTCAATGTCGGGCTGCTCCATTAACCCTTTAGTATTTTCAGGTTTGACGCTTCCGCCATACTGAATGCGAAGCTGATCGGCAACCTGAGTGCCATAGAGGCGAAATACCAAATCACGGATAAAGGCATGAACTTCATTGGCTTGCTCAGGAGTGGCTGTCTTCCCTGTGCCAATGGCCCAAACCGGCTCATAGGCAATGATGACCTTTTGCATATCTGCCGGGCTGACCTCAGCCAGACACCTTCGGACCTGCCTGTCTACGACCTGAAAGGTTTCCCCCTGCTCGCGCTCATTTAGAGTTTCACCTACGCAAACAATCGGATATAGCCCAGCCTGCAAGGCAGCACGTAGCTTTCTATTTACTGTTTCATCAGTCTCACCAAAATACTGCCGCCTTTCAGAGTGCCCGATAATCGTGTAGCTACAGCCGCAATCCTTTAACATAATCGGGGAAACCTCTCCCGTGTAAGCCCCCTCCATCTCCCAGAAAACATCCTGAGCACTCAAAGCTATCCAGTGGCCACTCAATACCTTAGAAACAGCATACAAAGAGGTGTAGACTGGTGCGACCACAACATCAATTTTGCTGGCAAAGACCTCTTTTAAAGACTCTTTCAGCCTGTTTACCAGATCCACAGATTCGGCCACGGTTTTATACATCTTCCAATTTCCAGCAATGATAGGTTTTCGCATACACTCTCCTCGACTATTTATCTTAGTGATTTTGGAAGGAACCCTTATTCAATAAGGGTTCCTTCCAAACCATCCTCCTAAAACTTTAATATTAAGATATTAAAGTTTTAGGAAAGGGGTATAAGGGGAAAACCCTTTTTCAAAAGGGTTTTCCCCTTCTCCACTCACCGCTAGGCTTCCTTAGAGGTCAGGGCAGCAATCCCCGGCAGCTCCTTTCCTTCCAGCAGCTCAAGGAATGCTCCTCCGCCGGTCGAGATATACGATATCTTATAAGATTCTCCCACCCGGTGCACGGCGACATCGGTATCGCCACCGCCGACAATGGTCATGGCGTAGGAGTTAGCGACCGTATTGACCATAGCCAGAGTGCCGCGACTGAAGGCATCAATCTCAAATACTCCCATTGGCCCGTTCCAGACAATGGTCTTGGCATTTTCTAGAACCTCGGCAAAGAGAGTAGTCGAAGCCGGGCCGATATCCAGACCCATCCAGCCTGCTGGAATTTCCTGAATCGGAACGATCTTAGTAACCGCTCGTGGATCAACCTCTTCGGCAATGACCACATCAACCGGCAGATAGAGCTTGACGCCCTGATTTTTGGCTGATTTTAAAATTTCCATGGCCACATCGAGCATGTTCTCTTCAACCATAGACTTGCCGGTCTCATATCCAATAGCCTTCAAAAAGGTAAAGGCCATGCCACCGCCGATAATGATTTTGTCCACCTTATTGATCAGGTTTCTCAGCGCCTCGATTTTGCCAGACACCTTGGCCCCACCCAAAATAGCCACCAGTGGGCGAACCGGGTGTTCCATAGCGCTTTGAAAATAGGTTATCTCCTTCTTCATCAGGAATCCCCCAACACAGGGAGACAAAAACTTGCATACTCCAACATTAGAAGCATGGGCCCGGTGAGCAGTGGCAAAGGCATCATTGACAAATACCTCGCCAAGCTCGGCTAGTTGGCGGGCAAAGTTTTCATCATTCTTTTCCTCTTCCGCGTAGAAGCGAAGGTTTTCCAACAAAATCACATCCCCACTTCGCATCCTTTCAACCGCGGCTTTCACTTCATGGCCGATGCAGTCATTCAGGAACAGGATATCCTTTTGCAGCAGCCGCTGAAGCCGTTTAGCCACAATAGCCAGGCTGAGCTTAGGGTCTCTCTTCCCTTTTGGCCTTCCCATATGGGAGATCAAAATGACCTTTGCTCCTTCATCAAGTAAGTAGTTAATCGTAGGCAGCACGGCCCGAATTCTGGTATCATCGCTGATCTCACCCATGCTGTCGAGAGGGACATTAAAATCCACCCGGACCAAGACCCTCTTGTTCTTGACATTGACCTGATCCACGAATAACTTATTCACCATCCGACCCCCCTATTTTTATTCCCCAAAGATTGCAACACCCTACCTTTTCCTCATACTCTCAATCTCAATAATCCCCCTCATCTTGGACTCATAATCCCTTCTGGGCCATAAAGAGTATCAGGTCCCTGACCCTGGCCGAATATCCCCACTCATTATCATACCAGGCAAGTACCTTGACCATAGTGTCATCGATGATCTTGGTATAGGGGAGATCAACAATTGAAGATAGCTGATTGCCCTGAAAATCAATAGATACCAGAGGCTCTTCCGACACTCCAAGGATTCCCTTCAAGGACCCCTGCGCGGCCTCCTTAAAAGAGGCATTTACCTGATCGGCAGTAACTTTTTGCTCAACCTCGGCTACAAGATCTACTAACGAGACGTTAGGCGTAGGTACCCGAATGGCAATCCCGTCGAGCTTTCCCTTGAGGGAGGGAAGAACCAGCCCTACGGCCTTGGCTGCACCGGTAGTGGTAGGGATCATGGATAGGGCTGCGGCCCGAGCCCGGCGAAGATCCTTATGAGGCTGGTCGAGAATCTTCTGATCATTGGTGTAGGAGTGGATAGTGGTCATAATTCCCCTCTTGAAACCGAAGCGGGCAGCCAGGACCTTGGCCACCGGAGCAAGGCAGTTGGTGGTACAGGAGGCATTGGAGACGATTCTGTGGCTTTCCGGCCGATACATGTCATCGTTAACCCCAAGGACAATGGTAACGTCAGGATCCTTGGCCGGAGCAGTGATAATTACCCGTTTGGCTCCAGCCTCAAGGTGCTTGCCCGCTTTCTCCCGATCCAGAAACAGACCGGTAGACTCAACAGCTACCTCAACCCCAAGCTCCTTCCAGGGCAGATTGGCCGGATCCTTTTCGGCAAATACTCTGACCTCTTGGCCATTGACCACCAAGACCCCTTCTCTGGCCTCAACCTGAGCATCAAGGGTCCCAAGAATAGAATCATACTTTAGAAGATGGGCCAGGGTCTTAGCATCAGTGATGTCATTGACCGCCACGATATTGATGTCTTTATTGCCCATGCTGGCCCGAAACACATTGCGCCCGATCCTTCCAAATCCATTGATACCAACTCGTATTGACATTTTTTGTCCCCCTCTCAAACAATGGGTTTAAAAGAAGAATTAATCCCTTTGCTCCCCCCTTATCGGCGACCGCCATTGATCAGCAAAGCGGGCAGGAGAGCAATTTTATCCTCAATAATTAGCCACTTGTGCATACTTTCAAAGTGTGGCCAGACCTTCTGGCCCACAAGCTTTTAGCCTAAAACGCTTCGAGCCAAGGTCAACACTGAAACCTCCCGCGCCCCGTTTTGGCGGAGAATAAGGCTGCACTCACGGGCTGTGGCTCCGGTAGTAAATACATCATCCACCAGGAGAACACGCCGTCCACATACCTTGCGCTCATTCCTTACCTGAAAGGCATTCTGGACATTTCTCATTCTCTCCTCTCGGGACAATTTCATCTGAGGAGCCACCTCCTTCACTCTCTTCAATGCAAAAGGATATACCGGCACCTTCAATAACTTCCCAATTTGCCGAGCCAGAATCAGCGACTGGTTAAATTCCCGCTGCCGCAGCTTTTTTATCCCAATCGGCACCGGCACAATGCAGTCAGGGGAAGGAATGCCCACCTGACAACTATCCCATAAGCTCACCATCGAGCGAGCCAGGAATTTTCCAACACTTACCTTGCCCCGATATTTGAACTCATGAATCAGATGACGAATTGGCCCTTCATAGTAAAAAATTGACCTTGCTCGGCTAAATACCGGCGAGCACTCTTGACAGGAGCTACAATTTATCATTATCTCTTCGGCTGAATCTCGGCTAACTTCATCGGAAAGAGGCTGACCACAGACAGAGCAGATTGGAGGCTGGATAAGACGCGCCTGTCCCCAGCAGGCTGTACAGACCGGTCCTTTGGTCTGCTCACCCCATCCCAAGCGCACCCCACAGACCGAACAAGTTGACGGAAAGAGAAGCTCCAGGCTGGCCTCCCGCAAAAGCCTGATCTTGGGTAGAAAAATTTCCTCGGCCAAAGCAAGCCTCATTGATCTATACGCCCCGCTTTTTCCTGTCCTCTTCTCAGGCCCCGTACTTATTCAGCCGAAGGGCATTGGCCATCATTAGAGGCATAAGATTTATCGCCGGGAATCGTCCAAGTCCCCCTTGCAGACAGTCAGATTCGGAAAAAGCCCTTACCTGGTCAGGCCGGCAATACTTCGAGTAGAGCAATACTGGGTTTGGATGCCAGCTGTGAGCCTTCAGTACAGCCGGCGTTGAATGATCTCCAGTTACCACCACCACATCCGGCTGAAGATCCATCAATATGGGAATGGATCGATCAGCTTCTTCAATAACTTTCACTTTGCCCTCAAAATTTCCATCCTCACCCATGCTGTCAGTCTTTTTGATATGCAAGAAAAAGAAGTCGTAGTCCTGAAAATACTTGGCCAGGGTTTCAAATTCAGACTGAATCGTATCTCCGGTAGGCAAAACGGTCATCCCGAGCAATCGAGCCACGCCTCGGTACATGGGGTAGTTAGCAATCGCTGCTGCCTTAAGCTGATAGCGCTCGGCGTAACTAGGCAGGGCCTCATATTGATCGAAGCCCCGAAGAAGAATCATATTGGCCCGCTCCTCACGGGCCAGGATCTGCCTGGCCTGCTCTACAAACCGATTGACGATTTCAGCCGTTGATCGGGCTTCTTCTGAAAGGGGCTGCACGGTCAGGGGAGGAACACCAAGCTTTTGCGGATCCGTATCACTCAGGCGGCCTGACAATCCCTGGCCACGAAAGACAATAGCCGCCCGGTGCTCTTTTTCGGTCCGAATGAAGATTTCAGCTCCCGGCACCTTAATCTGAGAGAGGAGTTCACACAGCTGGCGATTTTTTTCAGTTGAAATTCTCCCTGCCCGGCGGTCAATCACATTGCCCCGAGCATCAATCTGGGCAAAGTTTGCCCTTGCGGCTACATCGCTTGGCTTAAGATCAAAATCCACCCCGAGAGCGGATAAAATTCCCCGCCCAATTTCATACCGAAGCGGATCATACCCAAATAGTGCCAGATGAGCTGGGCCACTGCCCGGTGTTATCCCTGGTGAGATCGGGTCCATAAGGCCGCAAACAGAGCGAGCCGCCAGAGCATCGAGATTAGGCCTATAGGCTGTTTCAAGCTCGGTCCTCTCACCCACCCCCCGAGGCAATCCCCCCAGGCCGTCAAAGACAATAAGAACAATTTTAGAACCTGAGGCAATCGCTAAATCCTTAACCAGATCCTTGCTCATATCTTTACCTTGTCCCCCTTCCAAAAGCCTGTTTGTTTTTTGGCTACCGCAAAGGTTATTATTTATGATAGGGATGCCCTTTTAGAATCGTGAAGGCTCGATAAATCTGCTCGAGCAGGAGGAGACGAACCATTTGGTGAGTGAGGGTGCAGCGTGACAGAGAGATTGAGAGATTAATCGCCATTTCTGATCGAAGAGGAAATCCGCTCGGCCCTCCGATCAGAAAATCAATTTCAGGATATCCCCGATTTATTCCGTCTTGGATCAGAGCTGCAAACTGCTGTGAGTCTAGCTCCAAACCCCCAACATCCAACAGGATTTTATACCCTTTGGCGGTCTTCTTTATCTTTTCGGCAAGATCCTGACTTTTCTCCGGCCTGAAGAGAATTAATTCTATAGGGACAAAAAAAGAAATTCTCTTCAGGAACTTATCTATCCCTTCCCGAAGGTACGGCTCCTCTGTTTTCCCAATACAAATCACCTTGATCCGCATGAAAATAACATCAAGGACCTCTTAATCTATCTCTTATAATTTTCTCTCTTATAATTTATTTATTAGGATATTGGGATTATCTTCGCTCGACCCTCATATCCAAGGGGGTAGTAGGAATATTCATGGACACATCCAGTTTGGGCGCATCTCCCCACAGGCGCTCAAGATCATAGTAGCGCCTCTTTTCTTCGGTAAAGACATGAACCACAAGGTCTCCGTAATCCAGAAGAATCCAGGTTGCCTCAAGATATCCTTCCTTATGGTCCATTCTGACGCCCACCCGAAACAGGGCCTCCTCAATGGCATCGGCAATGGCCCTCACGTGCCGATCGGTTGTTCCACTACAGATGAGAAAGCAATCGGCCATATCGGAAATTCCCCGAAGGTCGAAGGCCACAATGTCGATGGCTTTCTTTTCAAGTGCAGCCCTGCCTCCCTGCCTTGCCTTTTCCTCAGCGCTGAGATGATGCATAAAACTTTACTCTCCTATGATTTTATCTTTTTCATTATAAAGGCTGTGCTTTTTGATATACTCCTCCACAGCCCGAGGAGTCAAATACCGCAAAGACTGCCCCCTAAAAGCCCGACTGCGGATCATGGTCGATGAGATGTCAATGGCGGTAACCTCAACGAAAAAAAGGTTCTCTCCCTGATCCACCACTGGGGTTATCTCGCCTGATGATCCCATCTTCCAAAGAGAAAAACACAAACCTTGATGATGATCTCGGAGGATGGTAGGTAAATTTCTCACCGCAGCCTCAAGGTCAGTCCCTGGTCTGCTGGTAACGATCAGTTTGCAAGAGGAGAGCAGGGCGGCAAAATCCTTCCAGGTAGAGATTTCCAAAAAGGCATCAAGCCCCATGAGGAAATAAATCTGGGCTCTTTGGCCAAACTGCTGCTTAAAGTGCTGAACCGTTTCGATCGAGTACGATTTTCCACCCCGATCTATCTCCACCGAAGAGGCAAGAAAAGAGGGATTCGATACCGTAGCCAAGGTTACCATGAGGAAACGATCGAGCGGGGAGGCAATCTGCTCACTACTCTTGTGAGGTGGGAGGGCTGAGGGAATAAAATAAACCAGGTCAAGAGAAAACCGCTGCCGGATCTCTTCTGCAATCGTCAGATGACCGTAATGCACCGGGTTAAATGTCCCGCCATAGAGGGCAAATCTCACAAGCGCTTCTTCTCCTCGATTATTCTCGAATCTGGCCATTACCAAAGATAATGTATTTAGTGGTGGTCAGATCCTCGGCCCCCATCGGGCCTCTGGCATGCAGCTTCTGGGTGCTGATGCCAATCTCGGCGCCAAGGCCAAAGACCCCGCCATCGGTAAATCTCGTTGAAGCATTGACATATACAGCCGCCGAATCAACCTCGTGAAGGAACCTCATCGCCCGGCTATAATCCTTGGTAACAATGGCATCCGAATGCATAGACCCATAGGTAGCGATGTGATCAATAGCCGCATCTAAATCATCCACCACCCGAACAGCCAGAATCAGATCAAGGTACTCAGCATACCAGTCATCCTCGGTTGCCGGTATCACATCAGGCACAAGTAGCTTTGTCCTCGGACAGCCGCGGATTTCCACCCCTGCCCCTCGAAGCTCAGCAATCATCGGTGGCAAGAATTGAGCAGCCACATTCTGATGCACTAGGAGGGTTTCCATGGCATTGCATACCCCTGGCCGCTGCACCTTGGCATTCATGACAATCCGGCTGGCCATAGCCAAATCCGCCTGATCATCGACATAGACATGGCAGACTCCCTTATAGTGCTTAATAACCGGAATGGTTGAGTTTTCGACCACTGTCCTGATCAGAGCCTCCCCTCCCCTGGGAATAACCAGGTCGATCCACTCATCCAAGGTCAAAAGCTCCATCACTGCCTGCCGATCAGTGATCGAGATCATCTGAACACTCTCCTTGGGGACACCTGAGCGCTCAAGCGCCTGACCGATGACCTCGGCAATGGCCAGATTAGAGTGGATAGCTTCTGATCCGCCCCGCAGGATCACTGCATTGCCGGCCTTCAGGCAAAGCCCGGCTGCATCTGAGGTAACATTAGGCCGGGCTTCGTAAATAATAGCAATTACCCCAATTGGAACTCGAAGCCTCCCAATTTCAAGGCCGTTCGGCCGCCTCCACATCCGGTCCACGGATCCAACCGGATCGGGCTGAGCAGCAATTTCGCGCAAGCTTTGAGCCATAGCCGCAATTCGCCCAGAATTCAGGGTCAGCCGGTCAATCATGGCCTTAGAAAGCCCCTTTTGCCCTGCGGCCTCTACATCCTTGCGGTTGGCCGAAAGAATTTCCTCCCTCTGGCCCTCAATTCCAGCAGCCATCTCAAGCAAAGCTTTATCCTTAACCGATGATGACAAGGTGGCTAATTTGCGGGCAGCCTGCTTAGCCTGCCGAGCCTGAGCCAAAACCGCCTGTTTGATGTCCATGACCTATCCTCCTCAACTTACAGTTAAGAATAGAGTCTATTCACAATAAAAATTAGATTAATCTCCTCTGCTTTGTACTCTTTCTCTTAAGCCCTTGATTTTACTGGATTTGTTATTAGAGGTAATTCTCAAAGATTTCAAGGCGTCGGGAAGATTCTCTATCCCCTCATTCAGCTAAAGAATGACCAAATCGTCCCGATGAATCACCTCATCATAATATTTATACCCTAGAAGCTGCTCGATTTCCGTAGATTTTTTCCCCTTGATGACCTCAACCTCCTCATGGTTGTAATTTACTAGCCCACGGGCGAATTCACGGCCATCAAGCCCCACGCACTGCACTAGATCTCCAACCCCAAAATTGCCCTCGCTCTGCACGATTCCACTAGGCAAAAGGCTCTTTTTCTCGACGATCAACTTATGCCGAGCACCGTCATCAACTACCACTTTCCCCTTTGGTCGAAGGGCATAGCCGATCCAAGCTTTTCGGCTGGTCAGTTTATCCTTTTCAGGGAAAAAGAATGTCCCTATTTTTCGATCAGGATGATGCAGAATCTGAGACAAAATCTGAGGAGACTTGCCATTGACGATCCAGGTGGCAATGCCTGATTTGGAGGCCTCATAGGCGGTGAGAATTTTGGTCTGCATACCGCCGGTGCCAATAAATGAGGTCTTCCCTTTAGCCAGATTCCTGATTTCCTCAGTAACTTTATCTACAAAGCAGATAAGTTCTGCATCTGGCTGCTCGGTCGGATCAGCAGTATAAAGCCCATCCACATGGGAGAGAATAATCAGAAGATCAGCACCGATCAGACTGGCCACAAGACCAGATAGCCGGTCATTGTCCCCGAATTTTATCTCATTGGTGGCCACGGTGTCATTCTCATTGACAATAGGGATCACCCCGTATCGAAACAGAGTAAAAATCGTATTGCGAGCATTCAGATATCTTTGCCGATCATTCATGTCATCGACAGTTAAGAGAATCTGAGCTATGATTCGCCCCTTTTCCCTAAAACATTCTTCATAGATTCTCATCAGCGAGCTTTGCCCAATAGCAGCAATAGCCTGCTTGTGAGGAATAGTGTGGGGCCTGGTTTTTAGGTTAAGCCGCTCCATCCCAGCCAAAATGGCTCCAGAGGAAACCAGCACTACCTCGCGGCCGCTCTGGTGGGTGGTCAGGGCTGAAATCTCACTAGCCAGGGCTGAAGCTGCCTGGCGGTTCAAGGCAAAGCCATCTTCAGCTAAAACCGCGCTGCCCACCTTGACCACAATACGCCTCGCATTTTCCAGAATTTCCCGCCTCCGTTCAAAACGTTCTTGATCTGCCGCGTCCATAGATTTGTCCATAGGATTTCTCACCTCAAATCAGTGGTTTCTGTTTCAAGCTCAGCAAGCAGTCGCTGAATAAGCCTTATCAAGGCGGCGATATTCTCTCCCGTAGCCGCCGAAATCTTCACCAGAGGATATCCCTCATCTTGACAAAAACGCTCCAGGGCCTGAAGCTTTTTCTCATCCAAATCGTCGATCTTGTTAGCCACAACAATTTGTTTTTTTTGCGTCAGAGCCTGATTGTAGAGCCTCATCTCGTCAAAGACCGTCCGAAAGGCCTCAATTGGATCAGCAGGTCCTGTGCTTCGGGAAACATCAATCAGGTGTACCAGCAGACGGCTTCGCTCGATATGCCGCAAGAAGCGGTCTCCTAACCCAACGCCCTGATGTGCTCCCTGAATCAGACCTGGAATATCGGCCATGCAAAAGCTATGGTAATCATCGGTCATCACCATACCGAGATTAGGATGAAGGGTAGTGAAGGGATAGTCAGCAATTCGGGGTTTAGCTGCGGAAACTTTTGATATCAGGGTGGATTTTCCGGCATTGGGCAAGCCGATCAGCCCAACGTCAGCGATAAGTTTCAGCTCAAGATGCAGATATCTCTCTTGCGCGGGGCCTCCCTTTTCCGCCCGACGAGGGGCCTGGTTGGTCGGAGTGGCAAATCGGGCATTCCCTCGTCCTCCACGGCCACCTCGGGCAGCCACAAAGAGGTCTCCCGCAGTTTTCAAATCTGCCAATACCTGACCGCTTTCAGCATCCTTAATCACTGTTCCCACTGGAACATTGATGATAAGGTCATCACCCCTTTTCCCGGCTTTTTTGCCGCCGCTGCCAGGAGCTCCATTCTCGGCCCGAAACAGAGCCTGATGGCGCAGACCAAGCAGAGTCCTAACCGATGGTGAGGCTTTCAGAATTACATTGCCACCATCCCCACCATCTCCTCCATCCGGGCCTCCCTTGGGAACATATTTTTCTCTCCGAAAACTCACACAACCGTTTCCGCCGCATCCTGCCTTTACCCGGATTCGTGCCTCATCAATAAACATCGGGAAACATCAATAATGATCTTAAAATAAGATCATCACCATCTTTTTTAGGCACATAAACATGGATCAGCATAAACACTGACCTGCCTTCTGGTTTTGCCTTTTCTCTCAAACTTGACGAATCCATCAATTTTGGCAAACAGGGTATCATCTCCCCCTCGGCCAACATTGTGGCCGGGATAAATCCTTGTCCCACGCTGTCTCACCAAGATACTGCCAGCCGAAACCTTCTGGCCACTAAATCTTTTCACTCCTAGCCGCTTGCTGGCACTATCCCTTCCATTAACGGAGCTTCCTCCTGACTTTTTATGAGCCATGATCACAACCTCCTTAAGACGAAGAGTCTGCTCCGATCACACCGAAGCAGGTAAAATCTCATCCACTCGTACCGTGGTATATTTTTGCCGATGTCCGATCTTTCTCTTATAGCTTTTCCTTCTTTTATACTTAAAGGCGATGACCTTCTTCCCCTTCTTCTCTCCCAAGATCGTCCCTCGTACCCTGGCCCCTTGGACCTTTTGGCCACAGCTAATTTGCTCTTGGTCGGCAATCAGATGCACCTGATCGAACTCTACTTGGCTACCCTTTTCTCCCTCAAGCTTTTCAACGGCAATCACATCACCCGGGGAAATTTTATATTGCTTTCCGCCTGTCTCAATCACTGCATACATGAAATGCTTCCACCTCCTCATAAGTATTTATAAGACAACAATTTCATACTGTTCATAGTGAAGCTCCGGATCACTTCGGACAGTAATCCGTTTGTTATATTTCCCTTCCAGATATTCCAACAGGGCATCCTCCTGCTTATAAAAGAAAGCGGCCACATTGGGATGTGCTTTAATCAGAATCTCATCTCCCTTGCAGGTAGGAGCCAGTCGATCGATCTCCCGCTGAATGGTCCGGCAGATAGTAAGAACCGATTTTACCCGGCCAGTTCCTTTGCAATAAGGACAAGGAGTAGTAAGGATATTGGACAGACTCTGCTTGATTCTCTTGCGGGTCATCTCTACCAGCCCCAGTTCCGTCAACTGAAGAACCTTAGTCCGCATGCGGTCGCGCTTTAATTCCTCCTCAAGGGCTTGGAGAAGCTTAGTGCGATTTTCCTCACTCTCCATATCAATAAAGTCGATAACGATAATTCCCCCAAGATCCCTGAGCCGCACTTGCCGCACAATCTCCTGAATAGCCTCCATGTTGATCTTGAATATGGTCTCCTCAAGGCTCGTTTCACCGACAAATTTCCCAGTGTTGACATCAATAGCGATCAGGGCCTCGGTCTCATCAATAACAATATAGCCGCCCGATTTCAGCCAAACCTTTGGCGAGAGGGCATCCTCGATCTGACGCTCAATATCGTATTCATCAAAGATAGGCTTTGGCTTAGTATAGAGTTTAACCCGATCGGTTAGATTAGGGAGAAAGGTCTCAAGAAACTCGATACACCGATCATATTCTTCTTTGGAGTCGATCACCAGATGATCAATGTCATTGTTAAAAATGTCTCTCAGGGTCTTGAGCAGGATGTCTAGCTCCCGATGAACCAGACAAGGAGCAGAACAACTATTGCTTTTAATGAGAATATTTTCCCAAAGCTTTGATAGATACTCAATATCTGCCCGAAAATGCTTCTCATCCTTCCCCTCTCCTACTGTCCGGACTATATAGCCGACATTAGGCTTTTTCAGCTTGCTTATCAACTCTCGCAGCCTGGCCCTTTCCGCTTTGTCCTCGATCCTTCGGGAAATCCCAATATGGTCCACGGTCGGCATGAATACCAGATACCTTCCAGGGAGGGTAATATTGGTCGTAACCCGCGCTCCCTTTGTCCCCAGCGGCTCCTTAGATACCTGAACCAGCACCTCCTGCCCTTCTTTTAATAGATCCTCGATCGCGGCCCCACTGTAGTGAGAAGGGCTTTTTTCTTCGATCAGCTCTTCATCAGTATCAATAACATCAACATCATCAGACAACATAATCTTATCATAATCAAGAGAAGGATCGATAACATCAACTACATATAAAAAGGCATCCCGACCGATGCCAATATCAACAAAGGCAGCCTGCATTCCAGGCAAGACCCGAGCTACTCTTCCCTTGTAGATATTGCCATTTATCCTTTTGCTTCTTCGCCTTTCAATGTATATTTCCGTCAAGAGGCGATTCTCCAGCAAAGCAACTCGTTTTTCATAAGGATTGGCATTTATAATAATCTCTTTCAAATTCGTACACCCGAATTAGAATTTTGATAATTTCTATAACCAGCAGTAAATAACGAAAAGCGAAGTATACTACTTTATGAAAAAAAGACCTGATTGTCAATCATTTTATCACCGCCAACAGCCATTTTATGTTGACCAAGATGGGCTTACAGATAATCCTCAAAACTTCTCAAAGCTAAGTGGTTTCCTCGCCAAGTGAGTAACACAAGTTGCGCAGCGGATATCAATTACGCTATCACAAACGCTATCAATTGTAGCGTGCAAACCTTGTGCCCGCCCAGCTTGCAAACTTTATTAGCGAAAAGACCACTAAGTGGTTTCCTCGCTAAGTACGGAATCACCTAATTAAAGGCCAATCTTAAGGTTTTGGCTTTAATGAGGTTATCATTAATGTATATTTACTTAGCGAAAGGACCACTAAACAATAGAGATTAATGATTTGGGATAGATTCTTAAAATTCTTTTCTCACCGCAGGCTCTCCTGGCCACAAAGATATAGCCTCTTTGCCTTTTCTCTTTTTTGGCCTGGCCTATACCTCTTCCACTCCCTTGATTTGAGGCACTTTTTCCCTCAATCTCCTTTCAATGCCCATCCTTAGGGTCATTTTGGCCATGGCACATCCCGAGCAGGCTCCGATCAGCTTTAGCCTAACTACCCCATCTTCAACCCCTATCAACTCCACGTCGCCTCCATCAGCCTGCAATATCGGGCGAATCTCTTCCAGAGCTTTCTTTACCTCATCAAACATGCTTTTTCTCCTCAAAGTTTGTTGTGAGAAATCAATTAAATTTAAATATCTTAGATATATTTATCGGCGAAGAGAATCTCACAAATCATCTTGCTTGTCAAGCAAGATTTTCTTATTTTCCGCACCCTTGGAAAATGTGTTCGTATTGATAAAATTGTTTTTATCTTGTATAATCAAAAATACCATAAAATCATGCACATAGCAAATGATTTTTTACAAAAATAATTCTTTACATTAAAGAATAAATAAGGTAAAATAGCTGTCTTGTCTTTATGGGTTGCTTATTATCAATAAGCAAAATAAGCAAGGAGGTATAATGGGCAAAGAAGGAGGGTAGCTTATGATAGCACTAGGCCGCCAAATACTTGCAGAATACTATGACTGCGATCATACCATCCTGAATAGCTGTAGCCTTATTCAGAAATACATGGAAAGCGCTGCCCAGGCTTGCAACGCCACCATTGTAAAAAGTGTGTTTCATTTGTTTAACCCACATGGAATCAGTGGAGTCGTCGTCATTGCCGAGTCGCATCTGGCCATCCATACCTGGCCAGAATACGGTTATGCAGCGGTTGATATTTTCACCTGCGGCGATACCGTAGATCCATGGAAGGCCTTTGAGTTTTTGAAAGAGAAGCTGAAAGCTTCCTATGCTACCACTATGGAAATGAAAAGAGGACAGCTTGATTTGCAACACCCTCAGCACCTCGCGTACAAACCATTGGTAGAAACCCTTAATTCAGCTGCTACAAAGTGTAAGGTTAGAGACTAGTATGATTATTAAAACACCGACCAAATATTTTTTCGTCGCTGGAGCATCGGAAGGATATTCTCCTTTGAATGCCTTTGATGGTGCGCTCTTGGATGCCGGTATTGGAAATGTCAACCTGGTGAAAATGAGCAGTATTGTTCCCCCTAGGTGCACGAAGATTTCTCCATGTACTATTCCGGCTGGCTCTCTGGTGCCTGTAGCCTATGCTTCGATCAGCAGTGATATCAAGGACGAGTATATCTCCGCCGCGGTAGCCGCTGCTTTTCCTGTCGATCCAGACTATCCTGGTTTAATTATGGAGTACTCCGCTCAGGGGCGCAAGCAAGATATTGAAAACATAGTCCGCCATATGGCTGAGCAGGGCATGATGATGCGTCAGAAGGAGATCAGGGAAATCCAAAGTATTGCTATCGAATATCAGGTTAAAAAGATCGGAGCTGCCTTCGCGGCTGTGGTTTTGTGGGACTAAGATGAGGCTTTTCAACTATGGATATGGAACTTTGGTATACAGAAAAACATACTGAGACTACAGGAATTACGATCAAGGTTACCGATTGCCTCCTTCAGGAAAAGAGCAAGTATCAGCAGATCACCATTCTTCAGACACCTCACTATGGGAAAATTCTCCTACTGGATGGTCTAGTCATGCTGACCGAGCGGGATGAATTTGTCTATCATGAGATGATCACCCATGTTCCTCTGCTCTCTCACCCTAACCCGCAAAAGGTCCTCATTGTTGGGGGAGGGGACGGGGGATCGGTTCGCGAAGTGCTGAAACATCCAGAGGTTGAACATATTGATCTGGTTGAAATCGACCAGATGGTCATCGACAAATGTAGGGAGTATTTCCCTACTCTAACTCAAGGATTAAGCTCTCCGAAAGTTACTATTCATATTGCAAATGGAATTCAATTTGTCAAAAACTGCCGCTCTGACTATGATGTAATTATCGTTGACTCGACCGATCCTATCGGTCCAGGAGAAGGGCTCTTTACTGAGGCTTTCTACCAGGATATTCATCGCGCCCTCAGGGATAGAGGTCTGTTGGTGGCCCAGTCAGAATCTCCTTTTGTCCACGAGAATATAATTAGCCCCATGTACCGGAAGCTAAAAAATGTCTTTCCAGTTTGTAAAATGTATCTAGCCTTTATTCCAACCTACCCAGCCGGCTGCTGGAGCTTTGCCTGGTGTTCCAAGGGAAACCTGTTATCAGATCGCCCTGACGAAAAGCGCTATGAGAAGCTTCAGCCAAAACCTAGGTATTATAATCCACAAGTTCATCGCTCATCATTTAGCCTGCCTAATTTCGTAGAGGAAATGCTGCCTAATGGAAACTCGTTTTAACTCTCTGCATTTCCTCAATGCCCAAGCAGAATATACGGCTGCTTCGCTGGTTCTGCTTGGCTGTCCCTTTGATGGAACCTCAAGCTATCAGCCTGGGTCGCGATTTGCACCCAATGCCATCCGTGAGGCCTCCTGGGCACTGGAAAGCTACAGCCCAAAACTTAACCGAGACCTTTCGGAAATCAATTTCTGCGATCTTGGCGATCTAGAGCTGCCATTTGGAAATACGCAGCGGGCTCTTGCCCTCATCGAGCAAACCATAGATCATCTGCTCAATGAGCATAAGGTCCCCATAACCCTTGGTGGCGAACATCTGATTAGCCTACCCATTATCAAGGCAGTCAAAAAGTATTATCCTGAGCTTATGGTAATTCACCTTGATGCCCATGCAGACTTGCGGGATGAGTACCTCGGAGAGCAGCTGTCTCATGGTACGGTAATGCGCCGGGTTCTGGAGTTTGTTGAAGGCTCTCATCTGATCCAGATCGGCATCCGCTCAGGAACTCGTGAGGAGTTTCTTCTGGCCCGCAAAATTGGCTGCCAGTACAAAGCCTGGCCATCTGACCTTGAAATCATAAAACAGAAAATTAATGGTCACCCCATTTATCTCAGTCTCGATTTAGATATCCTAGATCCTGCGGTCCTTCCCGACACTGGAACACCAGAGCCGGGAGGGTTGACCTTCGATCAGGTGATCGAGATTCTCTCAACCTTTCAGGCCGCTGAGGTAGTCGGTATGGATGTGGTAGAGCTTTTGCCCCAGCCTCCCCATCAGGTGAGCAGTATTGTAGCGGCCAAAATCATCAGGGAGGCTCTTTTACTCTACTTTTCTTCCTCTTCTCCTTAAAATTTCCTGAAATTAAAGTTTCCTGCCTCATTCTCATTAAAGTCTCAAATAGTGAAAATCTAACTCTCTCATTAAAGTCTCATCATTCTCATTAAAGTCTCAATAGTGAAAATTTAACTGCCCTGGGTAAGTATCTCATGAGACTGTCTCTTGTTCCTAATATCCCATAGGAGTGATGCGCCTAAAGCCCCAATCTCATAGGGGCTTCTAGGGGAGAAGCTTCTAGGGCGCTGTTGTGGCTACAAGATTTGTCTTTGGATAGGGATAGATGATCTGGTTATGAGATAAGATACTTTCAGAGAAAGTAGGTTTTTCTTCTAGTTCAGGAATAAACTCCCATTTATGGATATAGGGGGCGATTTCCTGAACCAGCAGCGCATGAAGCCCATGTCCAGCCTTGTAAGCAGTAACATGGCCGATTATGGGACGTCCAAGCAAAGAAATATCGCCTAGAAAATCAATGATCTTATGGCAGACAAACTCATCTTCGAGCCGCAATCCCCCATTCAAGATGTGATAGTCACCGACCACGATAGCGTTGTTCAGTGAACCTCCCTTGATCAATCCCGCTTCTCTGAGTTTTTGGGTTTCGTGGAGAAAACCAAAGGTCCGGGCACGAGATATTCGCCTGATAAACGTAGCTTCACTAATAACATAGTGGGCCTGCTGAGTATTAATCAGTGGATGATCAAAATGGATGGTGTAGGTAACTTCAAACTCTTTTGCCGGAGTGATTTTAATAAATTTATCACCTGTGCCTACCTGAATGGTCTTTTTGATCTTAATATATTTTCTCGGCACCGGCTGCTCTACCACGCCTGCCTCCTGAATCAGAAAAACAAAAGGGGCCGCGCTGCCATCCATAATCGGCACTTCCCCAGAATCAATTTCAATCAGCAGATTGTCGATCCCCAATCCGGCCAAAGCAGACAGAAGATGCTCCACGGTCTGGACGCGATAGCCATCTTTTGATAGGGTAGTTGCATAGTTTACCGTGGCCAAATTCCGATAGGAAGCCTCAATCAGGACATCCTTTCCTGGGACATCAGTCCGGCGGAATCGGATTCCACTGTCAGGCTCGGCAGGGAAAAGAGTGATTTTGGTTTTCTCCCCTGAATGGAGACCGATGCCGCTACAGCTTATTTTTTCTCTAATTGTTCTTTGATAAGAAATCATCGTTTTATCCTGCCTCTTTTTGCTGGAAAAGAGCTCAAAAGCATGAATGGATTTATATTCATTTTTATATTTGTTAATGTATATTCACAGGTCATTAAGGATGATGCATTTTATATGCCAATATTATTGGCTTATTTTTCTTTTGATAAATCATCATCTTTGGCCCTGGGTAAAGGAATAGTCGCTTTTTTTGTGATAAAATTACCACACTTTGCAGGGAGGAGAGCTATTTTAAAAAATAATTTGTAGAAAAATCAATGGCTAGCACTGTCTATTTATTACCACAGGTATTATCAACAGGTGTGGATTATCAAAGGTGAGGCCGCTACCGTATACTCCGATTACCATATCCTCCCAGGGAGGTTACTATAACTATAATCTCTATGGTGTTCTGAGCACAGCCAGGTAGGCATTGACCAGACCATAGCCGAAATACTGATCCCATCCAGCAGTGCCAAGATCCGTGGCAGTGCTCTTGATAATCGAGACTACATCGACCGGAGCCAGTGGAATGGTGCTCTTTCCAATGATCAGGGCAGCTACGCCAGAGACCAGAGCACAGGCCGGGGAGGTGCCTTCCATAAAGTAATAGTAAAAGGTAGTATAGTTTTTTCCATCATGGGTCTGCTGCAGGATCCCATCTCCGAATCCATCGAGGTTCTGGTCCACACTCAGATCGCCTCCGGGTGAGCAGACATCAACATAGGTGCCATAATTGGAATAAGAGGGGAGAGTATAATCGTAGCGAATAGCGCTTACCGAGATCGGCTCTGGATAAGAGGCTGGATATTCTGGGGTGCTGGAGCCAGAGTTGCCGGCTGAGCAGACGATAGTTGCACCATTATTATAGGCATAAGTAATGGCCGCAGCCTCAATGGCTGAGGTGCCGGGCCCTCCGAGACTCATACTGATAACCTTAGCGCCGTTGTTAGCGGCAAAATAAATCCCATCGACTTCGGTGCTGATAACTACACCTCCAATATTATCCATAACCTTAACCGGCATAATGGCTGCATTAAAGGCTACACCAGCCACCCCTAGCAGATTATTTGTCGTCTGGGCAATGCAGCCAGCCATATGAGTACCATGACCATAGTCGTCATCAGGAAAGGCATCGTTGTTGACAAAATCATACCCTGGAACAAAGAGGGTTCCAGCAAGATCAGGAGCCTGTCTGAAGGTGCCGTTAGTTTCAAAGGCGACACCAGAATCAATCAGCCCAACCACAACTCCTGCTCCGCTACTATAATCCCAGGCATATTCGCAATTCAGACGGGACAGGTGCCACTGGTAATGATAATATGGATCATTGGGCACAAAGTGGGCATGTCGCAGGTAATTCGGCTCAGCCACAAGAACTGAAAGCTCGGCTTGCAGCCGCCGTGCCGCCTCAATCACTGGGATCGAGGAGGGGATACTCAGGATAGTATAGCCTGAATAGGGGCTGGTGTAGACCTCACGATACCCATGTCGGGCACAAATCCGCCCAACCTCAGAGGAAGAAGTCCCTGGCACAAATTGCACCACGACCTGATTTGCCCGATAAGCGGGAATCCCTGGCACAGAGGAGAATTTTGCAGTCTGTAGTGCTGAAGACTTATAGAGAACCTGCCGTGATTCGATGCCGACCGTGCGCCGATCTACAAGAGGCGGATTAGCATTGGCCGCTGTACGGGAAGAAAAAGCTGACCGGCTCAAGAGCAGCCAGGGATTGGAAAAAGTGTTGATAAGGAGAGTATCAAGTAAATAAGCCCTGAGCAGAAGAGAGGAAGCTGTTTCATAGCCGGCCAAAGAACTTGTGATCGGATCAGCTGGAAAGATCGGCCAGGCCGCACCCCAGACAGAGGAGATAGCCTGATTTTCTGGCCAGCCAATACTCCACCACAAGCTCTGGGGATAAAAGAGGCCGCCGGCCCAAGGGAAAAACTCCCAGACAGATCCCCCACCAGACTGACCGCTAGCCCAAGACCACTGAGCAGGGGCCGCTACTGACCAGGATGGCCCAGAGAAGAAGAGCGGATTGGCAGAAAGCCACTCGGCATGTCCACAGCTTGATTGCCCACAGACTAAAAATCCGATCAGGACGACGATTCCCAGAATCAAACCTAGCGGCCCACGATGCTTTTCTCTAGCCACAGGGGCTATAGACAGCCGTGGCCATCTTCTCACCCTGTGCCAGGCGATCACCATATCCCCCCTATATTTGCCAATCTATTCTTTTTGACCAGCCAATGATCTTTTTAACCAGCCAATGAGTTACTTGCTTTTTGCCGAAATAGCAGCATAAGATTTCTAAGAGCAGTTTTAGAGAAATCTTTAGACTATGGGAAAATGCAAACAGTGTGCCGATAGTCGAACGGATGATGAGGGGCTTGACAAGTTTGATGAATTAGGCTAATTTAGCCTCTCAAACAGGCTTTTAGAAATATGTGCTCAAAAGTTTCGCGGTGGGAAAATTTAACCCCAAAACAATTCTCAGGGTCATATTTCCTATGAACGGCAGATCGAAGAACGTCAGATCGAATAACAAAGCTTGGTTTCTAATTGCTGGGCTGATCATCTTAATCATCCGTGTCTATCCGTGTCTGGCAGCATCCACCCATCTTCGAGATCGGGTGATTGAAAAAACCCTGGACAATGGTCTCAAGGTCCTGGTGCTTGAGAGGCATCAGGCACCTACGGTCTCAATCTACCTCAGGTTTCGGGTAGGAATGGTTGATGAGGGGGGAAAGGGGCTAGCCCATCTCCTTGAGCATATGATGTTTAAAGGGACAAGCAGTGTTGGAACGAAAAATTTCAGCGAGGAAAAAAAGCTTCTGGCTAAGATCGATCAGGTTGGCCAAAAACTTGATTCTGAGAGGAAAAAGGGCAAGGCTGCTAATCCTAAGGTGCTCAAAGAGCTAGAAGAGGAATTAAAGAGTCTCCAAAAGCAGGCTAGTCAGTATGTGATCACCGATGAGATAAGCCTTCTATACACCGAAAATGGAGCTGTAGGGCTGAATGCCAGCACTGGCGCTGATCTTACTACCTATCAGGTGAGCCTTCCCTCCAACCGGATTGAATTGTGGGCAAGGCTAGAGTCAGATCGGTTTGCCAATCCTGTTTTCCGTGAATTTTATTCCGAGCGGGATGTGGTTCTGCAAGAGCGGCGGCAGACCCATGAAAGCGAGCCCTTGAGTAAATTCTGGGAGCAGTTTCTAGCTGTGGCCTATATATTACATCCCTATCGGCATCCGGTAATCGGCTGGGGGCCGCAGATAGAGTTTCTCTCCAAATCGCAGATGGAAGAATTTTTTAAGACCTATTATGTCCCTAACAATGCCGTAATTGCCGCTGTGGGAGATATTCGGGCAGAAGAGTTTTTTACTTTAGTAGAGCGCTATTTCGGCTTACTCCCTCGTCAAGATCATCTGCCCGAGGATATTGCCACCTTGAAAGAGCCTCCCCAGATAGGTGAGCGCAGAATAAGCGTGCACCTCGATGCTCAGCCTCAGCTCATGATCGGCTATCATAAGCCAACCCTGCCCAGCCGAGAGGATTATGTCTTTGATCTTGTGGATGCTATTCTTTCCGCAGGCCGCACCTCCCGCCTCTGGCGTCGCCTGGTAGAAAAAGACCAGATTGCGGTTCGGGTTGATACAGCCAATGGAATGCCTGGAGCCCGATTTGACAACCTGTTCATGATTATGTCCACGCCCCGCTATCCCCATACGGTCCAAGAGGTAGAGCAAGCCGTTTATGAAGAAATCGAGCGGCTGAAGACGGAGGAGATTTCAGACCGAGAGCTACAGAAGGTTAAAAATCAACTAGCAGGAGAGTTTATCCGATCCTTGAATTCCAACGCTGGCCTGGCCAGTAAGCTCTCCTACTTTGAAAGCGTGGCTGGAGACTGGAGATACATCGACACCCATCTTGAGGTCTTAGACACCATAACTGCCGACGAGATTCAAGAAAAGGTAAAAAAATACCTCAGCGAGGAAAATAGAACCGTAGCTATCTTAGTGCCAAAATCAGGAAGGGGGGGAAAATGACTACCGCAACCAAAGTGAGGAGACTATCAAAAAATTGGCTGAAGATGGGGCTGGCCACACTCTGCCTACTTTATCTTGCAGCCTGCACCTTGGCTACCTCATCCCCCACCAGCAGGGCTTTAACCTCTTCCGTAGCCCTGCCTTCACCCCGAAGCCTACGCTATCCCCCCTTGCAGTTTAATATTCCCAAGGCAGAGCGCAGGCAATTAAAAAATGGGTTGATTATTTATCTTTTGCCTGACCATGAGATCCCTATTGTTGATGTTACTGCCCTGATTCGGACAGGTAGCGTCTATGAGCTGCCTGATCAGATTGGCGTAGCTCAGCTTACCGCCGAGGTGATGCGCACCGGCGGAACAAGCTCAATGTCTGCGGAAAAGCTCGATGAGGAGCTGGAATTTCACTCCATCCACATCAATACAACCATTGACCGGGAGTCAGGGAGCGCCTCGCTGTCCGTGCTAACTAAGGACCTGGACAAGGGACTTGAACTCTTTTTTGACGTTCTGCGCAATCCGGCCTTTAGTCAGGAAAAGGTGAATTTGGCTAAGGATAAGAAAATCGAAAGTATTCGCCGCAAAAACGACTCTCCACAAGACATCGCTTTTCGAGAATTCCGCAAAATTCTCTATCGCGGGGACCCTCGCGGCCGGGAAGCCACTATCGCCGGTATTCAGAAACTGACCAGGCAGGATATGGTCAATTTCCACCAGCGATACTTTCACCCTGACAATATCATTATGGGTATCAGTGGTGATTTCCAGCCAGAGGAAATTATAGAGAAACTAGAAAAATTGACTGCTGGATGGTCGCCTCTTCAGGCTCCTGTTCCACCTCCTCCTGTTCCATCAGGGAAAACTGTAAAATCAATCAATTACATTTCCAGGAAATTACCTCAATCGATCATCGTTACTGGAGGATTTTCCGTGCCGCAGAATCACCCTGACTATTTTGCCTTTCTGATTCTAGATCACCTACTGGGAGGCGATGGATTTAATTCCTATCTGACTGAGGAAATCCGCTCAAGTCGAGGGCTAGCCTATAGTGTAGGAAGTTTTTACAATGGCTATATTAACTATGGAGTCTCGGGGGCTTATTGCTTCACCAACTCCTCAAGCACGATTTTGGCTATCTCCCTGATCTATCAGATTCTGGATAGGGTCAAGCGTGGCCAGATTTCTCCTGATAAGCTCAAATGGGCTAAGGAGTCGATCCTAAATCAGTTTATCTTTTCTTTCAACTCCTCAGAGGCAGTGGTAGAGCAGTTAATCTCTCTTGAATACTATGGATTGCCAAAGGATTATCTGGATCGTTTCCAGGAGAATATCCGCCGGGTAAGTCTTGAGGATGTGCAGCGGGTGGCCAGGCAGTATCTTCAGCCGGAAAATAATATTCTGCTGGTTCTTGGGGATGATGAGCAGTTCGAGCAGCCGCTCAATAAGTTTGGATTTGTGAATATAATCGATATTGAACACTATTAAGCTTGATAGGTTTTAGTTCTCAAATAGTTATCAGCTTATGTATTGACAGCGAAAAAATATTTTTACTATAATTCAGCGAATTAATCGCCAGGCGTTTTTGTATAAACCGCCTGGTTAATCTATAAGGGGAAAGGAGGGATAGATAGAATGAAAAAGGCTTTGTTAGTAACTCTTGTGCTCTCTTTATTAGTGGTTGGGGTATCTGCTCTGAAGGCTGCCGAGGCTCCAAAAGTCAAGGACACCTTTGAGATTGATAGTCCGGCAGACAAGTTTAAGGGCAACAAGAAAACCAAAAGTCTTGTTACCTTAAGTCACAAGAAGCATGCAGATATTGCTGGCTGTAAGGAGTGCCATCACAACATGAAGGACAACAACGATACCGCTAATGCCAACAAATGCAGCACCAAGGACTGTCACGGAGCAGAAGCCCATGGCGAAGGGAACAAGATTATCCCCCTGAAAGACGCCATGCACAACAACTGCTACAAAGGATGCCACAAGACCAATAAGGATGCTATCGCCAAGAAAGCTCCTACCAAGTGTGAAGAATGTCATCCTAAGGCGAAATAAGGTAAGGTTTTTTTAAGGCTGAAATTTTCTCGAAAAAAGGGGTAGATAAACGCTACCCCTTTTTTTTCGATAACTATTTTCGATAACTAATTGACTTTCTATGGTCAGCATTGAAGGTTATTGACCGTTATATCCTAAAAGAATTAATTCCTCCCTTTGGGCTAGGGATCATGGTTTTTACCTTCGTCCTCCTGATGGGCAAGATTCTGCGCCTAACGGACCTGATTGTTGGCAGTCAGGTTCCGGCGACTGTGGTCGCACTCTTGCTGGTCTATCTACTGCCCTCACTTTTGGTGTTCATTATTCCCATGTCCCTTCTTTTCGCCATTCTGATTGTCTTTGGCCGCATGTCATCGGATAATGAAATCCTGGCCCTGCGGGCGGCTGGGGTTCCTCTGCATCGGATTATCACCCCGGTGCTGGCAGCGGCTATAGCTATCTTTGGCCTGACCATGTATGTATCCTGCTTTCTAATTCCGAAGGGAAACGCTGCCTTTCAACAATTAGCCCTGCGCGCCAGCTGGAAAAGTGCTGCTTTGGGGCTTAATGAAAAAACCTTCAATGAGAACCTTGAGGGCCTGATTATTTATGTTGACCAGATCTACGGCACCTCGCTATCCAAGGTGGTTATTTCGGATCAGAGGAAAAAGGGTGAGGTTATTACCATCTTTGCCCGGAGGGGAAAATTAATTGCTGATGATCGAACGCTCAAGATTGTCTTGCGCCTTGAGGATGGCACCATTCATAGAAATAACCCTGCCAATCCTAAGGAATATCATCGGCTCTCCTTTGCGACCTACGACCTTCTCGTCCATGGGGGCAGTGTGGATGATGAGAGGAGAGATTTTCGAGCCATGAGCATGAAGGAATTCTACCGTGAGATCAAACGACAAAAAAAAGCAGGACATTCTATTGACAAGCTCCTGATCGAATGGCATAAAAGATTTTCCATTCCCTTTGCCTGTGTTGTCTTTGCCTTGCTGGGCTGTCCCCTAGGGGTTCAAAGCCGGAAAGGCACTCGGGTCAGTGGATTTGGATTAAGTCTGATTATTATTTTGGTTTACTATGCTCTCTTGGCTGCAGGGAAGGTGATGGTTTATGGAGGATGGCTGCCTGCCTGGCTGGCCATGTGGATGCCAAACCTGCTCTTGATGCTGCCAGCGGTCTATCTGCTCAGACGAATAGAGGAGTAGCTGAGAAGAATTATGGCACTGAGTTTAGAAGGAACTCTTTGGAAGGAACCCTTTTGAAAAAGGGTTCCTTCCAAACCATCCTCCTAAAACTTTAATAACTATATAATTAAAGTTTTAGGAAAAGGGTTTGAGGGGAAAACCCTTTTTCAAAAGGGTTTTCCCCTCAAAAAAAGATATATGCGGATCCTGGATAGATATCTAATTAATGAATTTTCCCGCTCACTTGTTCTAACGAGTGTCTGTCTTCTGGGAATATATACGATTATTGAATTTTTCGAAAAGCTCGATGATGTTATAAAATCTGGCACTTCTCTTGGCTACATGCTAAGGTATCTATTTTATAGCCTTCCGGCAACTTTTTTTCAACTCCTGCCGGTAGCTTTTTTAATCGCTGTTTTGCTGACCTTAGGGATAATGTCCCGCAATCGGGAACTTCTGGCTATGAAAGCCGCCGGCATCAGTCTCTATCGGGCCACTGCTGGTATTCTGCTCATGGCTGCGCTCCTGTCCGCCTTCTCCTTTATATGTCAGGAGACAGTCTTAATCGAGAGCAATCAGCTTGCTAGCTACTACAAAAAACTGATGGAAGGGAAAAATCCTGGCCAGCGTTTGTCTGAGGGGCGAATCTGGTTTTGGGAAAAGACGCGGCTTTTTAATATTCAACTAGTAAATCCACAGCTTAACGAGGTCAGGGGTATCATTATGTTTGAGTTGGACCCACAGTTTCGGATCATCCGCCGAATTGATGCTCAGCGGGGTAGTTACCGCAACGGGATCTGGTATCTGGAGCATGGAATAGAGCGCATTTTCAGCCCTGATGATTTCTCCAAAATGACTTTCCAGGAGTTTGACCAGAGAGCCATTTCTCTCCCAGAGCAATTTGAGGATATCTTTGCTTTGCAGAAGCTGCCGGAAGAGATGTCTTATCAGGAGCTCTCCCGCTACATTGCTCGGCTGCGCGAGGCAGGCTATAACGTAGACAGGTATCTAGTCGATTTGCATACCAAGATTTCAACCCCCTTTATTACCTTTATCATTGCCCTGATCGGAGTATCTTTTGCTGTAAAAGTTGATCGCAGCGGCAGGCTTTTTAATATCGGATTAGGGCTTCTGATTAGCTTTATCTATTGGGTTATCTTTTACCTCAGTATTTCTCTTGGCCGTGCTGGAGCTCTCCCTCCGATTCTGGCTGCCTGGCTAGGCAATTTGGTTTTTCTGGGGTTAGGGATTTACCTGCTGATGACTATTCCTACATAACATATTGAAAATTTTAATAAAGGTATTGTAAAATAAGTAATTCAGATGTTCCCCATGTTGAAAAAATAATGTTGAAAATATAAAGGGGAGGAGAGAAAATAAAGAGAGAAGAAAG
>JAILZY010000035.1 GCA_023512255.1 bacterium | reverse complement strand
TACTATTGTCTTTTACCTCAATACCCTTACCCTGCGGCTTATCTCCTCCTCCTAATTTAAACATGGGGAACATCTGAATTGCTGCATTTAGTAGTGGAAATTGAAGTAAAAAGTGATATAATAATTTATTTTAGATGATTTTTCCCGCCGTGCCTTAACTAGCCGAAAGATAAAATTTCTGCTTTTCGAGCTATTCTTATTCTTTAAGGTGCAGCGGCGGGCAAGCCTATCACAAGCTTAATTCAGGAGATACATAAGGAGATACAGGAGTAAATTTTCAATGCCAGAGAGAAAAAGTCAACATTGGGCAGATCGTATAGTTGATCAGATTCTTGCTCAGCCTCACCCCGAAGATCATGTGTATCATATCGTTACTGGAATCACTCCCTCGGGTCGCATTCATATCGGTAACCTGCGTGAGGTGCTAACCGCGGATGTAATCTACCGTATTCTACAGGAGAGGGGTAAAAAAGCTAAGCTATTTTATGTAGCCGATGATTATGATCCGCTGCGCAAGGTCTATCCATTTTTGGATCCGCAAAAGTATCAAAAGTTTGTCGGCCACCCTTTGAGTGATATCCCCTGCCCTTGCGATCAGCACCCAAGCTATGCCGAGCACTTCCTGGAGCCCTTTTTGGCCTCCATGAGCCAATTAAAAATCGATCTTACGGTTTTGCGTGCCAGTGAACTTTACAAAGGCGGCCGGTATAACCAGGTTATTATCCAGGCCCTTGAGGCCAGAGATACCATTGCCGAGATTCTCTTCCGACTGACCGGCAAAGAAATAGACGAATTCTGGTCTCCCTTTGTTCCTATCTGTGAAAGCTGTGGTTCTATGGCTGAAACCAAAGTCATTGGCTGGGACAGGGAAAGGGAGCTGGTAGGCTACCTTTGTCAGCAGTGCCAGAATCAAGGATGGGTGCCAGTCCAGGGGCATGGTAAGCTAACCTGGCGGGTTGACTGGCCAGCCCGATGGAGCTTCCTCAATGTGGACATTGAGCCGATGGGCAAAGACCACGGCAGTAAAGGAGGCTCGTACGATACCGGGCAGGAGATCGTCCGTCGGGTATTCCATAAGGAGCCGCCTTTTCCGATTGTCTATGAATGGATTCGGCTTGAGGGTATGGGCGATATGTCCTCCAGCAAGGGAAATGTCGTGGCCATTGAAGATGTGCTCAAGGTGGTCCCGGCAGACGTCCTGCGCTATTTGATCATTAAAGCCCTGCCTAAGCAGCGGATCAATTTTGACCCGGTGAATCAACTGTTAAATGTCTTCGACGAGGTAGACAACGAGCAGGCGAAATACCGCGACCCAAGATCCTTGGAGCTTTCTTTGGCCAGCGGCTTTGTACCGATTAAAGTTCCCTTCAATCACCTAATCAGCATTGTCCAGATTGCCGGTGGTGATCCTGCAAGGGTTTCCGCTATTCTAAAGCGCGGCGGATATCAGATCCCTGAGTCCTCAGCCAAAGAGCTCGAAGAGCGCTGCCGCTATGCCCTCAATTGGCTAGAGCACTTTGCACCTGCCGAATACCGCTTCTCGGTAGCTGAGAGTATCCCTCAGTCGGTTCAGTCTCTCACCCCTAGCCAACGCCGGGTGTTGGGAAAACTATCTGATCTGCTGAGCACTATGCTTTCTCAGAAAGAGGAGAAGGATATCTCTGCCGAAGAGATTCACCGCTCATTTTACGAGGCTGCCCAACAGGAGAAGGATTTATCCATCAAGGAGGTGTTTCAGGCATTCTACACCGCTCTGATCGATAAAGAGCATGGGCCGCGGGCTGGATGGTTTGTTAAAACCATTGGCGTGGAATTCGTCCAAAAGCGGCTGGCCGAGGCCTCAGCAATCGAGGCATAATCAATTTCGAAGCCTCAGTAAGGCTAGAGCATTGCTAATCCCAAAGCTTTTACTAAATGTTGTGATCCAGCTTGCTATGGCGGGTAGTGAGAAGGCTATTTTTTTCTTTTTCAACGTTCCTTAATCAGTCTAACCAGCTCATCCTCGCTAATAATCTGTATGCCGCGTCTTTTTGCCTCATCAAGTTTTGAGCCGGCACCTGGTCCGGCCACAAGATAGTCAGTGTCTGCGCTAACCCGCTCGGTAACTCTGCCGCCCAGTGACTCAACCACTGCTTTTGCCTGCTCACGGGTCCATCGCTCCAGTTTGCCGGTAAAGACAAAGGTGCGACCGGAAAGGGGCAGCCTGCCAGCTGCTTTCCGCTTAAAATGAGGATTAGGTAAGGATAAACCTGCCTGGCGCATCTCTTCGATCACGGCCCGGTTATCAGGGTTAGCCAGAAAGGAAGCTATGCTGTTAGCTACTGCTGGGCCGATCTCCCTGATCCTGTCCAGATCATCCCTTGAGGCTGCCATCAGCTCATCGAGTCCGGCAAAGTTTTCAGCCAAAACCCTAGCCAGATGCTCACCGACCAGCGGAATGCCAAGAGCGTAGAGAAAACGGTCCAGGGGTTGGCTTTTGCTGGCTGAAATAGCCCGAAGGAGATTATCGGTCGACTTTTCTCCCATTCTCTCCAGGGCAAGAAGATCTTGCCGGCGCAGTTGATAAATGGAAGACAGCCTCCTGACCAGCCCCTGATCAACCAGTTGTTCGGCCATTTTTTCGCCAAGCCCCTCAATGTCCATGCCACGCTTAGAGGCAAAGTGAACGATCCGCTTTTTGATCTGAGCCGGGCAGGTCATGCCGGTGCACATGGCTGCCTTTTTATCTTCACTCATGACCACCGCCGCCCCACAGACTGGGCAGGTTTCGGGAAAATGAAACACCTGCTCTGAGCCGTTGCGCTCTTCCTTGATCGGTTTGACCACATAAGGGATGACATCTCCGGCCCGCTCGACCAAAACCCGGTCTCCGATCCGGATGTCTTTGCGCTCGATCTCGCTCTGGTTGTGGAGTGAGGCGCTTTTGACTTCAACACCGCCGATATGCACAGGATCGAGCTCGGCCACAGGAGTGAGCAGGCCAGTGCGGCCTACCTGTACCCTGATCGCCCTGATCCTGCTGGTCATCTGCCGAGGAGTGAATTTATAGGCCAGGGCCCATCGCGGATCACGGGTACGAAAGCCGAGCCGCTCACGGTCTGAAAGCTGATTGACCTTGAAGACTACACCATCGAGGTCATATTCAAGCTCATCCCGGATCTTCTCAAGTTGCCGATGATACAAAAGGGCCTCTTCAAGGCTAGAGCACAACTGCACATGGGCCAGATCGGTCTTAAGCCCCCAGCGGGGGAGGATATTTAGTACCTCCCAATGAGTTGTAAAACTCACCCCCTCTACCTGGATAATCTCATAGAAAAATATATGTAGAGGTCTTCGGGCCGTGATTGCGGAATCCAATTGGCGAAGGGAGCCGGCGGCTGCATTCCTAGGGTTAGCAAATAGGCTCTCTCCGGCCTCGGCTCGCTGCCGGTTAAGTCTCTGAAACTCATCCTTTCGCATATAAACCTCACCCCGCACGATCAGATATGAGGGGATCATCTCACCCGGCGCAGTAATCAGCACAGGCACAACCTCCCTGATAGTTTTGACGTTAGCCGTAACATCCTCACCCACCTGACCATCCCCCCTAGTTGAGGCTACCTCAAGGCGCCCGTTCCGGTAGATGAGCTCAACGGCCAGACCATCATATTTGGGCTCAGCCACATACTCAACCCGCTGCCGGCCAAGCTCCTGGCGGCAATTTTTATCAAAATTCCTGACCTCATCTTCCTGGTAAGCAGACTTTAGGCTGAGCATCGGACTCGGATGCCTGACCGTGCCAAGCTCTGGTCTAACCTGACCACTGACTCGCTGAGTTGGGGAATCAGGGT
Source organism: bacterium (assembly GCA_023512255.1). GTDB lineage: Bacteria > SZUA-182 > SZUA-182 > DTGQ01 > DTGQ01 > DTGQ01. Next base: position 28,926 of record JAILZY010000035.1, on the reverse strand, counting down.
CTCGAAGATCGGGGAAGCGCTGCTCAAGATCACGAAGTCTGGCTAGAAGTTGATCGTACTCTGCATCTGAAATGACCGGGCTGTCAAGGACATAATAGTGCCAGTCGTGATAGCGGATCTCGTCGGTCAACTGCCTGATAGCGGCTTCAGCCTCATGCCGATCTTTTGGTTCTCTGATTTCAGCCATCTCAGCCATAGCTGATCATCTCCTTTTCAATAACTGCTGTAACTTAGGCCAGTCGCGAGTATTTAAAACATCCTCTGGCTCAAGCCAGCCTCGGCGAGCCTGATCTACCCCATAGCGCATAAAGTCAAGATCAGTCAAATTATGAGCATCCGTTGACACCGCAATCTTTACTCCCATCTCTTTGGCCATCTTGCAGTGGATGTCATTGAGGTCCAGCCGATCAGGATGGGCATTCAGTTCCATGAAGCAGCCTCTTTGCCTGGCGGCCTCGATCAGCCGCTCCATGTCAACCTCATAGGGCTTTCGCTCATTAATGAGCCGGCCTGTCGGGTGAGCCAAAATATTAAAGTAGGGATTGTCCATAGCCCGGATAATACGTTCGGTTTGCTTCTCAAGAGGCAGATTGAAATTGTAGTGCACCGAGCAAACAGTAAGATCAAGGAGTTTCAGGACCTCATCGGGAAGGTCCAAAGAGCCATCTTCCAGAATATCAAGCTCAACCCCCTTGAGTACCCTAATCTTGCCCTCAAGCCGCTTATTCAGGCGGTCGATAGCTTCGATTTGCTGCAAAATTTGCCTGGCATCAAGGCCATGAGCCACACTCACATGCCGAGAGTGGTCAGTAATGGCCACATACTGATAATTTTTCCTGATTGCGGCCTCAACCATCTCTTCCAGGCTAAAGCGGCCATCAGTGGCTGTGGTATGAAGATGCAGATCCCCTCGGATATCAGCCAAGCTGATCAGCCGAGGGAGCATGTGGCGGGCCGCAGCCTCGATCTCTCCCCGCCCCTCCCGCAACTCAGGCTCAATGAAAGGCAGGCCGACTGAGCGGAAAACATCCTCCTCCTCCCGGCCACCGATCCGCTCTTCTGCCCGAAAGATTCCATATTCGTTAATCTTCAGACCAGCCTTAAGGCCAAGCTTGCGGATGGCGATATTGTGGGTCGATGAGCCGGTAAAATAGTGCAAGGCAGCGCCGTAGCTCTCTTTAGGCACTACCCTAAGGTCCACCTGAAGCCCTGAGCGAAGCAAAACCGTAGACTTGGTCTCTCCCCTGGCCACCACTCTGTCTACATCCTCATAGTTGATAAACCGCTGCATGATGGGAGAATCCTGGCTGGCTACGGCCAAAATATCAAGATCAGCTACCACTTCCTTTCGCCGGCGATAGCTTCCAGCTACAACCACCTCACTCACCCCGCTCACCTGGCGCAGGTAATTAACTATTGATTGGGCCACCTCTTCGGCCACCGGCAGCTTGATTCGCTCTTTTTTCTCTTTTTTTTGCTCGATCTCTTCGATGATCTTTTCTTCTGTTTTTTGGCCAAAGCCGAACAAGGCCCGAATTTTCCCCTCTCTAGCTGCCTTTTCCAATTCGTCAAGAGTGGTGATGTTCAGTTTCTGGTAAATGGCCTGAACCCGCTTCGGCCCCAGAGATGGTATTTTCATGAGCTGAGTTAAGGCGGCAGGGATGCGGCGCTCGATCTCCTCCAGTTGGGAGAGAGTGCCTGTTGTGGCAATCTCTTTGATTTTTCCAGCCAGATCCTCACCGATCCCTGGCAGTTTGGGCAGATCCTCACCTTCGGCTAGCACCTCAGCCACACTCCAGGGGAGGCTGGCTATGGTGCGAGCAGCATTGCGGTAGGCCCGAATTCGAAACACATTGGCCCCTTCGATTTCCAACAAATCTGCCACCCTGTTTAACACTGTGGCAATGTCCGCATTGTGGACAGGCATATATTAACTTACTTCCTCCCTCTTTTGATCTTTCTCTCCAGCATTGGTTGCCCCACAACGCTTTAGAGTCGCCGTGTATCCCTGCTCACTGCCCTAGCCTCAAACACTAGGTTGGCCCTCAGTACGCTTTTAGACTACTTTTAAACATTCACTCTCCTTACAATCAACTCTTGCAAGGTGTTATCCCTACTAATCACTCTGATATACATAAGAGCTCAATCCATGTGGTATGGTATTATAAGTATACATCGGCCATCGATTATTATACCACAGTATCTTACTTTTCTTGTGAGCATGAGTCTATCTCAAAAATTATTCCGGTTATGAAATAAAATACCTATATCCTGCAAAAAATTTCATAATACAGGTTATTGATACACTAAAATATTTAATAATTTTAAATAGTTTTATAATTTTAATTTAATAGTTTATTACATTATATAAAATCTTTTTTGGTATATTTCTTGCATTTATATCTTTATAATTTTATCTTGTCTATACTTTCGCGCTTTTCGTCATTTTTAAGCAAGTTTAAGTAATTAGGAATTTGAAGCCCTTGATAATCCTGAGCCTTGGCTTAAAATGACGAAGGTGTATTAAAGGTGTATTATAAAAGCGGTATGTAAGAGTCCCCCCCAGTTGTTGCCCGGCGCCGCCGTGCCTTATTCTGTTTATTTTAAGTGTTTTTACTTACTTAAACCATGGCCTGAGTCAGAGTAAGGCAAAAAGGCTGATTGAGTATTCCGCCGGTATTACTCAAAAAGCCAAAGGCGGCCTGGGCATCAACGCCAACCAAACCAAATCGCCCCATCTGGCAATGGTCAAAGCCGGGCAGCCTCTCTTGAAGTATCAATGACTCAAAAACTCCCCCTTCAATCGCTTATCTACTGCGTTTTTTTATTATCTCACGCACCTATATTCTTGCATTATTCGGCTGGTTTATGATATCAACTATAAAAAATATCTCGTATAAAAATGTCTCGGCCTAGATTATTATACCAATTAAATAATATATAAAATATCACGGTTTTTCAAACCTTAGATCAATAATATGAGCTCTCGGTCATGAACCACGACAGCCCAAAAAAACATGATCTCTCTCATCAAGCCACAAAAAGTCTGCTCGCTGGCTCTCAGCAGGGTAGCAATCATGCTCTTCCTCCTGAGCCTGCAGATCCTGATTATCCTTCCGAGTTTCCGCCTGCTATCTCCAGCATCTTAAGTAAACTGCCTTATCTGCAAAACAAGAGAATAACGGAAGCTATCGAGAGCCAGATTCAGAGGCAGGCATTAAGAAAAAACTGGATAAAAATCGTTGGCCCTAAGCTGTCAGAGCACACTGCGCCGCTTGCCCTTCAAAACCACAAACTTATCGTGGCTGTTGATGAACCAAAGTGGATGGTCGCCCTGCAGCAGATTGAAGCCCTGTTAAGCAAGAAGGTGAATGAGTTTCTAAACGCAAGTCAGCCGATCAGCCTTGAGTTGCGTCTAAAGAGGGTTTTCCCCAAACCCTTACCTAATCTCTCATCTTCATCAAAGGTAGAGGCGGAGCAGCAGCCCGCGAAGATTACCGCTGAGCGGGAGGCAGAAATTGACAGACTGCTTGGCCCAATCAAAAATAACGATAGGCTAAAGCAGACTCTAAGGGGTATCCTTATCAAACACTGTCTTCATGATCAGCATTTTCTCGAAAAAAATTAGTCATCTAGGCTAACTCAAGAAAACTAGTCATCTGGGCTAGCTCAAGATCGAACTTTTTATGCTTTTTTGCCGAAAAGTGAAAGATTCATGGAGACAACCTTTCATTTTTCGCTGGACAAATCTTTCTCGACTTGACTATAATTGTTTTTTGATTTATCTTATTTATTGCTATTTATTATCAATCAATGAAGAGGTAGGTGATAATCATGACAAAACGATCTAAATTTTTTTGCTTTTTTCTTACTCTTGTTGGTCTTTGCCTGCTCCCTGGTCTAACATCGGCCAAACCCAGAATTGAGTTTATGGAAACCAAGTACGATCTCGGAGAGATGTATCAGAATCAGGAAAAAAGCCATATCTTCAAGTTTAAAAATACAGGTACGGAGACCCTGAAAATTGAGAGTGTCAAGGGTGGCTGAGGGTGTACTGCTGTCAATCTCTCGGAGAGAGATATCGCCCCAGGAAAAACCGGAGAAATCAAAGCTACTTTTCACTCAAAATCTTACCGTGGAAAACAGACGAAAACAATCTATGTGAATTCAAATGATCCTAACACGCCGGTATTTAAACTAGAACTCATGGCTATGGTCAAGGTAGAAGTTGATGTCAACCCCACTACTGTAAATTTCAGAGAGCTCTTACCCGGAGAGAAAAAGACCGAGACCGTAGAGGTAGTCAACTTAAGTAATAATCTTTTGAAAATAAACTCTATTACCTCTCCTTATGATTTTGTCAGCATTGATCTTGCTGGCCTAAAACTGCCCCTTTCCCTAAAACAAAACGAGAAGGCAACTTTCAAGGTAAGCGTGGATGCAGCCAGCATGAAAGAAAGAACCTGGGGGCAAGTGATTATCAGTACCGACAATCCTCACACTCCGCAGGTAACTCTCTATGTGACTGGCCGAGTTCTGTCTGAAAATCAAAACTCAATGGGCAGCCACCAGCAGGGTTCAGCCCAGACTTTTCTACCCCAGATTACTTACAGTGATCGGGCTAGAAAGCTTTTCCCCCTCTATAACTTTGTGGCTGGCAATGTTGTTCATAATCTGGCTGGGTGCAATAGCAGCCAATGCTTGCCCATGAAGGCTCTGATTCAGGTGCTGGTTACGCAAAATTTTCCTGATGAGAAGATCACCGAAGCCGTACGTCAAATTTATGGACCGGCAGCAGTAGCAGCCTCAACCAGCAACAGTCCACAGCCTCCGCGGCCATCTCTTCGAGAGGCGATTCAAAATGCACTGAAAGATGGTAAGAAGGCTAAGCTTGATCTCTTTGCTATGAGCTACTGTCCCTTTGCCCTGCGGGCAGAGAAGGCCCTTGATAATATTATGGCTGAATTAGGGTCTAAAATTGACCTTCAGATCTACTTTATCGCTCAATCAAAAACAGAGGGCTCAGATAAATTAGCCGATTCGTTCGCCAGTCTTCACGGCCTGCCGGAGGTGGAAGAGGATCTTAGGCAAGTTTTGATCCAAAAGTATTTTCCAGAAAAACTTTTTTCTTATCTAAGACTTCGAAACGAGAACATTAAAACCACTGACTGGAGGGAATGCGCCAAGAAGGCAGGAGTTGACTTAAAGAAACTAGAAGAGCTGATCGCCTCCAAAAGTAGTTTACAGCTTTTCAGGGAAAATCTGGCCAAGGCTCAGACTATGAATATCCATGCCTCACCCACCCTATTCATTAATAATGTCCGGTATCAGGGAGGATTTCAATAATCTCCATTGAACCATACCTTTATGATTTTTCTTCTAACCCTTGATCTTACCGGGCTTGGGCCCTTGATTTTACCGGGCTTGGGATGAAAGATAACTTTCAAGAAATTTCAAGGCATGGAGAGATTTTCGGCAAAAGTGCCAGCCTTGAAGAATCCATTAAAAAGAGAGGCTATCGCAGGAGGGGCTATCTCAGCAAATCTTAAGTCTATTGATAATCATAAAGGGAAAGTAGAGAGGCATTACTTTCTGAGTTTACGGGAAGGCAGATGCTGATGATGGTTCCCTCACCGGGCTCGCTTTTCAGATGGATCTGGCCGCCATGTTGCTGAATGATGCTTTGAACGATAGCCAATCCCAGCCCCGTTCCCTTAGGAGAAGTAGAGAAAAAGGGCTCAAAGATCCGGCTTTGGAAATGAAGCGGGATTCCTGGGCCGGTATCTTGAATATCAATGCAAACTGTCTGCTCAAGGTCAAAGCTGCCCCTGCCGCTAAAAGCAGGGCCAAGATAGGTTTGAATGGTCAATTTTCCTCCGCTCGGCATGGCGTTTAGGGAATTTATAATCAGATTTAAAAATACCTGCTGCATCTTCTGAGCATCATGAGGAATCGGAGGGAGATCAGCCTGGTATTTAGTCTGTAATTGGATCTTGTGTTCTCTCAGTCTCTCTCTGAGGAGAGCCAGGGCAAGATCCAGCGGTTTATGAATATCACCCTTTTCCAAAGCTAGCGGCGCCGGGCGGGAAAATCTTGACAGATTGTTGAGCAGCTGCTCCAGCCTCCGGCACTCTTTCAAGATTCTCTCTAAATCTTCGCTTACTGGGCTTTCCGCTGGAAGGCTGTCTCGAACCAGCTCTGTCAACATGCTAATACCCACCAGGGGGTTTTTGATCTCGTGGGCGATAGAGGCGGCCAGTTTTCCCAATAGACTCAGTCGCTCCCGATGCTGCAATTCCTGCTCCAGTATTTTTTCCTTGGTAATGATCCGGGCAAAAATCACAATAGCGGTTGTCTCTCCATCGCCGTTGATCAGTGGATAGGCATAGAGATTAGCAGTCTCCTGAAAGATGATCTGCTCAAGTCTCTGGGCTTTATGAGTTGATTTTGTCTTGGGAATCGGACAATCAGGACAGGGATTTTCCCTCTGGCGAATAAATTGAAAGCATTTCTTCCCTTTGATTTCCTTCTCGCTCTGGCCGCAGAGGTTGATAAAGGCTTTATTTACGATCTGCAGGTGGTAGTTTAGATCTATCATATATACCAGATCCGTAATCCCATCGAAAGCAGACTTAAATTTCTCTTTTTGCTCTTTTTCCCAATCAATCCGTCGTCGGTGAATCAGAATAATCACTACCTGCACAAATGACAAGGCTACCAAGACAAAGGAGATAACAAACAGCAGCCACTGCCAGGCGCTCTTTAGAACCCGACGCTCCCAGTGATCCATCTTTATGGCCGGAGTGGTTACGGCGATTGACCAGGTACGGCCTGGAAGCCGGACAGGTGTATAATTCAGGTAGTATTTCTCAAGTGGACCTTGTGGAGAATTAGGAGCACAATCGAAGTAGACCTCCGTTCCAGTCTCTCCCTTAAGCATTCTCTTCTGGACGATCTGATTCAAACTATGAGAGCTCCCAGTCAATAGCTTCTCTTGATGCACTTGAAAAATCTTCTTTCCGATCCAAGACTTATTCTCATGGGATAAGACCTTCCCCTCATTGTCAAGTAGCCAGAATGAAGAATAATCATGAAGATGTGAATAATGATTCTGGCAAAAATTATCAATCACTGCAAAATTAAGAAATAGGACCAATACCCCCAGAAACTCCTTTTTCCCCTCCATAGTTTCTCTTAGAGCCTGGTCGGTGTAAAGTGGCAATGAGACCGGAATAGCGCTGATCCCGAACCCTTGATCGTACTGGTTGCTAATATACGGCCTCTGGGTCGGACCATGATGGAACTGGTTCACAGCGTCCTGAAAAAAATCCGTTTTTGAGAAATCTTTCAGTTGCATTTCCTGCCAGCGAGGAATTGGAGGATAAAGATATTCGTATCGCCCCTGCTCATTCATGATTCCAATATGGGAAACCTGATCATGCATCAGCTCATAATAGATTTGTAAATTAAAAAGCGCTTCATCAGTTTTCAGCCGGCGCAGAGGATAAAGTTTGGCCAAAGTAACAAGCTTTTCCTGCAATTCGTGGATGAGATATTCTATATCAGAAGCGATTTCCTTGATAATCATCACCTGACTCTCATTAACCTGGCCTATGATCTCTCTTCCAGCGCTGATATGAAGCCACTGAGCAATGAGAATGACAATGCCAATGATAAGCAGATAAATAGAGAGGGCTTTAAAGTTTGATTTTCTCAAAAATTTCTTGGCGAACATTGTCAATCAAAACCAATGTCGTTTCGTAATTACCAGCCTACTGCAAATAGTCATTTAACTGGTATTCCTTGATTTTTTTGAATAAAGTTGATCGGGCAATTCCCAAAATCAGAGCAGCCTGAGCTTTATTGCCACCCGTTTCCCTCAGGACCTCCAAGATATAATGCCGCTCCAATTCTTCCAATTTCAATTTGGCTTCGGTCTTGCATTCACCCTGAAACTCATCCGCAGCAGCCACCTGTCGGAGAGTTTGGCCATTGGGCCGCATTGTTCTGAAGAAATCCAGGGAATGGACGGTGATCATATTTCCTTCTTCCATGATCATGGCCCGCTCGATGATATTTTTTAACTCCCGAATATTGCCAGGATAATCATAATCAACAAGCATTTTTTGTGCCTCAGGATGGATACCTTGGATGTTTTTATGAAAATCATGGTTAAATTTATTTATAAAATATTGAACTAAAAGGGGAATATCCTCTTTTCTCTGTCGCAGAGGAGGAACTCGAATTAAAAAGACGTTAAGCCTATAGTAGAGATCATGCCTGAAGGTTCCCTCTTCAACCATTTTCCCCAGATCGTTGTTGGTAGCGGCAATCACGCTGATGTTCACCGGAATGTCCTTTACCCCTCCAATCCTGCGAAATGATCGCTGCTCCAAAAAACGCAACAGCTTGGCCTGCATAGCTAGATCTAGAGTTCCGATTTCATCAAGGAAAAGGGTCCCCCCATCTGCCAATTCCACAAGACCCAATTTTCTGCTTTTGGCATCAGTGAATGCACCCCGCTCAAAACCAAAAAGCTCACTTTCCATAAGGGGATTCGGCAAGGCAGAACAGCTAATATCAATAAAGGGATTGGCTGCCCTGCTGCTCTGCCGATGAATGGTTCTGGCTACCAGTTCCTTACCGGTGCCGCTCTCTCCAACAATCAAGACCGTACATTGATCGATCTGGGATATCTTTTTAATAAGGAAGTTAACCTCCTGAATCTGCTGACTATTACCTACCAGGGTCATCGCCTCATAATGGCGGTCAATCTCTGCCCGCAAAACCTTAACCTCTCTGTGCAGTTGTTTGGTTTCCAGCGCTTTCCTGGCCACCAGCCTCAACTCTTCCATGTCAGAGCTCTTGGTGAGGTAATCAAAGGCTCCCATTTTCATAGCCTGCACAGCCATATGAACATCTCCGTAAGCGGTAAGAACAATAACCAAAATATCAGGAAATTCCTTCTTGATCCGCTCCAATAAAGGAATTCCGCTTAAGCCTGGCAAAAAAAGATCCAGGAAAATCAGGTGAAAGTCCTCCCGGGTCAATCTTTCCAGCGCTTCTTCTCCGCTTTTGACCCATGTAGTCTGATACCCATCCTTAATCAGCCAGCGGGATATTCCCAGACCCACACTCTCCTCATCATCTACCACCAGGATTTTAAACGACATACTTTTCGACCCCTCAAATTTAAACCTCTATCCCATAAATCCTTATCCCAAGGTCAAAATTCAAACTTAGTCATGGCAAACTTTACAATAAAGTTCCATACTATAAAATTATAATGCAAAACTCTCAATAAGCCAAATCAGTCATCCCAGCAAAATGAATATAATCTACGAATCATTTTGAACCATCAATCATGGTGAGCCATTTATGAATCGCTTATGGCTAGTTCTCGGTCGGATAGATTAACTAGCCGATAGACCGAAAAATAGAAACCTCAAACTCAATACGTCTCAAAAATAGACGCATTCATAATCCGTCAAGGTCATGCACTCTACCTGATACAGACCATAATTTACCATGCTGAGTGCTGCTGGTTTAATGTCTAAACTCCGTGAGTAAACCTGTGAGTAAACTTGGCACCGAATATGCTATAAATAAAAGAAAGAAATTAGAGAATCAGCAAGGGAGGCAGTATTCAAAAATACCTTTCAGGAGAACCTCTTAATTTTACTTGATAAGTTAGTCTTTTCTCTTTCCTAATCTTTTGTTTCTATCTTTCTTTATGTTTCTGTTTTTATGTATCTATCAGCAAGAAAACAATGCCTTTAAGTAAGCACTTTAAGTAAGCAGGGGAAAGGAGGTGGAGTTTCTATTCGAAATAAATAATAGATTAATATTTTTATTATACTAATTTTTTAATTAACTATTTTTGGCTTATATTTATCCAACATATTCATAAGGGAGGAAAAATGTTATGGTTATAAAACCTAGCACCAAAAGTTTGTTAGCAGGAGCATGGCTGTTAATCATATTCATGGTAATCCTTGGTTTTTCATCAATGGTTCAGGCAGTTCCCGGAGGATCGGGAGCGAATTGGGCGGCGCTGCCTCCCTACAACACTCTCTGGCCTCTTTGGTCACCGGCACTCTCTCCTATTAATCCAGCTACCGGGCTTCCTACTCCCATAGTGAGCAACCTGGCTCCATCGACGGTACTTCCCGTGCAGCCTGGCCTGACCTGGGATCCAGCAAAACTTTATCCCTGGCTCCTGTACAATACTCCACTTGGTATGGCTTACTACGATCCCTTATTTGGAATCAACCTCTGGCCACCAAGCTACTTAACCCTTGGACCAATATCCCTGCCTCCCAATTATGCTAACCTGCCGCCAACCAGTACCATTTGGCTTAACACATATGTGCCGATCGCTAATGCGCTTTATCTGAAATCCTTACCTAAATTTGCCCTGCCCCCAGCACCGACCACTGCACCCTCTTTTATTCCGCCCGTTCCTCCATCTCCTCCTGTTCCTGTTATTCCTACCACAGCTCTTACTGTCCCAGCTCCTCCTGTGCCACCTGTGCCTACCACTACTCTTCCGCCGGTTCCTCCCACGGCCCCAACACTCCCTGCAACTACTGTTCCTCTCTTAACTCCGAGTGCCATAATCTAATAAGCAATCATATTAGGGTTTGTGTAAGCTAGAGATTGGTTATGATTCAATCCGATCAGAACCTGCTTCTTCAAAGAGGCAGGTTCTGATCGGAGTTTTTTTAACTCTCTATCGCCTATCAAGACATGAGGGCTGGCCTGTAGATTTCGCTGACAGGCATAAGACATCGGCCATGGTTATACTCCCATCCTGATTGACATCGGCGCACTCAGGACATGGTCCAGCCTTAAGGTAGCAATTAAAAACTATACTAACATCTTGAATGCCAATTTTCCCATCACCATCTATATCTCCATTGCATCGAGGCAAAACAGTCAATATACCGCCAGTTGTAGAAAAATCAATTAGATCGGCATCAAGATTTTCTAGTTGCAAGAAATGGCCTTGATTTTCCTGGCCGTTCGCAGTCTTGAATTCCAACCAGACCAGATAGCCGCTTGCTCCCTTGACAATTCCCTCTCCCTCAGGAGAAGCTCCATTTATCCAGATTCTGCCGGGACAAAGAGGCTTGACCTCAAAGATAGAGAAAGCGCTTGCCAGCTCCCCCGGCTCGAAATTTTCTGAATAGGTCAAAACCCGCGGATCATAGATGACCTCAAATCCAAAGACGTGAATTTCATTCGGTGCCGACTGAATCCTCACGGGAACCATAATCTTGTCCTGACTCGCCTTAGCTGTGGTCCCTTGGATATCCAGTTGTCCTGACTCATCTTCCACCTGTCCATACGAGCTACAAACAAGCGTGCTGTCCCCTCCAAGACAATCTTCATCCTGGCCGTTACACGGAATTTCCGGGGTCCCGGGATGAATATTCCAGTCTTCATCGTTACAATCGCTACTGTCGCTCATAAAACCACTCGGAGGAGAGCAAGCCTGAATACTTACGGAAGGATTGCCATAGCCATCGCTATCTTTATCTGCATAGTAAGTATTCATTACTTCCTCATCCACAAGACCATCGCAGTCATTATCTAGCCCATCACACACCTCATCTTGAGGCTGGGGCGCAGTGCAGCTAACCCACTGCCCGGCTTGGCAAATCTCAGTGCCGCTCCCACAAGCGGTTGAGCATGGTCTTGTCAGGTCCTCATCCACAAGACCATCGCAGTCATTATCTAGCCCATCGCAGACTTCGGTTTGAGGCTGGGGCGCAGTGCAGCCAACCCACTGCCCGGCTTGGCAAATCTCAGTGCCGCTCCCACAAGCGGTTGAGCAGGCTCTTGTCAGGTCCTCATCCACAAGACCATCGCAGTCGTTATCTAGCCCATCACACACCTCATCTTGAGGCTGGGGCGCGGTGCAGCCAACCCACTGCCCGGCTTGGCAAATCTCTATGCCGCTCCCACAGGCGGTTGAGCAGGCTCTTGTCAGGTCCTCATCCACAAGGCCATCTAAATCATTATCCTTCCCATCGCACACCTCTTCACCTTGAGGCTGGGGCGCAGTGCAGCCAACCCACTGCCCGCCTTGGCAAATCTCTGTGCCGCTCCCATAAGCGGTTGAGCAGGCTCTTGTCAGGTCCTCATCCACAAGACCATCGCAGTCATTGTCTAGCCCATCGCAGACTTCGGTTTGAGGCTGGGGCGCAGTGCAGCCAACCCACTGCCCGGCTTGGCAAATCTCTATGCCGCTCCCACAGGCGGTTGAGCAGGCTCTTTTCAGGTCCTCATCCACAAGACCATCTAAATCATTATCCTTCCCATCGCACACCTCTTCACCCTGCTCCTGCACTACTCCACATACTCCCTGATAGGCCACACTTACCGAATGGGCAGCCGCCTGGCACCAGTTATCGTAGGTTAGGCCATCGCATCCACAGACTGGATCAAATACATCTGGACAGCTCTTGGGAAGATTTGAGCAAACTCCCTGCCCAGTGCAATTTCCGACTCCATGCTGACAGAATCCTCCCCCGGCGCTACAGTCACCGTTATCCTGGCAGACTATCGCACTAAAGGCGTAGAGCCGGTAATCATAACTTCCAATATAAAGGGTGCCGTCCTCACCGATAGCTGGTGAGGAATAAATCTGAGCTCTGGTACGGTAGCTCCAGACTAGACTTCCATCAGGTCGCAAAGCATAAATTCGGCCATCGGTACTTCCAATGTAGATTGTGCCATCGGCACCAATGGCTGGTGAGGAATAGATAGCACCTCCAGTCGGATAGCTCCACTTTAGCTTGCCATCTGGCTTTATGGCATAAATCTGACCATTATGACTGCCGATATAGACAAGACCATTGTTTCCTATCGCTGGTGAGGAATGAAACTGAGTGCTGGCTCGGAATTTCCATTTCAGAATGCAATTATTGCCATTCAGCCAGAGGGCATATACTGCACCGTCATCACTTGCAACATAAATGGTATGATCAGCTCCTATAGCTAGCCCAACGAGAGGAGAGAGGGAGCCGTTTTCGCTGATTTGATAATCCTGACATATAGTTCCATCGGGGCTAAAGGCGTAAAGCCTGCCATCATAGGCGGCCACATAGACTGTACTATCCGGCCCAATAGCTGGTGAGGAATACATATAGAGCGGCGCTGTTTGGCTGGCCCACATAAGCTGGCCATCATTAGCTCTGAGAGCATAAATCTTTCCATCATGATTGCCAATATACACCGTGCCATCTGCTCCTATGGCCGGCGAGGACTCGGTTTGATACCCAGTCTGGCTAACCCATTTCTGACTGCCATCTGGATTTATGGCATGGACCTTGCCATCATAGCTTCCCACATAGATTGTGCCGTCTACTCCGATAGCTGGCGAGGAGTATATCTTATCAGTAGCCTGGTATTTCCAGATCAGGCTTCCATCCGGCCTAAGGGCATAAAGCTTACTGTCCAGGCCAGCGATATAGATTGTGCCGTCTACTCCGATAGCTGGCGAGGAGTATATCTTATCTGCGATCTGGTATTTCCATTTCAGGGTGCTACTCTGTGCTCCGACATAAGGGCTTTGACCAGTGCGCCCCGAATGGTATCCCCGGCATGGCCAGGCACTCTTGGCCGTACCCTGGGCAAAAGCATCTCCTGTGGCAGCCCCCGCCAGAGCAAATACCGCAACCACACTCAAAAGTATGAATATTCTCTTTAACCTACAATAACTTCTCATAATCCCTTCCTTTTCCGATTACTCATTCCTCAGACTGTGGACAAGCCCATAAACCCGTCAACTTCTGAGGCTCTCAATATAGGTAACTCAACTAAGTAACTTACCTGAAATTTAATGTTACACATCGAGTATACATCAATGTTCATTCCATCTCTCATCTTATCTGCACTTTGTGAATCACCTCCTTGAGATTTCCAGCAAAAATACCTAAGCCATTCTCTTATCTAATCTGTTCTAATCTGTTTTGGATCACGGTAAGTGGTCATATTTTTTGGTCATAGTTTTAAATATTCCCCCCATTTTTAATTTATGCAAAAATAAGGCCAGTGGACTTGTTTACTTTACTAATGAAATATCTCCTTTTTTTACTATTAACTATGCATATGATAACCAAAATAGAGGGTCAGGGTCAACCAAATCTGCGAAAATATCGGCTAGGTGGAAGGACCCCTTTTGAAAAAGGGTTCCTTCCACACCATCCTCCTAAAACTTTAATAACAATAGGTAAAGTTTTAGGAAAGGGGTGAAGAGGGGAAAACCCTTTTTCAAAAGGGTTTTCCCCTAAAAACACATATTGAAATAATGGACTTTTTCGCTAACTAACGAATATATAAGATAAGAAGAGAAAGGTGGACAAAGGAACATATAGGGGAAAAAATCAAAAATGCTTACCTATGGATTGACAAAAGAATTGAATATGCAGTTTGAGGAAACTTTGGAAAAAGTATCGGTAGAGTTAAAGAAATCAGATCTTCTGGTTTTAAGTATCATCGATTTAAAGGAAAAATTTAAAGAAAAACTTGGTATTGATTTTAAAAAATACGTAATCTTAGGCACCTATTATCCACCAAATGCTTATCAAGCTATACTTGCTGAAGAAAATATCGGGCTAATCTTTCCCTATAATATTGCTCTCTATGAACGAGATAAAAAAACTGTTCTTTCAATCATCAAACCAACAGCGATCGCGGAACTAGTTGATAACCTCGATCTTCACCAGATCATCCTGGACATGGAGCGCAAGCTCAGGAAGATATTCGATTCTATTGAAGATCGAAAATAATAATTGCAAGGCTTAAATTTCAATGATGAACTAATTGAAACTTGACTTCCATAATCAGCCTCTATACAATGGTGATCAAAATAATAAAAAAGGAGGACATAGCAGAAAAAGATGAGCAGCAAACGAATCCTAGGAGCAGTTATCGGAGGAATTGCAGGGTTTGCTCTTGGCTATCTAAACCGCTGTCTAGGAGCAGGGGGCAGAAGCTGAGGGTTGACTGCCAGCCCCTGGTCAGGGGTAATTATTGGCGCTGTTTTGGGATATCTGCTGACTCCGGATTAAGCAAGGCGACTAGCTCTGTATCCTTCCTGTGTGCTTAATCAGCTTTATTTTTTTCAGTTCTCTTTAGCTCCGATGTCAGGCCCCGCTCCTCTGAACGCATCGTTTACCCCACGAATCAACTCGGCTGCATCAAGGCATGGTGAGTTTGGCCCAAGGGAGTAAGTTTTGGTCAATTGTGGGTCAGCAAGGATGATCTTTTGGCCGACAATTCCCTTGTCTGAAAAATCGCTCATCTGGTGAAAACAATTGCTGGAAGCCAGCACAAAAGCCTTAGCTACAATCTCCTGTCGATCGTTCTTAACTACGCCCTGGCTGATGCCCTTGGGAAGGCAGGAGAAGATATTATTGCGAACCTCTGCTCTGCTGGTGCCATCAACGTATAGGCCGTCGCCCGGACCCTGGTTGAAAGCCCCTGCCTTACCATCAGCCTTGCCGACTATGGTGTTATGATATACCTTACAATCCGATCCACTCAAGAGTGCGATCTGATTGTGGTAGCCTCCGGGATCATGGAGCAGATTGCGGATAAGGCTGAGCCTGCTGCCGCTGATAGTTATCTGGCCGCCTCCGACCAAGCCATTGCGGTAAAATTCACATCCCTCGATCCTGCCCGTGCAGTTTGTAGCTGCCAGAGCATGATGAGGACTGTTGCAGACAGTAACCCTTTCGAGAACTATCTCACAGTCATCGATCATGAGGCCACGGGTGCCATCCGTGCCGTTGCGGTCAAAGGTTGTATCACGGATGTTGATTTTGGCATCGCTACTGGCCACAAGACCCGGCTTGGCGCTATCTCGGACCGTGCACTCGACCAGGCTAAGGGTAGTAGCGCTGCCACTCACCATGATGTTAGGAGAGCCGAGGGTGCGCTCAAGGCGACAGCCCACAAGCTGGACCTTGGCTCCTGCCTGAGCAGTCAGGTTTGGCCCATAGCTGCACTGGCCGCTGTCGGTGATCTTGCAGCCCTCAAGCAGCAGGGAGGTTTCAGGACCTAAAGCACTGATGCCGACCGCACCGCTGTGGCTAATGATAGTGTCTTTGATTGTGGCTGATGAGCCCTCATGAGCCGAAAGGCTAGCTTTGCAGGATGCGCCGTTGTAGTCAAGGGTGTTGGCGACGATCAGCCCGACAGTGGAGCCTCCCATGAGGGTAATGCCCGGCTGGTCATTGTGCTCAATTAGATTGTCTCGAATTTCCAGCACATCCGAGCAGACAATGCCAAGGCCTGCCCCACTGTTTTGGCGGATTCGGTTTCCGTATTCGAGCCCGACCCAGACCCTGCCGCCCTCTTGAGAGCCATCATGCCCGCAGCCCGCGGCCCTGTTGTCATGGAGGTCATTATGGCTAATTTCAACCACTTTCGCTCCCTCCCGAAGCCCAATACCAGCCGCTTCATTTTCGAACGATTCATTGTTGCTGATCAGCTCACAGGCGGCCCCCTCTCGAAGACCAATGCCAGGGCCACGGTTTCCATAAGTTACATTGCGGCTGATGGCAGCCACATGGGTTGCTCCTCTAATCCCAATGCCAGCTCCCCAACCCAATCGACCAGATTGGGTAACCTCATTGCCGACAATCCTGACATAACCTGTGGTCGGGTTAGTTGAGCGGCAGCCGATGCCGGCATTGGCTGATCCACTGACATAGTTGTCTTCAATCAGATGATAGACTAGCCTGCCTAACTTAGGATCAAAGCCGCCGGTGTCATCTGCCCCAATCCCTGCTCCGCACTCCTTGTCATCCTGGCAGGTGTAGTTTTGTCCCGAATCATAGACCCGATTTTTCCGAACCGTCGGATGAGTAGGCCGATTAACCGGATAGCGACCCTGCTCTTCGCCTTGCCGAGCTCCAATCCCAACCCAGGCACTTTGGTAGACTAGATTGCCAACAATCAAAGCATGGGCTCCGTGCTGATTGCCAATGCCTGGGGCATCATGACCATCGACCGACAGGGACTCAAAGCACTCATTATTATAAAAAATAGCATAGGCATAGTGATTATTGCCCAGGTTGTTACCCTCGTTGCGGCAGACAACATTATTGATCACAATCGGATGGGAGTCATACTTGATGTTAGAGTAGCGAAAATCAATCTGCCGATGATCCATGGGGCTGCTCTCCTCGCCCTTCATTAGGGCATGGCAGCCAAGGCCGCTGCTGCCATTGTCGCAGATAATGCAGTTTATTACCGTACCCGAAGCACCCCGCATCTGCACAGTATGGGCATGGCCAGGCAGGGTATGATCCACCCTGGGCATATGAGTTATGGTAAAGCCATCGACCAGGGTAGCTACTGTAGCCCCAGGGGGAAAATCAATCATGGGCCGAGCCTCAACCCCACCGGAAAATCCCGTACCGTCAATGATCGTCCGGCTTGCCCTGGCCAGCACCTTTTTTGACTCTACCCCATACAGCTTATCGGCCTGGCCAGGTCCAGGCACAAGATTGTTGCCCCCACCTCGCCAGTCGCTCACCAGCTTGACGCCCCGCTTCAAAACAAGCTGCTCGCGGTATGTGCCCGGCATGACCACAACCGTATCTCGGCTTTGGGCCGCATTAATGGCCGACTGAATGGTTGGATACTGGCGGCTCGGCACCACCAGGGTGCGGCAGGGCAGGCTGAGCCAGTGGTTGATTACTTCGCTGATTACCCTCATCCTAGCCTGATTAAAGCCAGCCAGACAGTAAAATTGCCCATAGCGGCCACCTTTCTCATTCACCAACACCAAGCAGTCAGACTGATACCGCTCACTGTCTTCGGCAAAGATCTCCTCAGGCCGCCAAAAAGGCGCCCGGTGCCAGTTAGAAGAAAGAGTATCAATCAAAAGCTGATCGTAGCGCAAGGCATGTTGAGCCTCATACTCAACAAAAGAGCCAATATCATAGTCTCCATCAGGATCATCCCAATCCCGCACTGCTGTAGTCGCCTCCTGCCTCCCCACGCCCCGACAAAGCCCAGCCGATGAGACATCCAGCACCCGGCTTGCCCCCATCTGCCCAGCCCCCTCGCTGTGGCAAATACCCTCAGTGTCGATATAGCTGCCAAAAGGCTCAGAGCCGGTCCAAATCAGCATATTGCCGCTCTCCATCCACTGCTCGGCCATCGACCGATCCACCTCGCCGTCATATACCAGATTAGGACAAATATCAATTATGATCACAAGGTCCGCCTGACCGTCTTTCAGGTGCGCATCAAGCCAGGTTTTGAAAGATTTGACCATATCTTGCCCAAAGCCACAAAATAGCGTCTTTGTGGCTGACTGGACAAGATCCACATGGGTATAAATATAATTGGCACACTCTTCCTGCTCCTTTGGGGTCAGCATTCCCCCTACCCCTGGCCAATATATAGCTATGTCACCTACTGTGGCCCAGGAGGCATCAGCGGCTAAGAGAAACAGAGCCAAAAATGATGATAAGATTACCAATGAGCATAGATAATTCAGTAGAGTTGCTTTTGTTTCAAATGCTTCTTGCATTCTTGATTCTCCTTCTGACCGCGTAGAACAACTCTATTAACAATTACATTATTAACAATACATTTCTCGAAAAAGTGCTCTCTCTTCTTGAGGGAACAAAACTATTTCTGGATCGGAATGTCTTTAATCCGAAAACGAACATCCCCTCCTCTAAAAATATATTCTGTAAAAATAAATTAAATAACTAGAAGTATTAATTTATAAAATTATAAAATTATAGTATTTATATAAATATCCATGATATAAATATTTATATAAAATTTACCGTTAAATAATCAATAATGTCAAATTTTTCTTCGAATTTTCAGAGAAACTCTAAGCTCAAGTAACACTCACGGCAGGAGATATTTCAAGGAGATAGGCTTACACACTTAGACCAGCCAGAATCATTGCTAGGGCCAGGTGGGCCAATGCCTGTTAGATACCTGTTAACTCGCCCCCTGAATGGATAACCCGATCGGATAACCCAGACAGATAATCTGGTAAAAGCGCGGCCAGGCCAAAAAAATGATCTGGAAGTAGTCCTGGAAATAATCTTTGATTCACTTAATAAGCCTTGCGACGATTTACTTGATAAGCCTGCTATGCATTTTCAGCAAGGCCAGAGGAAAGAAAATAAGGGAGAAAATCAGAAGGTAGGCAAGATTCCAAAGCAGGCCGGAATCTAGCAGCCCAAAGCTCAAAGATCGGGTAATCCTCACTAGGTGGGTCAGGGGGAAGAGGAGAGATAGCTTCTGAACCCAGTCTGGTAGATGATTTATTGGAAAGAATGTCTCGCTAAAGAGAAACATGGGAGTTATGAATAAAAATACGGGGATATTGAATATTTCAATATTCGGCATGATGCTGGTAATAAACATGCCGAATGATCCGAAAGCAAAGCCACCTAAAAATGAAAGTGGCAGAATTAAAACACCTTGCGGATAGTGAATAAAACCGAGCAGACTGATCACTGACTGCATGATCGCAGTGGCGATGACCGATTTGGTTGCCCCCCACATGATTTCTCCAGTGATAATCTCCTCCAGAGACAGGGGAGTAGCCAGCATGGCATCAAAGTTTTTTTGATAATACATTCTGACAAATGAGGTATAGGTATTCTCAAAGAAGGCATTATACATGATATTGACGGCTATCAGGGCCGGAGCAATAAAGCTTATATAGGAAACCTGAAAGCCTCGATAGGAAAGCTCTCCGACGAAGGAGCTCAATCCAATCCCAAAGGCTAGGAGGTAAAACAAGGGTTCGAAAAGTGGTGGCAGAAAGCTGACTTTCCAGGTTTTGCGGTAAACGCTCCAGTTTCGCTGCCACACCCGGATAAAGCGTCTTGAGATAGTAAAAAAAACCGCGTTTTTTCTACGCATTAATTCATGCCCTACCGAGACTCTCGCTTTCATTCTCTCAACTCTCTTCCGGTCAACTTCAGAAAAACATCCTCCAGGGTAGCCATACGTAAGATGCAGTTCTCGTTGACAAATTGATCATCTATCTCCTGAAACAGCCTGCCGCTATCTTGGTTTTGGCCGTAGATTATCAGGCGATGGCCCAGGTCTTCATGTTTTAGGTTATGGTTCTGGACAAAGATTCGCAATTTGGGGCTTGGATCATCAACTTCAATAACCACATGGCCTACGTGATGGCGAATAAGATCGGCAGGTTTCCCCTCTACCAAGATGCGGCCATGATCCATGATTATCAGCCGGTCGCAAAGCTGGGAGGCTTCCTCCATATAATGAGTAGTCAGCAGAATAGAAAGCCCCTTTTTTGATCTGAGCTCTCTCAGCCGATCCCATACCTGATGACGGGATTGAGGATCAAGGCCAGTGGTAGGCTCATCGAGAATCAGAAGGTCCGGGTCATTGATCAAAGCCCTGGCCAAGACCAGTCTGCGCTTCATTCCACCTGAAAGATTGATCACCTCATCATCTTGTCGATGCTCAAGAGCGATAAATTTAAGCAGACTTTGAGCTTTGCCCCTGGCCTGTTTTCTAGAAATATTGAAATATTGGGCAAAGATTTCAAGATTTTCCCGCACATTCAGATCCGCATCAAGGTTGTTATCCTGCTGACAGACCCCAACTCTAGCCCTGATCTTACGCCATTTTTGGGTTATATCAAGGCCGAAAACCCTCAGCTTGCCGCTAGTTATCGGAGAAAATCCATAGATCATGCGAATTGTTGAGGTCTTGCCAGCCCCATTCGGACCGAGTATACCAAAGCACTCCCCAGGGTAGACCTGAAAAGAAATCCCATCAACAGCTACAAAGTTATTGAAAACCTTTCTCAGATTCTCAGCCTCAATGACATACTCCACGCGACTTTTCCCTTTCGGATCATCTATCCGCCCACACAATAGGGAGATAATAACTATTTAAGTGGATAAAATATCAACTCGATCTTTATCGGCTATCAAATGTATACTACTTTATAGTAAAATATCACTTATGGTCAATATTATTGTGCAGTGCACTTCTTCCAGAGCAGTTTTTATCCCAAAAAAACTGCGCGGGTATGTATGGGCAAAATTATCCGCTTGGATAGAATTTCGGAATAAGGTTTGGAAATAAGGTAATAAGTGTTTAGAATAAAAGAATATTCAGACTAAAAGAATAAAATTAAGGAGATCATATACTTATGGAACTTAGCAAGCTGCTTGAAGAATTACTCATGGTGCCCGGCGTAAGCGGATATGAAGAGCCGGTCAGGGAACGGATCAGGGAATTGACCAAAGACTGTCTCGATCGGATAGAAGTCGATGCCCTGGGTAATCTCATCGGCATCCGGGAGGGTGAGGGGAAATGCCATATCGCTTTTTTTGCCCATATGGATGAGCTTGGTCTAGTCGTAGCCAATATCACCAGCGATGGGTTCATACGGTTCAAAAAAATGGGCGGGATCGACGACCGCGTTCTTCCCTCGAGACAGGTAAGGCTTTTTAGCTCACAGGGCGCTGAAATTCCAGGGATTATAGCCTGGGTTCCACCGCATATGGCTATCGAGGGGCAAAAAGAGTTGGATAAGGTGGTCCCCTGGCAAAATCTGCTTATTGATATCGGAGCCCGTAGTGCGGAGGAGGTCAGGGCGATGGGAGTAAGGGTCGGTGATCCGATCGGTTTTGCCAAGCAGACCTTTAGGCTGGCCAATAATCTTGTGTCTTCGCGAGGGATGGATAATCGGGCCGGCTGCGCGGTCATAATTAAGGTGATCCAAGAAATGAAGAAAATCCAGCCTGGCCCTCGAATTAGCTGGATTTTTAGCACGCAGGAAGAATACGGCCTGCGGGGAGCAACCGTAGCTGGCTGCCGGACCAGACCTGATCGAGCCTTTATCATTGACACTGCCAGCGCTCCTGATTTTCCCAGTGTGCCTGAAATTTATCGAGACCAGTTTCAGATAGGCAAAGGTCCTCTATTGAGGCTGGTCGACAGCCGCATGGTTACCCATCAAGGATTGCGAAAGTTTATTGAACAAATCGCCTCCGAAAGGGATATCCCCTTGCAGATGGGTGTAGTCGGAGGATCAACTGATGCGGCAGCAGTACAACTAGCCGCAGATGGAATAGCAGCGCTTGCTATCTGCATTCCTTGCCGCTATACTCACTCCACAGTTGAGGTTGTCTCGCTAGACGATCTTCAGGCAACGGTCCAGCTCGTTGAGGAGATTATCACCCGACATCAGTAGAGAGGGGAAAAAAGCTAATAAAGAGGCAAACAACCCTGATTCATTAAGGAAGGCAAAAACCTTCAGGGAGGGGGCAAAAATCTTCAGGAGCAAATCAGTGAGACCTTGCATTGATCCAGGCAAAATTACCCTTCTTCATAAGAGAAGAGACAAACACAGCAATCCATGCTGTTGCTGTGTCGGCAATAGCTGTTTAGTTTAGTTCGCTCTTTCAGACAGGATTTGTTCGGTGATGATTGACAGGTTACTCAACTCGCCCTTGTCGACAAACTTATCCACGATACCGCTGCCGATAGTCGACTTTATTTCATCTTCGACAAAATGGGGAGGATAGCCTGAGATAAGGACAATGATGGTGTTCGGATTGACTCTTTTTATCTGATTTGAAATGGCACGACTGTTAAGATCTGGCATTTCCAGATCTACGTATACCAGATCAACCGCCTCACGGTTGATGATCGATAAGACATCCTGTTCATTCTGGGCCACAAAGGTCTCATACCCGCTCTGATCGAGAATATCTTTAAACACCGTGCATAAGGCGATATCATCATCAATGATGAGAATCTTTTGCCCCCTTTTTTATTAGACGGCTGATTGAGAAACATAACTATATTCTTATGAGAATTCTTATGAGAAATATAAATATTTTGAAATATAACTATTCTTGCCAGAATTACTTACTAGATCCTAATCCTAAATGGTTCTTTCGCTAACAAAATGCGCAAGCTGCGGCGGCACAAGCTCTGCACCTCTACAATTGATAGCGTAATTGATTCGCTGCGCACTTTGTGTTACGCACTCAGCGAAAGGACCTCTAACCTTTTGCCCAAAATGAGCAAGAATTAATACAAAACTTTTATTTGTAAATTTATAATCTGCCCTTGACAATGTCAAGAGAAAAACCAGGGCGATTCGAAAAAGCAGTAAAAGATCGGGCTGTTTCTACCTCAATTTCTTTTCTTCTCCTCCTTTTATCCTCCATCTCAGTGTAAGCAAAATCAACAAAAAGAACGATACCATAAACATAAACCATGATCGTAGAATAGACGATCGGATAAATTTACCGGGCAAATCGAAGGCCGGAAAAACTAACATTTAAATCCAAACACAACCTTACTTCAAGGAGAATACAGTATGGCACCTGAATTTTTAAGACGGCGTGGCCGAGAGCTTATGCCTCGACCAATAGGTTCATTTTTCCCTTCACTGCGTGAGCAGATGGATCGGATGAGCAGGATGATTGATGAGTTCTTTGGGATGGAGGAGTTCGGCCCTCCGGTCATGTGGGCGCCACCAATAGATATCTCTGAAACTGATCATCAGGTGATCGCTACGGTGGATTTGCCGGGAGTCAAACCTGAAGACATTGATGTTTCTGTCTCAGAAGATACGCTCACCATACGAGGCGAAAAACAGGAAGAAAGAGAAGAGGAAGGACGATACACTCACTTTCGCGAGCGCCGATACGGATCCTTTAGCCGAACTGTAGAGCTTCCAGCCAGCGTAGACAGTGAGCGGGTTAATGCTACTTATCGAAATGGAGTTCTAAGGATTGAAATGCAAAAGTCAGCCGAGCGAGCACGCAAAAAGATACCCATAAAATCAGAGTAGAGAAAGTCCTAAAAGGGGCAAGCGGAATTTGCCCGCGGGCAAATTCCCTTGCCCCCATTATCCTCCCCCGGTCGATCTAGCTTCTCTTGACGCTGTGGCTTTGTCAAGGATTAACTATTAGGATTAAGCGCCTCGCTCATCCAGCAAAGGCTTGAGGCTTGCCGCGCTACCAGACTAAACCGGAGTAATTTACAGATCTTTATGCTCGGGCACTTATGGGACTTTTAGAAGCTTCCCCTGGGTAGTAATTCTCAGCCTCTCAACCGGAATAGTTACTCCTGCCTCAGCGAGCCCCCGCTCAACAATTACCGACAGCCCCCCACAGCAGGGAACCTCCATCATTAGCACGGTAACTTTTTGAATTCCGGCAGTTTTAAAGATAGCAGCAAATTTTCTGATATATTCATCGGCCTGGTCGAATTTAGGACATCCCATAAGGACGACTCTGCCGGGCAGAAAATCACTATGTAGACTTGGGTAGGCAACGGCTGTGCAGTCAGCAATCACTAACAGCTCTGCTCCCTTGAGAAAGGGAGCAGAGGGCGGCACCAGTCTAATCTGCACCGGCCAATGAGAGAGAGCTGATGGGGTGGTGGGGCTAGTAGCTTCCTGCCCACTTGATTGGCTGCTGCTAGCCTTGGCCCTAGAGTCTGCTCCCTTTGGATGTCCGAGGCTCTCAGGGTGAGCAGCAGAGGGACAGCCGCAGGCTAAAAAGCCTTGGGTTTTTTGCCCTCCCCTGCCCTCTTTTTGCTGATCAGCCTGATTCTGCTGATAAGTCTGGCTCTTCGGCTCATGCTCTCTCTGGCCCTCTTGTTGGTCCAGATACTCCTGAACAGCATCGGCGTCAAACTCATCAGCCAATCGCTCAGTAATCTTCAACGCTCCGGTGGGACATTCCCCAAGACAGGCTCCCAGCCCATCGCAGTATTTTTCAGCTACTAGCCTGGCTTTGCCGTCAATAATCTGAATAGCCCCCTCGGCGCACGAGGGCACGCATTGGCCGCAGCCGTTGCAAAGCTCCTCATTGATCTCAATAATCTTGCGTCTAACTTTCATGGATTGCTTCCTCTCCTTTGATCATGCTATCCTCCCCCAATAGTAAGCTTCTGGCTAGCTCACGACCGCTTTCGGTCAGAGCCATCCGGTCAATGATAGCCGCAATCTGCTGCCGATCTTTTGCTGTCTCTCGGCTCCCTTGCTCCTCCTCAAGGTTAGCGATAAGATCGGCATCATACACCGCCTTGAAATTGGCACTCTCCTCAGCCCTAGGATGGTGGTGGTGGCCGACGATGTCAGCCACCTCCTCGATCAGAGCTTGATCAGCCCCGACTTCAGCCAGGATCTGCCTGGCTATGGGTGGCCCTTCTATCTCCTGGTAGCGTGCCTCCTGGCTGTTATACTTTCGCTCCGCCTCCTTAATGCCGATATCGTGCAGCCAGGCGGCTGAGAGAACTACAGCCAGATTAGTGCCGCCGCTATTTCTGGCAATCTGCTCAGCGTAGCGGGCCACTTTGGTCGCATGGCCAATCCTTTTAAAATCCTTTTGAAAGTAGCTCTTCATAGCTAAGGCGACCCGCGATTTGAGAAGATCACCTTTCTGAGCCTCCCCGCTGTCCATATTTGCCAGACACTGGCTGGCATAGCGACACCAGGAGGCACAGCCAAAATCAAGCCACGGGTTGATTATCTTATAGCCGCACTGCTTGCAGCGCCTGCTTGATTCATCTTTGAAAAACTCCACCGCCTGCCCGCATCCTGGACACTTGACCTCAAATATGGCGTCCGGCTTCCAAAATCGGGTATCCTGCCCTGGGCATCTCATAGCAAACTCCTCAATCTTTCTGCCAGATATTCCCTCTTCCCCACTTCTAGATCTTCCCTCTTCCCTCCTCTATAAGATTATCTTCCTATCCTATAGATTATCTTCCCACATAAGATTAGAAGACAAGAGGGGGAGTATGAGAATCTTCCAGCAAAGATGGGAAACATCTGTCTTGCTGCATCTACTTATTGCCTATTATTGCCTCTTGCCTCTCCTTATAGTTTGGTGCTCTCTCCCACGCTGCCCGCCCCCTGCTGCCCGCAAAAGAGCGGCCCGCAAGGTCATAATATCAGGAGTCGTAATTGGCATGATATTGAAATTTTTGACTAAAACCTCAA
Organism: bacterium; assembly: GCA_023512255.1. Classification (GTDB taxonomy): domain Bacteria; phylum SZUA-182; class SZUA-182; order DTGQ01; family DTGQ01; genus DTGQ01. The sequence continues at coordinate 2,912 of JAILZY010000035.1, read as the reverse complement.
GCACTCCTGGACTGACAAAGGCAGGCTGGCTTGGTCTCGGGCTAATATTTTGACCCCAAGCGGCACCCTGTGGCTGGCGCTTGGATGACCATGCGGCGCTTGTATTGGCCGCATCGAGCAGCTCCGTGCCCTGAAGATTTATCTGGCCACACTGGAGGAGCAGTCCAACCCCCTGTGGATAAAAGCATAGATATTGATAAAAGCATAGATATATAGATATTATGGATAAAAGCCTGGGAAGACTACAGTAGCTGGGTAGCCGTAATTGGTCGCGGAGTTTTGACCACTAGAAACCGAAAGACTTCTTGGCTGTCATCGATCAGTCGGTGGGCGATATTGGCCGGGCTCTCAATTAGCGTATCCGCCGAAACTCTGGCTCGCTCCTCTCCAATCTCGACCAGGCCTGTACCTTCAAGGATATATAAAGAATACGTCTACCGGAGTAATGTGCCGCCTTAGCTCCTCAGCAGGCAGCAGCCTGATGTGCATGAGCTGGGCATGTTCGGTATCATGAAGTTTTCGGACATCCACACCGTGAGGAGTCTTTACCTCTGGAGCCTGTTCTGGCCTAACGCTCTTGATCATAAGAGCCTCCTTTTCTGGATAGCGGTTGGTTTTAAGTAATTCTTGAATAAAATTACCAATACTAGCTCTCTCTTTTGCTCTAGGCCTGCCAGCACAATTATACCACAATCATTGGTGATATTCACTGACTTAGGTCAAGGGATGAATTAAAGATGCTGGTAAATTCACAAACCTCCGGCCATCAAACAGTCCCCGATAACTAACGTGAGGTCTACATAAGCGACCTTATAAGAACTTATTAACTTTTTATTTTTTTGACGCTTCTAGGGAATTAAATAATATTGTCATCTCAATTTATAGATTTGATTAACTATTTGTACTCTTACTTAGAGTCTTATATTCACGGTTTTTGAGTACTAAAATATTTATCCGATTGATTTACTTATTCTTTTTCACCACAGTTATATCGAACCCACGTTAACTCAGTTTTAATTTCGGTATGACCAGCAAAGGCCATGATTGATGATTGAGCTAATTACATCAACGATATTTACTGAGATAATCTTCAAGCTACAAGAAGGCCATGAAGTTGCTGGCCAGGCCATAAAGGATTGTATGGTTATTCTTTATCGGGCGGTTATTCTCGATTTTACTGCGTTAATCTGGCCTGCTGGCCACAGGTCTATAGGGATTGTGTTCCAAGAGCAATTCCGGAATCTGGAAAAGAGGAGCTGGCCCCAAGCCTATAGGATTTGTTAAAGCTACCCTCATAGCTGGCCGCCTCTTTCATAGCTCTGGCCGCCTCTCTGGCTGGCCACAGGCCTATAGGGATTGTGTCATGGTCTGATTGCCATAAAGGTGGCTAAAAGATTTTAATCATTCCTGAGACCAGCAATAAATTCCTCGGTCATCCGGTAGGCCTCATCATCAGGGAACTGCTTTGGCGGATGCTTCATAAAGTAGGCGCAAGGAGAATACAAGGCCCCTCCTCTGCCTCTCTCGAGAGCCAATTTACAGCACCTTATAGCATCGATAGCCACTCCAGCAGAGTTTGGAGAATCCTCAACCGAAAGCCGCAATTCAAGGCTCATCGGCACATCACCAAAGAGCCGACCTTCCATTCTGATGAAGCAAACCTTATTATCATTCTGCCAGGCTACATAATCGCTCGGTCCAATATGGATATTGGCGGCATCGAGCCGCTCAGCCAGCACTGACTGGACCGCCTCTGTTTTTGATTTCTTCTTTGAGACCAACCTGTTTCTATTGAGCATATTGAGAAAATCGGTATTGCCGCCGGTATTGAGCTGATAGGTTCTCTCAAGCTTAACACCCCGCTTCCTGAATAGGTCAGCCAAGGCTCTATGAGTTATAGTCGCACCAAGCTGAGCCTTGATATCATCACCCAGAACCGGTATGTTCTTAGCCTTGAATCTTTCAGCCCACTCAGGATCACTAGCAATAAATACCGGCATGTTATTGATGAAAGCCACGCCGGCCTCAAGAGCGCATTCGGCATAAAAACGGGTAGCTTGCTCAGAGCCTACAGGCAGATAATTAAGCAGTATCTGCGTCCCTGACTCTTGCAGCAGATCCACTATTTCCTCCTTGGAGGATTCTTTTTCTTCCGCCAGGACAAAGGTTCGAGCTTCATCGTAATTTCGCATGTGATCGGAAAAGCCATCCAGGATTTTTCCCATCCGCACTCTAACCCCTTTTCGGGGTATGTCCCTGCAAAATATGGCCGTACAGTTTGGCAGGGCAAAAATAGCCTCGGATATATCCTTGCCCACTTTTCTCTTATCAATATCAAAAGCAGCCACTACTTCGATATCGTACGGTTTGTATCCGCCAATATCCCAATGCATCAATCCAACAGGCTCTCGACCCTCATTTCGTTTATAGTATTCAATGCCTTGAATTAATGAGCTTGCACAATTACCGACCCCTATCACGGCAATTCTGATCTTATCCACAAATGATGACCTCCTATAAATTTAATAAGCATGGAAATTACCCTCAAAATTCCCATGTGGAGCCTCATCTCCTTTTCATTCCCCGCAAACCTTCGCGGCTAACATCCCTAACGCCATATCCTGCACCTATCTAAGTGCCCATCTTATCTCATTAAATCTCAATATGTTAAATCACCCATGCCCATAACTTTGTCTCAAAGCTTGTGAGGGTGGACTTTATTAGGCAACCTTAACAGTGGATCGGCTGGAATAACCCAACGATGAATGGATTTTTCATGCGAATTGAGATATTATACTAAATATAAAAGCCAATCTCAATAATAAAATTTTTCCAACAGATGTTCCCCATATTTAAAATTAGGAGAAGTAGATAAGCTGCAGGGGAAGGGTATTGAGGTAAAAGACAATAGT
>JAILZY010000034.1 GCA_023512255.1 bacterium | reverse complement strand
TACTATTGTCTTTTACCTCAATACCCTTCCCCTGCAGCTTATCTACTTCTCCTAATTTTAAATATGGGGAACATCTGTAAAAAATAAACTAGGACAGGAAAAAAAGGATATAATAACCTGACCCTGGAACCAGTGCGCTGGAACAGTGCGCTGTTTGGACTCTTATGCAGGGTATATTCCAAATAAAAATATTGCAGGGTATATTACAAATAAAAAAGCCCTATACTGCCCTTACCCCCATTATCGTCATCAGGCAAAGGCATATAGGGCTCTTTTCTATACCTCTAAAGCTGTCCACTCACCCTAAGTGGCCGCGCGGAAAGAAGCGCCAGTGGCCTTCTTCGGCTCTTCGCTCGCGGCCCGCATAAAGACGCTCGCTCTTCACATAAAGATTTAGATATTAGGCATCCTGCTCCATTCCTGCTCCATATAGAGATTTAAGCATTCTAAGATTAAGCATGCTGCTCCACCGGCTCAGACCATAACTCCCGCAGCTCTGCTGGGAAAAGATGTTTTACATTCTGAATTTCACCACTTGATATCCGCTTGCTGAGCACTCTAAAAATTGCCCGCGCCACTTCCTCAGGATCTACCCCGGGATCCGTTTCAAAATATCTCAAAATACTAGCCAAAAACTCTTCTTTATGCCGCTTTTTGTTTGGCGTCTTACTCGGCCGCCAGCCTTCGTAATAGAGGCCACGAAGCAGCATCGGCAACTGGGCCGCAAGCTCCACGGACTCGTCCGGCAAAAGCCGATCGCGCAGGGCGTGCAGCGTGGCCCGCAGGGCAAGGTAAGCCTTGTGCCGATCCTCCCAGCCAAGCTCATCCATTATATCTCTCAGCCAGGCATTAGATCTATGGACCGTAGTATCAAAAACGTCCAATCCAGTCATAGTGCCCATAATCATCACCTCTACAGCCTATTATATGACTTAACTACTTATCCTTCAAGGCCTTTTTGCCCTAAACAATAAAATTTTTGGGAACATCTGTGATCTTCTTGAAGCATATCTTTGTCAGCATCTTTGTCATCAGCATCTTTGTCAGCTACTCAGGACTTTTTTCCCTATTTAGCAGCCAGTTGCTCAAAAGGGTAATTCCCCTAGCAAACAGGCTATTTTGCCCATACTTGACCAACTCATAGATATTTTCCTCAATAGGGGGCTTTTCAGGATCGAAAAAAAAGCCCTCAATATTGAGGGCTGACAGCCATTCAGCCTCAAGGTATGACTTTTCCATCCTATGGCGGCGCAATCGGCTCACCGAGCTGTCAGCAAGGCGGTTTAGACTGTCCACAAGCCCTGCTACCCGACCCAAGGTGCGGCGGCTTTGCTCGCTTTCAGGAGTCAAGCCGCTGTGCTCAGCCAAAAGATCAATCCGGGCCTGACGAATCGAGCGGATGAGCTTGCGCTGGCTGCCAGATGAGGCTTCCCAGGACACATTGAGCTCAGAATCAAACCCCATGCTACGATTGGCAATATTGGCTGACCCTATAGTCAGAAAACGATCATCAACCAATAAGAGCTTGGCATGAATATAGGACGGAACCTCTACCACCCCTTGGCCATCCTGAATGATAGAGGCGGGATAGAAAATACCGAATGCATGTCCAGCCTCAGTGGCAATCTCTTTCAGTGAACGAAAAATCTTCACCTGAGCAATGCCCATGCCGATCTCCTCAAACAAAGCATGCATCCGATCAGGTACAATGATGACAATCTGAAGCTTCCCCCTGCCGGCAGCCTTCATCCGATCCACCAGAGCCTGGTAGACAGCCTGGGAGCTAAAATATTGGTTTTCGATATAAATAAGCCGCTCAGCAGCATGAATGGCCTCAAGGTAGAGGTTGCGAATCTCCTGAATGGGGGGCTGGTGGGGAAAGACCTCTCTTGCCTGGGTACGACTAATGGCCACCTTTTCCGCAGCCAGGCTGACACTTGGCTCAATCTCAAAATGGTAATCCTTAGGCGGTGGCGGAAGATCTAGCTCCCCCCCACCCGCAGACTGCCAGCGCATCTTGAATAATTCAGCCAGCTGTCCGGCCACTGTCCCGCCTATATGGTAGGATTGAATATCATGAACAGGCTCATAGGGTTTTTGATCCGAGTTCTTCCGATCAGGATTCTCTGCCAGATGCCGGCGGTCATCCCATCGGCTGGCACAGATATCCATCCCGCCAACAAAAGCCAGGCAGCCATCAATCACGGCAAATTTTTGATGATGACTGGCACCGATCGGATGATGGGAATCAAAATGAAATCTGATCTGCTTACTCCCTCCCCACCTGAATTTCCAAGCTTGAAACCATTCACGGCCTAGAGCATAGACAAGGCTAAAATCCCAGGCTAAAATGTAAATTTCAAGCTCAGGATTCCGTTCACAGAGACCCTTGAGAAAAGGATAAAACCGCGTCTGCTGATCAGCCCCCTCAAGATCCTCACCCCGAAGCAGTTGCACCTCACTGTCAAATTGCCAACCAGCAATCAGGATATAACGCTGAGCCTCCTTGGCCGCAGCATAAAAGGCCCGATAATAATCGCGGGCATCTATCAAAAGGCCAGTTTCCTGAACATCATAAATGCCCCAGCAGCTATGGCCAGGTTTTAATATCTGTTTCACGGCCTCTTACTATGCCTCTTACTAACTCTTTAAAAAGTCTAAACCTTACAAATCCCTTAAAACCCATAGTCGGATTTTTAATGCAAAATTATTCATACGCTCATGGCCATTTTCAGTGAAAAGTCAGCTAGATCAACATTCCGTCACTCTCACGAAAAGCGGGAATCGAGAGGTAAAAATTACTCGGCTTCCGGCTCCTCACGAATGGTGGCATGAGCGTATTCATAATAAAGAATGAAGCGAAAGAATAAAACGCGACAAGGAAGCAGAAAGCTTGACTATTGCTCAGAGGCTAATCTGAAGCCGCTGGATGTTCCTGGCCAGCCCAGTACTTGACTCTACCTCAATCACCACACCACTTAGCCGCAGGTCCATCTTGGCCACCTGAAACTTATACGGCATCTGGGTCAAAAATTTTTGGATGGCAATATCTTTTTCAATTCCGATGACCGAATCAAATGGCCCGGTCATGCCCACATCAGTTACATAGGCCGTACCTTTGGGAAGAATGGTCGCATCAGCAGTCTGAACATGGGTATGGGTACCAACAACCGCACTCACTTCTCCATCCAGATACCAGCCCATAGCCTGCTTTTCCGAGGTAGCCTCAGCGTGAAAATCCACAATAATGGTCGAGCACTCACGTTGCAGTTCTGAAATCTTAACCAGAGCGGTCCTAAATGGACATTCCAAAGGAGCCATATAAATCCTGCCGGAAAGATTCAGCACTCCGACCTTTTCCCCACTCTCAGCCGTATAAACCTCAGCCGAATGCCCTGGCGCTTTCGGATAGTTAGCAGGCCTCAACAGCCGTCTTTCCGTGGAAATAAAATCTAGGATCTCCTTCTTATCCCAAATGTGATTACCTGAAGTAATAACGTCGATCCGATCCTCCAGAAGCTGCTGGGCAATCTGAGGGGTTATTCCCAGGCCACCGGCCGCATTCTCGCCATTGGCGATGCAAAAATCAATTCCGTACTCCCGGACTATTTCAGGTAGCAGCCTGTGGACCGCTGTCCGTCCTCCTTGGCCAACGATATCACCGATAAAGAGTATTTTCATAGGGACAAGCGACCCATTTCCTGGTTGAAGGTTGTTTAGCAACAGATTAAACACACGGGAGCAAGACAGCATCCTCATCTTGCTCCCATATCAAAAAATTTAGGTTATTTCGCGTATTCCACAGCCCGGGATTCTCTGATCACCGTAACTTTAATCTGACCCGGATATTCCAACTCCTCTTCAATTTTCTTAGCGATATCCTTGGCCAGGGTTCCCAGATGATTATCGGAAACCTTTTCCGGCTCAATAATGACCCGGATTTCCCGGCCAGCCTGAATAGCGTAGGCACTCTCTACCCCTTTGAATGAGGCCCCGATTTTTTCCAGGTTGCCCAATCGCTTGATGTAGGTTTCCAGGCTCTCTTTTCGGGCTCCGGGCCGGGCCGCCGAAAGGGTATCTGCCGCTTGAACCAAAACAGCAATGATCCCCTTGGGCTCTTCATCTTCATGGTGCGAAGCAATAGCATTGATGACTTCAGGACTCTCGTTGAACTTTTTGGCCAGTTCCGCACCGATTTGAGGATGCGAGCCCTCAACCTCGTGGTCTACTGCCTTGCCAATATCATGCAGCAGACCAGCCCGCCTGGCCAGGGCGACATCCAATCCAAGTTCTGCAGCCATAATACCCGCCAAATAGGCAACTTCCTTGGAATGCTGCAATACATTCTGTCCATAGCTGGTTCGGTAGCGCAAGCGCCCGATCAGCTTCACCTCTTCCGGGTGAAGGTTGTGAACTCCTAGCTCAAAGCTTGTCTTCTCCCCCTCCTCCCGAATAGAGTTTTCAATCTCTTTCTGACACTTGCTCACCACCTCTTCAATGCGAGCCGGATGTATCCGACCATCAACTATCAGCTTCTCCAAAGCATTCTTGGCCACCTGTCGCCGAATGGGATCATAGCCGGAAATAATCACCGCCTCCGGAGTATCATCAATGATCAGGTCCACTCCAGTGGCCATCTCAAGAGCCCGAATATTGCGCCCTTCACGGCCAATAATCCGCCCCTTCATCTCATTGTTAGGCAAATCGACCACTGAAACCGTGGCCTCCACTACCTCATCGGCTGCATACCGCTGAATGGCTAAACTGATGATCTCCTTGGAGCGCTTGCTCGCCGTCTCCTTGGCCTCCTCCTCAATCTTCTTGATAAGCTTCATGGCCTCATGTCGGGCCTCATTTTCCATCTTGGCGATCAACATGTTCTTAGCTTCTTCAGAGCTCATGTTAGAGATTTTCTCCAACATGTTCTTTTGCTCCTGAATAATCGTATCATACTCAGCTATTTTCTGGTTGAGCTCCTTCTCCTTGGTGGCCAAGGTCTTAGATTTCGCGTTCAGCTCCTGCTCTTTTTTATCCAGCAACTCTACTTTTCGATCAAGATTTTCCTCCTTTTGGGAAAGCCGCTTTTCAAGCTTCTGTAATTCCGCCTTTCTCTCTTTGGTTTCCCGTTCAAATTCCGCTTTTGATTGGTATAGCCGGTCCTTTGCTTCTAAAATCGCCTCTCGCTTTTTGTTGTTCGCCTCCTTTTCAGCCTCAGCAATAATCTTCTTGGCCATAGCCTCAGCATTAATCAGCTTGTTTTCAGAAAATTTCTTGCGGATAAAATATCCAGCCAAGAGGCAAACAACAGCGACAGCTATCATCAAGATAATATAGATCATCGCTCCACCACTAATCTTACTCACCCCCTTTTTTAGCTAGAAAGGCTCTCATCCAATCGAGAGCCGAAAAACCTTACCTTCTCTTCCGTTATAACCATATCCACCAGAATATCATGAGATTCACAAGGTAGCTCCCGCCGCATCTGCAATTCAAAGGCAAGGCCGATCAACTTTTGGTGCTGCGCTATCTTACTATTACCGAGTAAACGGTCAAAATACCCTCCACCGTAACCTAATCTTGCTCCCCTCTCATCAAAAGCAACTGCCGGTAAGATGAACAACTCCACTTCATCGGGCTGTACTATTCGTAATTTTTTAGGCTCCATGATACCATAAGTAGCAGGAGCCAGCTCATCAAGGCTTTTAATCCGTGATAATATCAGTCGGTGATGCTCCTTATCCACTACTGGAACAATTACGTTTTTATTAATGTTCAGAGAATGAGTAATAATTTCCTTAGTTATGACTTCACTCCTGAAGGAAACGTAAATCATCACTGATAGAGCTGTTGAGAATTCGCTGGTTTGAATAAGCCGCTCTCCAATGAGCCGACTTTTCTCCTCGCGCTCCTGTTGGGGAATTTGGTTTCTTTGCCAAAGCAGTATCTTGCGAATACTCTCTTTTGCTCTATCCATGCATAATTAATACATAAGACAAGATCAATACATAACAAGTCAAATAAATAAAATTAATCCTCATCGACTTTAGAAGAATTATAAAATTAATAATAGAATTTATTGAGTATAGGATTATTGATAGAATCGATTCCCCTAAGAACTGCCTGGATGATTCGAATCATCAAGAAACAAGACCAAAGAGGGTGGTAACTGATACTTTTTAGGGGGGGTCTTTTGGGTATGAAATCTGATCCGTCAATTAGTCCCCCCGCTTCTACCGTGTAGATTGAGAGTTTGAACCTGGATTACCAGGTGGGTGTCCTCTTGAACGCTTCAAGACTCCCTTTCATCTGAAGGGCCCGCTTTCCACGATCAAAGTCAGACTCCCTTTTTTTTTACTGTTGGCTCAAAACCTTCAAATCTATCACGTGTATAGCAGGGGTTCCACACCATACTATATCATTTTCAAGATATGTTTTCAAGATAAGAAAAAATTCTACCAGAAAAAATATCTATTATTTTACTGAAAACCCATAAAGGCATTTTCGCGCCCTCAATTGACTGATCTAAATACAATCTAACGCTACGATTAATTATACCCGTAAAAGACCACCTATTATCATTAATTACAACCCTGATAATTACAACCCTGAAAATTTAGGATTGGGTTACAGATGAAAAGATTCATCCAGCAGTTTAAGGATGTTAGCGCTCTCTTCCTCCATCAAATTTTGGGTTTCTTCAAGCTGCCTTCTTACCTTGAACAGTTCTTCAGCTATATTTAAACAGGCCAAAATAGCCACTGTAAGCAGTGGCATGCTCTTAGCTTTATGCCTGATACCTTCGATCTTAGCGTTAACAAATTCAGCCAGCCTATGTACTTCCTGGGGAGAGATATCACTTTTAATCGTATACTGTTCTCCCAAAATTTCGACTGTCGTTTTCTGGCTAAGCTCTGGCATAAGTTTTTTAGGCGTACCTTTTACTTTTTAAAAAGCTTTCAACTCCTCGATCATCTGATTGATCATCTTTTGAAGAGCTTCCCTACCCAGATGAAGCTGTTTATTTTCACGCTCTAGCGCCGAAATTAGCTGAAACTTTTTTTTACCTTCCGCTAGCTCCTCTTCCTTCTGCTTCAATATCCGCTCATACTCACTTACTTTTTCCTTCAGCCAAAGATTCTCCTCCTGCAAATTCCTAACCAATTCTGCCACTTTGCGGATTCGCAACTTTATCTGAGTGATCTTATCAGCAGACATACCCTACACATACGCGCTCAGCAGCCATCCCCTAGACATACGCGCCCTAGACATACGCGCCATGATGATGACTACTCCCGCAACGAAGCAGAAAATTTTTGACTCAACTGATTGATAACTCTTTCATGCACCTTGTTAACTTCCTGATCAGTCAAGGTCCTGGTCGAAGATCTATAGGTCAATGATAATCCAAGACTCTTTTTCCCAGCTGGAATCTGTGCTCCCCGATACAGGTCAAAAAGCTGAATATCCTCCAAAATCTCAATCCGCATCTCCCTGATGCTTTCCTCGATCTCCCGATATGGTACCTCCTCGGAGATAACCAGGGCCAGGTCCCTCGAAACCGAAGGGAATCTTGGAATCGGCCTGATGCCCCTTCTTGCTTCTGAACTAACCAGAGAGTCGATCAACAATTCAAGGGCAAAAATTTCTTTATCAAGGTCAAAGTATTCCATAATACTTTGACCAACCTTACCCAACGAGCCTACCACTTTGTCGCCAACCATCAGATTGGCCGACTGAGAGGACCCAAGCCAGCGGCTCTCTGCCGGCGTCATGGCGTAATTATCAATTTTCAGCCCGACCATTAAGGCTTCCACCACACCCTTTAGGTCAAAAAAAGTCAAAGGAGCGGGTTTTCCCTTCCACGAGCGAGGCTCTCGTGTCCCCTCCATAACCAGAGCCAGCATCGCTTTCTCCTCAGGCAAAGATCCATTAGAGCTAGAGAAAAAACATCTCCCTATCTCAAACAACCTAATGTTGTCTATCTGCCGGTTTTGGTTATAAGCCAGATTTTCAAGCAAACCCGGTATCAGGGAGGTCCTCATGACATCGTGGTCCTCTGCCAGCGGATTTTGCAGCCGAACCCTTCCTTCTCCTAGGCAGGAGGAGCCTGTGGCCGGAGAAGAGAGGAGGTTGAGAATTTGCCCACAAATAAAGCTAAAATTGATCGCTTCACAAAAACCCAGACCGATAAGGATATTTCTGATCCTGGCTTCAATATCTTTAAAGGGTATTTTCCGCTCAGGAGAAGGAGCGCCGCCGGGCAAACTGGTCGGAATGTTGTCATAGCCATAAATTCTAGCTATTTCCTCGATCAAGTCGATTTCCCGCTCAATATCCCAGCGGAAAAGGGGGACCTGCACCTCCAAGGTATCCTCATCGCTCTGTGCGACCAAACATTCAAGATCTTCCAGTATCCGAATCACTCTATCTGGTGGGACTTCAATTCCAAGAACCTTTTGGATCATCGGCAGCCGCAACCTAACGACCCGCGGGATGAAAACCCTAGGGTATCTATCAATTACCCCCTTGGCCGCACATCCTCCAGCTACGGAAAGAATCAGTTGAGTTGCTCGATTCAGGGCCAAAATTACCCCCTCAGGATCAACTCCTCGCTCGAAGCGATGTGAGGCCTCGCTGTGGAGGCCAAATTCATTCGCTGTCCGGCGGATCTGCACCGGATCAAAGAAAGCGCTCTCCAAGAGAATGGTCTTGGTTTGATCAGAAACCTCGGTATTGGCCCCGCCCATCACTCCGGCAAGAGCAATAGGCCGATTGGCATCGGCAATCACTAGATTCCGTGAGGTCAACTGCCGCTCGATATTATCTAGAGTAATAATCCTTTCCCCATCCTGCGCTCGACGAACAATAATTCGCTTCCCCTGAATAAGGTCATAATCAAAGGCATGCAGCGGCTGGCCCAATTCCATCATCACCAGATTGGTAACATCAACCACATTGTTTATGGAGCGAAGACCAAAGGATTCTACCTGATCTCTAAGCCAGCGCGGAGAGGGCGCAACGGTAAGGTTTGAAATTACTCTAGCCGTATAACGGGGACAAAGATCAGGGTCCCTGATTTCAATCGACACCAGGTTCTCAATCGACTCACCCTGCTCAGGAAAATCTACCACCATTTTTTTCGGCCTCACTCCGGTCAAGGCCGCAATCTCGCGCACAATTCCTCGAGCCGATAGACAGTCCCCGCGGTTTGGCGTCAGATCAATATCCAAAATCACATCATTCAATCCAAGATAAGAGACAATATCCCGACCAACCGGCGCATCCGCAGGTAAAATCATCAGACCTGATGATTCCTCACTAAGGCCGAGCTCTTTCTCAGAACACATCATCCCTTCTGAGACCACCCCACGCAGTTTCGACCTTTTGATGACCATACCTTCCGGTAGCCGACAGCCGGGAAGAGCCACCGGCACCTTATCCCCTGGCTTCATATTCTGAGCCCCACAGACAATAGTCGAAATCCCAGCTCCGGTATTAACCCGACAGACAGTCAAACGATCCGCCTGGGGATGGGAGTTAATGTCTAAAATTTGGCCGATCACGCAGCAGGAAAGATCCGGCCCCCTCTTTTCGAGAGACTCCACTTCGAGCCCAGCCATAGTCAGCTTTTCACTTAGTTCCTCAGGGCTCAAAGGGCAGTCTATATATTGCTGAATGAGTTTATAGCTAATTTTCATGAGCTGTTGCCGTCATGTTCAATCTCGACTTGTCGATCTTTTTCTCTATTCTCTTGCTATAACTTTAATTCTCTTGCTATAACTTTCTCTATTCTTCATTTCTCTAAAATTGTCTCAGGAAGCGCAGGTCATTTTCGTAAAACAAACGGATATCATTGATTCCATACTTCAACATGGTGATCCTTTCCACTCCCATACCAAAGGCAAATCCCATATACTTTTCTGGATCATAACCCACCGCCTTGAAAACCTCAGGATCGACCATACCTGCTCCCAAAATTTCAAGCCACCCCGAATTGGAACATACCCGACATCCCTTGCCCCGACACATGACACAGCTTATATCAACCTCAGCGCTCGGCTCGGTAAAGGGGAAAAAGCTTGTCCGAAACCGCAACTTAGTCTGAGGATCAAACATCTGGTGGACAAATACGGTTAAAATCCCTTTTAGATCACTGAACGAGGAGGATGTGTCAACTAACAGCCCCTCAATCTGATGAAACATAGGGCTGTGGGTAATATCAGCATCCCTGCGGTAGACCTTTCCGGGAGCAATAATGCGGATTGGTGGCCGGCTCTTTTCCATAATGCGAACCTGAACCGGCGAGGTATGCGTCCTCAGAAGAACATCATCCGAGATATAAAAGGAATCGTGCATATCCCTGGCAGGATGCTCTTTGGGGAAGTTCAAGGCTTGAAAATTATAGTAATCACTCTCGACCTCAGGACCTTCAGCAATACTAAACCCTAAACGGGTAAAGATGCTGCACGCCTCCTCCATGATCTGGGTTATTGGGTGCTTATGCCCGACAAAGAAAGAATATGCCGGTAGGGTTAAATCGATCTTCTCATCCCCCTGCTCGGCGGCTTTTTGCTTCAATTGGGCAAGTTTTTCCTGCCACAGTGCCTCAAGCAGTCCCTTGGTCTCATTGGTCAGTTTGCCAATCAGGGGTTTTTCATCCGCTGGTAAGGAACCGATCTGCTTAATCAATTGAGATAAAAGCCCACTGCGCCCCAGATACTTAACCCGCAGATCCTCTAGTGAACCGAGGTCTTCGACCGCCGAAATCTCATGTGTTGCTTCGGTTTGTATCTTTTTAAGCTGTTCGATCATGAAATCTTTTTGGCTTTTACAGAGCTTCCTTAGCCACTCTAGCCAATTCTGAAAAGGCAGGCGGATCATTGACTGCCAGATCTGCCAGAATCTTGCGGTTCAAAGCTACACCTGCTTTGGCCAGGCCATCCATCATTCGGCTATAGGAAAGACCGTACAGTCGACTGGCTGCGTTGATTCTGACAATCCACAACTTGCGAAATTCTCTTTTTCGAGCCTTGCGGTCTCGAAAAGCATAAGCCAAGGCTCTATTTACCGCCTCATTAGCCGTCCGAAATAACTTGCTCTTTGCACCCCGATAGCCCTTGGCCATTTTCAGGATTTTATTGTGCCGCCGCCTCGCCACGACACCTCTCTTAACCCTTGGCATTCAAATAGTCTCCTTCTCTCTTCTTAAAGATAATCTTCTTCTATAAAAACCTAAATGGTTCTTTCGCTAAGTAAATATACACTAACGATAACCTCACCCTCATTAAGGCCAAAACCTTAAGATTGGCCTTTAATTTTAGTGATTCCATACTTGGCGAGAGAACCACTCCATGGTTCTTTCGCTAAGTACATAACCCAAGTGGGCAGGGGATCAATTACGCTATCAATTGTAGATCGCGGACCTTGAGCCCGCCCAAGCCTTGCGCACTTTGTTAGCGAGAGGACCACTAAAAGAGTTATCCTCATGATTTTGAGGATTTCTCAGGGTTTACTTACAGGGCTTACTTATAGGGAATAAGCCTTCTGACCGCTCTGGCATCAGATGCGGACAGGTAGGTGGCTTCCCTCAATTTACGTTTTCGTTTCCTCGATTTTTTGGTCAATATATGCCGGGCATACGATTTTTTGGCCTTGATTTTGCCTCCTGCCGTAACCGTAAACCGTTTGGCTGCCGCTCTATTAGTTTTGACCTTTGGCATCTTCCAAACCTTCCTTTTTTGGTTTTTCCTTCCTTTGACCATGATTCTTAGCCACCAAAAGCAGGGTCATATTCCGCCCCTCCTTTTTCGGTGGCTGCTCGATGAGCCCTTCCCCTTCAACCTCCTTGGCCATCCGGTTAAGAAGCTCTTCTCCAATCTCAAAATGCGTCATCTCCCGGCCACGAAAAACAACCGTAACCTTTACCTTGTTACCATCCAGGAGAAACTTTCTGACATGCTCCTTCTTGAACTGGAAATCGTGCTCTTCGGTTTTAGGCCGTAATTTGATTTCTTTAATATGGATGACCTTCTGATGCTTTTTAGATTCCTGGGCCCTCTTGTGCTGCTGGTACTTATACTTACCATAATCCATGATCTTACAAACCGGAGGTGTAGCCGCTGGAGCCACTTCAACCAGATCCAACCCCCTCTCTTCAGCCATTTCTATGGCTTTGTCCAGACTCAAGATTCCTAATTGCTCTCCGGTTTCGCTGATCAGACGAACCTCTTTGGCCCGAATCTTTCTGTTTACCATGACTTTGGTATCTTTCTCTATGTTTTATCACCTCCACAGCGTATCCATTTTTCCCGAATCTCTCTCTCTAATTGCTGAATAAAATCCTGAAGGGTTAATGATCCAAGCTGACGGCCGTCTCTGAGCCGGACATTGATTTTCCCTTCAGCCCTTTCCTTATCGCCAACAATAACCATATACGGAATCTTATGCAACTGGGCTTCACGAATCTTGAGCCCAATCTTCTCATTCCTTAAATCGGCCTCAACCCGAATATCACTTTTCTGAAGTTCCTGTTTTATATTTTCGGCATATTCATTCTGCCGTTCGGTAATGGTCATGACCTTTACCTGAACAGGCGACAGCCACAGTGGAAAAGCACCGGCAAAATGCTCAATCAATACCCCGATAAACCGCTCAAGTGAGCCCAGGATAACCCGATGCAGCATGACCGGACGCCTCCTCTGCCCCTGAGCATCAATGTAGGTAAGATCAAATCTCTCAGGCAGTGTAAAATCACACTGTATGGTCGCACACTGCCACATCCTGCCAAGCTCATCCTTTAACTTGACATCAATCTTGGGGCCGTAAAAGGCTCCATCTCCCTCATTGATCTGATAGTCAATCCCCTTGCTCTCCATGGCCATCTTGAGCGCCTGAGTGGCCCGCTCCCAGTCCTCATCAGAGCCGATCGACTCTGCTGGCCGCGTGCTGAGCTCCATAGAATAATCAAAACCGAAAATACCCATAACCTCAATGACGAAATTCAAAACATTTTGAATTTCTTCACTTACCTGCTCAGGTGTACACAGGATGTGAGCGTCATCCTGGGTAAATCCCCGAACCCGCAAAAGACCATGCAAAACACCCGATTTCTCATGCCGATAAACCGTTCCTAACTCAAAGTAGCGGATGGGAAGATCACGATAGCTGCGGATCTGAGAGCGATAAATCAACATATGAGCTAGACAATTCATAGGCTTGATCCCATATTCCTGACCATCTATTTCGGTAAAATACATATTCTGCCGATAATGATCGTAATGCCCTGACCTTTTCCATAAGTCTAGCTTCAAAAGTTGAGGACCATAGACAATCTGATATCCCCGCCTCAGATGCTCCTTTTTCTCAAACTCCTCCAAAATACTCCGCAGCATCCCCCCATAGGGATGATAAATCACTAACCCTGCGCCCGCCTCATCATGAATGCTAAAAAGATCAAGCTCTTTTCCCAGCCGGCGATGATCTCGTCTTTTTGCTTCCTCAAGCCGCTCAAGATAAGCCTCTAGCTCTGTTGGGTCATCAAAGGCAGTTCCATAGATCCGCTGCAGCATCTTGTTGTTCTCATCACCCCGCCAGTAGGCGCCAGCCGTATTCAACAGTTTGAAGGCCCTGACTCTACCCGTGCTCGGAACATGAGGACCACGACACAAGTCAATAAAATCACCCTGCTGATACAGACTCACTACCTGATCAGGAATCTCTTCGATTAATTCAACCTTATACGGCTCATTCCGACTTTGAAAAAGCTCAATGGCCGAAAATTTAGTAACTTCCTTGCGCTCAAAAGGAAGATCACGATCTATGATCTCATGCATTTTCTGCTCAATTTTCAAAAGCTCTTGCGGACCAAGAGGAGTATCTAGATCAAAATCATAGTAGAAACCATCCTCAATGGCTGGACCAATAGCTAACTGAGCTTTGGGAAAAAGCTCTTTCACCGCCTGAGCCATGATATGCGAGGCGCTGTGGCGAAGAATTTCCTTCCCCGGCGAAGAATCAAAGGTAATGATCTCAAGATCAGCATCCTGAGACAGCCCAAAGCTAAGATCTGCTGCCTGCCCGTTAATTCTCGCCGCAATAGCCTCTTTAGCCAAGTTGCCATCAGCAGATTTTAAAAACTCCAGGATTGAAGTGCCTTCGGCCACCTGCCGGCTCTGTCCATCATTTAACCTAATAGTAACCGTTTTCATAAGCTTATAAATTTTAGGGAAATTAAAATTAGAAAGAAAAGCACAACCAGGAAGCTCACTTTGAGCGAGGCCTCTTCGCTTCTCAATACCAACTATTAGAAACAGCTAATCCTTATGTACACAGGACAGCCCACGGCTTAAATTGAGCGTAATTCAATGCTGGCCGCTATTATATCCACGGAAGGGCTTGAATATTCTCTTTTTTCTATGAATTCATTATGTATGAATTCATTCTCCTGGGTGCCCTTTTTATCCACGGGAAAGCCACATCCCCTAAGGAAAAGCTGCATCCCCTACGCTTTACTAGCCTGCTACCTGCTAGCCACCCTTACGTCCACAGAACAGGTGTCAGGGTAAGGATACAGAGCCTCATAACATCCGTCGCCACCCTGATCTGCCTGGCACCCCTGATCTGCCTGGGACGAGCTAATTTTAACCCACTCTCCCCTGACCAGCCCCTGACCAGAATGGTAGCTAACCTCATCTACCTGGAATGCCGCTTGGCTAAGCTCATGGATGAGCCTCTCATCCGTACTCCGTACCCACCCTGATGTAAATGATCCGTAGCCAACCCTGAGGTAACGAACGGCTTAAACCGAAGGGGGCAGTTTCAGTATTCTATGCCTAGCCACCCTTTTGTACATGAGACGGCCACCCTTTATGGCCGTCCCATATTAATTTATGCTAGTAGGCACGGGCGGTTTCGAACCGCCGGCCTCTACCGCGTCAAGGTAGCGCTCTCCCCCTGAGCTACGTGCCTGCATCTTCTTCATTCTATAGAATCTCTTGATCGATGTCAATAGCATTTTTTACCATTGGTAAAGCAAAGGCACTGGTTCAACATGATGTTTCTTGACCTCAATCTTTTCTTGGTATGAATTGCTGGAAGTTGCCAGATGTTCCCCATTTATATCCAATCCTAGTACGATCTTGACCAGATTACAATTAGAAGGGAGTTTCTCATTTCCCACTTTCCAGGGAGAAAAAGAGGCTTTTTTCGCCTGTATTTCCCACTTTCAACTATTGTTTTTTTACCTGGGGAACATCTCCCACCTCTTCCCCCTTCCCCAGATACCCCCATTTAATTTCCAATCCTATACTCGTTCAAGTTAGGTTTTAATTGGAAGGCCTATGAGAACAAAAGGTCAATCGCCTCCTGAACAGAGCGAACCCCATAGCAATTCTTCTGCAATTTAGAATCTAGCAGCTTGATATTACCTGCCGGGAGAACGCAGCGATCAAAGCCCAGCTTCAGTGCTTCTCGAATTCGCAACTCTGGCTGGTTTATCCCTCTCACCTCCCCAGAAAGCCCAACCTCACCAAAAATGACCATATTCTTATTGATCACCTTCTCCCACAGGCTAGAAACAATAGCCATGCTGATTCCAAGGTCTATGGCCGGCTCGCTCAGCCTCAATCCACCTACCACGTTTACATAAACATCCTGATCCTGAAACCTTAGCCCGATCCGCTTTTCCAGAACAGCCAGCAGCAAAGACACTCGCTGAGGATCAACCCCAATCGCTGTCCTTCGGGCAAAACCGATACTGCCAGGAGTAACCAGAGCCTGGAGCTCGGAAAGAAGCGGCCTTGTCCCCTCTAAGCTAGAGACAACCACCGATCCTGATACACCGAGTGTCTGCTCAGTCAAAAAAAGAGCCGACGGGTTAGGCACTTCCTCAAGCCCAGCCTCCTTGATTTCAAAAACTCCAATCTCATTGGTTGGACCGAACCGGTTTTTGATTGTCCGCAATATCCGATAGGTATGATATCTTTCCCCTTCCAGGTAAAGAACAGTATCCACGATATGCTCAAGCACCCGAGGGCCGGCAATCGAGCCATCCTTGGTAACATGACCTACTAGAAAGGTAGAAATGTTCTGGCTCTTGGCTCTGACCATAAGCCGCGAGGCCACTTCCCGAATCTGCCCTACACTGCCCGCCAGCCCTTGCATGAGCGAAGTGTAGGTGGTCTGAATGGAATCCAGAATGAAAACCTGAGGTTTTACCTCCTGAAGGTGCTGCTCGATGCTCTCAAGATTAGACTCTGACACTAGATAAATATTCTCAGAATTTGACCCGATGCGGGCTCCCCGATCCTTGATCTGATGGATGGATTCTTCGCCCGAAACATAGAGTATCACCTGCCCGGTGGCAGCCTCAGCCAGCCGCTGGCAGATCTGAAGAAGTAGGGTAGATTTTCCAATGCCAGGATCCCCGCAGATCAAAACCACTGACCCGGGAACGATTCCTCCTCCAAGCACTCGGTCAAACTCCTCAATGCTGGTGCGAATCCGCTCAGTCTTAGCCGCCTCGATCTGGCTCAAAGGAATGGGAGATGCGCCACTGCTGATTGAAGGGCGGCCCAAATTTTTCTTATCCTCCTCCCTAACCTCCTCAACCAGGGAATTCCATTCCTGGCATTCTGGACACCTCCCCAGCCATTTAGGCGAATAAAAGCCGCATGATTCACAATAAAATGCTGTAGTTTTGCTCATATCCCAATTCAATCACAATCCCGGGATCGGAATCTTTCCCAGGAGATACTTTAAGTCCTCGTCCTCAAAGGAGAATCCAGCCCCTAGAAAATAGCTCAGCCGCTCATTATCTATCAGGTGATCAAAGCCCGTATTGAGCGAAAAATACTTACCCAGATGATAGCCGAGATCGAGCTTAAGATGCGGCTTATCAGCCGTAAAGTCCCAGGCGTTCAAATGCAGTTGAACTCTGTCGCCGTAAAGATAATCTAACCCTACCCCTCCGGTTGACTCAATCAGCCCACCCCGCAAGACAACGTCCTCAAAGCGCTTAGCGATCTGGAAACTGAATTTAAACCGCTCTTCGCAAACCTCCTCCCGCTTCGTAACTGGACCGTTGCCGTCGATATAGAGCTTGGTCTCTTTGGTAGAGGTCATACCCTGAAAATCATCCACCAACTCAAGCAGGTAATACTTATCCTGCCGCGGCTGAAGTTTTAACGATATATAGCTCTTAGACTTATCAGGCCGGGTTAAATATTCTCCCCGATACCCTAGATACAGCCGAAAGGCATCCGCCTTGGCTAAGGTATCCTTAAGACCAGCTAGGGTACCTTGAGCCTCCCGATACAGGGTCTCATCTTTAATCAGCTTGCCAATGGTTCCCTCGCCCTTATTGACCGTAGTCAGCAGGCTGTTGACATTATCCGTAGCGGTCTGAAGTTTCAAAACCAACTGGTTGGCATTCACTACTGTCTGGTGCAAAGATGAGCGGTTTTCAGCAATCAGATCATCAAGACTTTGGGCCACTGACTGAAACCGATCGGCAAGATGGGGGCTCTCCGCACGGAGAAGCTCGGCAAACTTCTGAAGGTCATCTATGATTTTAGAAATTTGAGCCTCATTCCTGACTAAGATGTTATCAAGAGTTGCCGAAAGGTGCTGAACATTGCTTAACGTAGCCTTGACTGCCTGGCTGTTTTGCTCCAAGATAGTCTTGAGTTGAGCCGTGATAGCCTCCAGATTAGCCAAAGTCTGCTTCATGGCCTGTTTCCCCTCAGGGCTAGCTATGGTCTCGTCAATGGCTTCGGTTATCCTTTTTACATCCTGAGCCACAAGGCCGATCTGCTCGGCCACCTGCTCAAAGTCCTGGCCCGCCTTGCCAGGCTGAATAGTGCTTCCGCTCTCAAAATAGGGAGTGCCCGCTGTTCCGGGCGAGAGCTCAACATACTTTTCCCCCATAAACCCCAAAGATTCAATACTGGCCACCGCATCCTTATGGATTTTAATCCCCGGAAAGATCAAGAGCTTCAGCCTAGGGGTCCCATCAACCAAGGATACCTCCTCTACCCGGCCTGCCTCCACCCCCGCGACCCGAACCTGAGCCCCCTCATCCAGCCCCCTTACGTTGCTAAAACTAACGTACAGCACCGTCCCTTTCTTTCTTCCCAGCGACAGATGCCCAGCTTTAATGGTCAGATAAGCCAATGATATCAGGGCCAAAACCACTAACAGGCCAACCTTTTCTTCCCGGGTCAAAAGCTTCATGGCTACAAACACGCCCCTTCCGTAATCGGCCCCTTGGCACTGCCGGTAATAAACTGACGCACTATAGGATTTTGGGTATTCTGAATCTCTTCCGGAGTACCCACCTCGATAATCCGACCATCATACAGCATCCCAATCCGGTCAGCGATCTTGTAAGCGCTTTTCATATCATGAGTGATGGTTAGTGAGGTTACCTTGTAAACTTCTTTCATCCTAATGATCAGCTCGTTGATGACATCAGCCATGATCGGATCAAGACCGGTCGTCGGCTCATCATAGAGTAAAATCTCAGGCTCCATAGCTATGGCCCTGGCTAGCCCCACCCGCTTTTTCATTCCACCGCTGAGCTCATCTGGCCGAAGGTCCTCTATACCAGGCAGGCCAACCATCTGAAGTTTTTCCTGCACCCTTTTCCTTATTTCCTCTTTTGACAGCGAGGTATGCTCTTTCAATCCAAAACCAACATTCTGTCCGACAGTCATAGAATCAAACAGAGCTGCTCCCTGAAACAACATACCGAATTTTTTGCGAATCTCTTTCAGCTCCCAACGAGAACATGAGGCTATATCCCGGCCCTCGATCAAAACCCGCCCCCGGTCTGGCCAGATCAACCCCATAATATGCTTCATCAGTACACTTTTCCCGCATCCACTCCCACCAATGACTACCATTGATTCCCCACGCTTAATCTCAAGATTAACGCCTTTCAGAACCTGTTTATTCCGAAAAGACTTATGAATATCAATTAGTTGAATCATCGTCTCTAAAAAAAGAGAGCAGTTATAATATAGTTAGAAATAATAATCAGCATATACGACATAACCACCGCACCGGTAGTTGCTCGACCAACTCCATGAGCTCCCCCTTCAGCATAAAATCCCTTATAGCAGCCAACCACAGTGATAATAACCCCGAACACAGCTGCCTTAAAGATGCCGCTGTAGATATCCTGATAGGTCAGATAATCGAAGGTCCGCCGAATATAGACTAACGAGTTGGCCCCCAGAATATACACACTGACCAGATAGCCACCGGTGATACCCATAATATTGGCCAGCGCGGTCAGAAGGGGAAGCATGACTAATCCAGCCAAAAGCCGGGGCGAGACCAGATACTCGATCGGATTAACCGCCATCGTGGTCAGGGCGTCTATCTGCTCAGTTACCCGCATGGTTCCAAGCTCAGCCGCTATCGATGAGCCAGCCCTGGCCGCGACCACAAGCCCGGTTAAAACTGGGCCAAGCTCTCTGGTCATGGACAAGGCAACCACTGTGCCAACCAGGGACTCAGCGTTAAAGCGCTTAAATCCAATATAGGTCTGCAAAGCCAGCACCATGCCAGTAAAGGCACCAGTAATCAAGGTTACCGAAAGGGAATGAACACCCACCTCCTCCATCTGAAGGAGACTCTCCTCAAGCCGAAAAGGTGGGGAAAATATCCCCACCACTGCCTGCCCAAAGAGAATGCTCAATCTGCCTGCCTCAGCGAGCAGGCGGGAAAACTGTTCCCCTATTTTCTCCAAAATCTTTCTCATCCCTTAAAACTTCTCCCACCCCGCCGCGGTCAAGATATACTCGCCTGGCCCGGCGGCCAAAAGAACACAAGACTTCATAGGAGATGGTTCCCATAAGCTCAGCCAGCCTCTCTACCGATGCTCCTCCCTCCTCTTGGCCTCCTAACAAGATCACCTCATCCCCAACCTGCACTTGCGGGATGTCAGTAACATCAATCATGCACATATCCATGCAGATTGTCCCCACAACTTGAGCCTTCTCCCCCCTGACCTTAACCTCGGCCCGATTGGAGCAAACCCGACTGAAACCATCCGCATACCCCACCGGAATGGCGGCAATTCGCCTGGGCTCCTGGCAGATAAAGGTCCTACCGTAGCTAATGCTGTCTCCAGCCTCGAACTGATGAATCTGCATAATCCGGGTCTTCACGGTCAGGGGAAATTGGAGCGGAATTACTCCAGCAAGATGAGGCGCCGGATAGAGACCATAGATCAAAAGCCCTGGCCGAACCATGTCAAACCAGCTTTCTGGATACTGCAATATGGCGCCGCTGTTGGCTATATGCTTAATCGGAATATGGATATTTCGCCGCTCAAGCTCTGCTAAAAGAGCCCAAAACCGCTCAAGCTGCAAAAGGGTAAAATCATCCTGCCGACGCTCTGAGGTCGCCAGGTGGCTAAAGACCCCTTCAACTTCAATATTTGCTAGCTCTCCGATGCGGGCAATCTCATCGGCTGCCTGTCGAAAGGGGATTCCAAGTCTTCCCATGCCAGTGTCAACTTCAATATGAACCTTAACCATCCTATCTTCTCGGCCCGCCTGCTGCCGAGCTGCCTGCGAGATTAGCGCCGCCTGCTGCCAGTCTCTCACAGCCAGGGTTAGCTCATGCTCCAGGGCAAGGGGTAGATCATCCCCCAGGCTTCCTCCCATGACCAAAATAGGGCAGCGGATTCCTCCCCTTCGCAGCTCAACCCCCTCATAGACAAAGGCCACTCCCAAGGCCTCGACCTGGGGCTCAATAGCTCTGGCCACTGGAATTGCTCCATACCCATAAGCATTTGATTTAACAATAGGCATAATTTTTCTTGTCGGGCCAACCATTTTTCTAATCTGGCTAATATTGGCTCGAATGGCATCAAGATGTATTTCAGCAATAGTAGGTCGGTAAAAAGAGGTCATCTAAAAGAAACCATCTTCCCTGGCTAAATTTTTAAATTTCGTAAACTCTTTCAAAAAAGCTAGCTTGGTTGTGCCAATAGGTCCGTTTCGCTGCTTTCCAATGATCAGCTCAGCTACCCCAGGCTCATCTTCTGGATTATAGAATTCTGGACGGTAGAGAAAGGCGATCAGATCAGCATCCTGCTCGATTGCCCCAGATTCTCGCAAATCAGAAAGTATGGGACGTTTGTCTTTTTTATCCCGTGTCTCCACGGCCCGGCTCAGTTGTGAGAGGGCAATGACTGGAATATTCATATCCTTAGCTAAACCCTTTAGACTGCGGGAAATTCCAGAAATCTCCTGCTGACGACTCTCATGTCGACCATGTCCCTGAACCAATTGAAGGTAATCAACAATGATCAGACCAAGTCCGGCTTCTTTTCGAAGACGTCGGGCCTTGGCCCGCATCTCCATTACAGTTATCGAGACAGAATCATCAATGTAAATCTTGGCCTCAGACAGTTTAGCCGCTGCCCTCACCAGTTTCTCCCAATCTCGCTCACTCAAATAGCCGGTTCGAAGTTTATGGCTGCTGACCTCAGCCTCAGAGCACAACATCCGAAGCACAATCTGCTCTTTGGCCATCTCCAGACTGAAAATCAAAACCGTAGTCCCAACTTCAAGCGCCACATGCTGAGCAATGTTCATACAGAGGCTGGTCTTACCCATTGATGGCCGGCCAGCAATGATAATCAGATCTGAATTCTGGAGCCCCGAGGTCAGGGCATCAAAATCAACAAAACCGGTTGGGAGGCCGGTTACCCGCGTTTTGGATTCATACAGCTTTTCAATTACCTGAAAGCTGTTAGAGATAATCTCCCTGATGGATTGGACACCCTGGTTGGCTCTGTTTTCCGAGATGCTTAAGATCAGCCGCTCGGCATCATCCAAAAGGCTCTCAATTTCTTTATGCTCTTCGTATCCCCGCTGGGCTATCTGGGTAGCCGCGGCGATAAGTTGTCGAGCCATAAATTTCTTGTGGAGAATCTGGGCATAGTATTTAATATTGGCGGCTGTCGGTGTCGAATCGAGCAAGGTCATGAGATAGCTTATCCCTCCGACCTCATCCAGCTCATTTCGACTGATCAGCTCATCCTTGAGAGTTACCAGATCTGGGAGGATGCCGCGATTGTGCAGATCGAGCATCGAAGCGAAAATCTTGCGGTGGGCGGGATCGTAAAATCTATCCGGTTGAATAATGTCAATAATTTTATTAATAGATTCTGGCTCGAAAAAAATCGCTCCCAAAACCGCCCGCTCTGCATCCCGATCCTGCGGCGGCACCCGCAGCGCTAATCCTCCATCCCCTGACGAACCCTCTGCTGGCTTCATACTTCAACCCAAGGCGCACATTAGCACTCTATTCCACGACTGAATCGCCGCTACTTGGTGAAGAGCCGCTTTCCTCTCCTGCTTCTTGTTGAGGCTGATGCTCCTTCTTGGTGGCTGGCTCATCTTTCACCACCCACACCTTGATCTGAGCAGTTATTTCAGGATGCAATTTCACCGGAACTTTGAAAATTCCCAAACTCTTGATCGGCTCATCGAGCATGATCTTTTTCTTATCAATCTCAAATCCCTCACTCTTCAAAGCCTCGGCAATATCCGCATTAGTTACTGAGCCGAAAAGGCGATCATTTTCTCCTGCCTTCCGGCTAAAAGTGAAGGATATCTTTTCCATCCGCAAGGCCATGTCTGCATATTCCTTTTTCGCCTTCTCTTGGGCCGCCTTGATGAGAGCCTCCTGCTTCTTCATCAGGGCAAGGTTCTTAGGGGTTGCCTCAATAGCCAATTTTTTCGGAATCAGATAATTGCGGGCATAGCCAGCCGATACATTAATTACCTGGCCGATTACGCCTAAATTATGAACATCCTTTTGAAGAATTACCTCCATAAGCTTTCTCCTTAAGCTTTCTCCTTGTAAATTTTCATCCATCCCATGCCGATAAACAAAAAGGTCCTCTAGTTTTCAGGCGCTTGGTTGCTGCTGAGACTTGACTCTGAGCTTTCGAAAATCAATCCAATTGTCAAACAGCCCCCCAAGGGTCAAAAAGATGTAGCTTCCTGGGATGAAAAAAACAATAGCCAATCCCAAATACCTGAAAAATGCTGGCATTTTCCCTTTGTGGAAAAAGTAGCTGATAATCGCCACCCCTTGAATCAGGTATACATAGCTGACTACTACCAGAAAATTTAACCCAATTCTTGAGGGAAGCGACACTTTGAGAAAATACCATGCCGTTCCAGAGACAATAAATAACCAGACTAACCAATCCGGCACTACCAACTGCCAAAACGGCCTTCTATCCTCAACGGGAAATTCCAAAGATTGCAGCCATCGGCGAAGCAAAAAGTAATTAACCAGCACAACCGAAATGAGTACAACAATAAGAATGGCTGGAAACACCTTGATAAGGTTCTCGGTTATCTGTGATAATGATTTTTTGAGCAACTCCATCTGCTCACCTTCTACCCCGCCCTGCTCATAGAACTCTATTACCTTAGCCATCGACTGCTCCATTTCTCGGTGCAGCATGGCATCAAGATCAACCGACACTCGCAAGCAATACATCCCCAGAAAGAAAAAGAGCAAGATGGCCGAGGCCGCACAAGCCCAAAAAATAATTCTCTCGCTTGACCATCCTCTTTCGAAAAGCTCAGCCAAGACTACACTGAGATAGCCAAGTATGACCAGAGCATAAAAGAGGGGATTCACCTCAGGCCGAGTGAGGATTACCCCTGTGCCCACAAGGAGAAGGAGGCCGATCACCCACTGCATCTTCCCCCGCCTCAAGATTAGAAAGGTTAACGGAATTGGAAGTAAAGCAATCAGAAAAAGTTGAGAGATCAAAAACAGGCATATAATCAAAAGAATAGAGCCCAAAATGGCGAGGGTCTTCTTCGGGGCACGATGATTTTTCGTCTCATCAGCGTATCTTTCTTGGTTACTACTCAAGGAATCTTCTGCTCCCTGGTCCACAAATTGAGCGATATCAAGTCATTAGATATCAAATCATTATTAGTTATCAGAATCAGTTATCAGACATCATTAAAGTTATCAGACATCCTCAAAACCAAAAAGTAGAGACTTTTATATACAGAATGGACATCACTATGTGGAAATTCGCTTCTCACGAAGCTTGGGTAAAAATGAGCGTAAAAAGCGAAAAATCAAAAAGATATTTTTCAGTAAGACTATTCAGCCAAAAATGGCAAAAGGGCAATATTCCTGGCCCTTTTGATCGCCTGGGTCAATTCCCTTTGATGCTTGGCGCAATTTCCAGAAATCCGCCTGGGGATGATTTTGCCTCGCTCAGTCATAAAGCTGCGAAGTCGCCTCGTGTCTTTAAAATCAATAAAGTCCATTTTACCTTCACAAAACTTGCAAATCTTTCTTCTTCTAAATCGGGTCAGCATTTTTGTTTTCATACACTCTCCATGATTTTCATACACTCTCCATGACAAAAGATACCCACCTCAGGTGAGAACTAAACCTTTGCAGAAATCTTTCCATACCTTGAAATTCTTGAAAGTTATCTTTCATACCAACCCCACTAAAATCGAGGGCTTGGAGAAAAAGTGCCAAAGTATAGGGTGAGAACTAAACCTCAACAAAGCGAATGTTTTGCTATTTATGCGACTTTCCTTGAAATTACCAATTGCTTTGATCATCTGATCATGCTAGATCGCGGCCCAAAGTCTCAACTGCCCGGTTTAGCCCAAAGCCAACTATTCCTATAGGCCAATACTCGTCTATTTAGCAATACTCGCCTTATTTAGAATGGAGCGCCATTCTTTCCCTCAAATCCACTTCCGCTGTCAGGGAGTTCATCCCCCCCCTCATGGAGCTCGCCCTGCTCCTCACCAGAGCGCTTGGGCAAAAACTGAATTGTAGTCGCTATGATCTTGATTTTAGATCGCTTGCCACCGTTTTCATCTTCCCAACGGTCTTGTTTCAATCGGCCTTCGATTAAGACTGCGCTCCCCTTGTTTAAATATTCACTGCACAGTTCCGCTTGTTTATCCCAGGTTTCGACGTCAAAAAAATCAACCTCTTCCTTTTTCTCCCCTTCTTTAGCACTAACCTTGCGATTTACCGCCAGGCTCAAATGAGCCACAGCAAGGCCGCTTGGGGTATAGCGCAACTCTGGGTCCTTGGTCAGGTTTCCCATTAAAATAACTCTATTAAAAGAGGCCATTTTTATTCAATTCCCTCCACCGCCCCCGACTCACGGAAGCTCTCTTTGGCTGCCAGCATTGAAGATGCTTTGCCAATATGATCTTCCTTCATCCTGACGCTCATGTATTTCAAAATCTGCTCGTCATACCGGAGCGCGGCATCCAGTTTTTTTAACATGTCACTTGCTTCGACTCGATAGTCATAAGACAAGTAGTATCCCTTTTTAAATTTTTTCACTTCATAAGCTAAACGCCTCTTTCCCCAGTTCTCCATCTGAATTATTGACGCCCCTAGATCCTCCATTATTTTTTTTATTTTTTGAGCAATACTCTCTACTTCCTCTTCGGACAGGTTAGGGTTAATAATTAATAATGTCTCATAACAAATCAACTGTTTTCCTCCCATAAAGGCTTAATTTCGAAATAATGTTTGTCTAATGGATAACTCCTTTGCCTCAAAACAATTCCCTGAGTGAATATAACCTGTGTTAATCAGTATCCTGAATTGGTTAAAAAATTAGATTGTAGAATAATAACATAATCGATCAGAGAAATCAACTACTCTATTCGCTCAAATCCCCTCCCCTTTTTAACTATGGTCTGAAAGATCAACTCAACCTGCTGGCGGGTTTTTTCAAGGCTTTGATTGTTATCAATGACAAAGTCAGCATATTTCTTTTTCTCTTCAAGGCTCATCTGACTGTTAATCCGCTGAACAATTTCAGACATCGCCATCTGAGGCTGCCGGCTCTTTAGCCTAGCAATCTGGATATCCCGCTCTACCCAGACCACTACAACCACATCAACCCGCCGATGCAGGCCAGTCTCAATCAGCAGCGGAGCATCCAAAACCGCCACCTTTGTCCCCTGGTCTCGAAGCTGCTGGAGAAGCTCCTCTATTCGCCTTAGAATGAGCGGATGAACCAGGGAATTTAACTTCCGCAAAAAGAGAGGATCCCCAAAAACAAGCGATCCTAGCCTGGCTCGGTCAATTTCAGATGTCTCAGGACAGACTATCCCCTGACCAAAGTACTCATATACTGCCCACCAGCCAGGCTCAAACGGAGCCATTACCTCCTGAGCTACCTTGTCAGCATCAATCACCCTGGCCCCCAATTCACGAAACATCCCGCTTACGGTGCTCTTGCCGGAGCCGATACCGCCAGTTATGCCAATTACCATCATACCGCTCTCATCCCTCAGCTTCTACTCCCTGCTTAATAAATCACTCTAAATAACTTTTCCTTAAGATAATTCTTCCTTGATAATTCTTCCTTTTGTTTCCTTTCAGCCGCCTTGACTCTTCTCTACCCAAAAAGGGCAGCACAGCCAAGCCACGTCAAAACACGCCCCGCCAGGATCTGTCTCTACCCACACGGAGGCAGCCCTTTTGGGTGCGCCCCTGCTGGCTTCTGTCTTTACCCACACAGGAGGCAACAGCAGCCCGGGGGATCGGGTCGGCGCACCAGCCAATCTCTCTCTACCCACACGGAGGCAGCCTACGAAGTCATTAATTTTAGCTGCCGATGAAAAATAAAAGTTTATTAGCCTGATCATAAACACACGGCCCACCTTGGACTGATCCACCTTGGGCTGATAATGTGGACAATAGCAGGAAGCGGGCCATAAAAGCAAGGGAGAAATTTAAACTTTTCTAACAAAAATCGAGATGGGAAAGTTGACATCAAGCGGGCAATTCTGTATATTTAACAACAAACCTGTCAAAAATCTCTCTTCGCCTGACTTACAAGAGGCTATGGCCCTACAATAAATGTATTTTAACGTCATGTATTATTTTGATTTTTAATCTCTCAAGGAGGAAAAGATGAAAAAAATTATCCCTATAGTTGTCATTCTCTGCTTATGCTGTTTGTTCGGTGCCCACTGCTGGGCGGATGATTCACAGCAGGTGGTGGCCGAAGTTAACGGAACGAAAATCACTTTGGCCGAATTCAATGAAATTGCTCAAGGTCGAGCAGATCGTGAAAATTTACTGAATCAGATTATCGCCAGTATCTTGCTTGCTCAAGAGGCGAAAAAGCAGGGTGTAGATAAGGACCCTGTGGTTCAGCAGCAGCTAAAGCTAATCAATGAGCAGCAGTTGGCTCTATTTTTCTATCAAAAAAAGGTTACCGATAAGACGAAGCTGTCCAGCAAAGAGCTGGAAGATATGATTCCCCCAAAAGAGAGACAAAAGGTCAGGTTCCAGCAAATAGTAACCGCGACTAAAGAAGAGGCAGACAACATTTACAAACAGATAAAACAAGGGGCTAGTTTTGAAAAATTGGCCAAGGAAAAGTCAATAGGCCGAAACGCCAAAGAGGGAGGAGATATCGGCTTTGTCATCATCAATACTAACATCTTCCCAGAAGAGGTCGAAGCGGTCATTTTCAAACTCAAAGATGGTGAGGTCAGCGAACCCATCAAAACCCGGGAAGGGTATGCTATTTTTAAGGCTATTGAGAGGAAAAATCTGACCGAAAAGGAGCTTGAGAGCAAAAAGAACTATCTCCAGTTTAAGATAGCCAAAGAGAAGACCGATCAAATTACCAGTTCATTACTTGAGAGCCTGCGGTCCAAAGCTAAGGTCAAAGTCTTTGATCAAAATCTCAAAAAAATCGAGGAATCGAAAACTAGGGATGATAGTCTGCTAAAAATTCAATTAGCCGAGGTAAATGGAACACCAATCACCCTGAACGACCTAATCGGCGGACAAGCCACCTATGGGAATCCTCTGGACAGCCCGCTTCTGAAGAATCCCTCCTTCCTGAAGAACATGGTTGAGGATAAGATTAAGAATATGCTCTTTGTCATGGAAGCCAAGCGCATCGGCATGGATAAAGATCCTGAATTTGTGAGACGAACAAAAATCTTTGCCGATGGTATCCTGGCCAACAAATTCGCCATGGATGTGCTCTGCAAGGACATTAAGGCCACAGAGGAAGAATATCGTCAATACTATGACGAACACAAGAGCGATCCTCAATTCAGTAACGTCCCTGAGCGGGTCAGAGTCAAGCATATTCTAGTCACTGATGAGAAAGTGGCTGATGATATTATCGCTCGCTTGAAAAAAGGTGAAGATTTCGCCGCCTTGGCCAAGCAGCATTCTATCGATCAGTTCTCCGCCGAAAAAGGCGGTGATCTTGGCTATATCCAAAGAGGTAGGCTAGACCATGTATTCGAAGAGGCTGCTTTTTCTATGAAGATCGGAGAGGTAAAAAAAGTAGAGAGAAGCAACTTTGGCGGAGGACAAGCAAAACTCTATGACATCATCTCTGTTACCGATAAAAAGGCGGCTGGCGCGAACAAATTTGAGGACGTCAAAGATATTATTG
The DNA here is from genome assembly GCA_023512255.1 of bacterium. Classification (GTDB taxonomy): domain Bacteria; phylum SZUA-182; class SZUA-182; order DTGQ01; family DTGQ01; genus DTGQ01. The sequence goes on along the minus strand of JAILZY010000034.1, from coordinate 4,496 downwards.
AACCTACCCTGCTTTATAAAAAACGGGAGCAAAAAATCACCGCTTATATTGACCAGCTAAAGACAAAAGCCACTATCACCAAGAATATGAAGCTGGTCAACACCGCACCTTCATCCGCGGCCGGTATAATTCCTCAAGCACCAATGCCCTAGAAAAATCTCCAAGGCGCTAAAACTTCTATTATCCGAAAAAAGCGCCTGGTAAGAACAATAAGGTTTGCTCTCAAAACCCAGGGGCTCCAAAGCCTATTAGGCGGAGCCCCTATTTTTGGCTCATCCCTAATCACCACCCCGCCACCTCAACGAGCTGTCATCAGATGTTCCCAAGGTAAAAAACAATCGCTCTTATATCAGACACCATAAACCCTATATCAGAACAACCATAAACCCTCGAAGGGGCTTAGCTATTATTAGGGTTATGTCTCTCAATGGTAGCTAATAAATAAGAGCGAAAACAATAGTTGAAAGTGGAAGATAAAAGCGAAAAAAGCCTCTCTTTCACCCCGGAAAGTGGTAAATGAGAAACTCCCCTCTTATTGTAATCCGGTCAAGATCATACTAGGCAAGATCATACTAGGATTGGATATAATGGGTAGCATCTGAGTTGTCAGGAAAGGCATTGTCTTTTCAGTGATTCTGTGATAATCTACACCTATTATTATTGCGGTATCTTATTCTTTAGAGCTTATTGGATCTTGATATTTTTTATTTTTGCGCCTTATACTCTAATTCCCTCCATCTCCAGTGTAAGATATTAACTAGGGGATAATATTAAGAGCCCCCAGGGGGGTAGATTCACAAATAGAGAGGTAGCCGCCATGTGGGATTATTCCGCTAAAGTTATGGATCACTTTCGTCATCCCCGAAATGTGGGAGAGATTGACAATCCTGACGCCGTAGGCGAGATCGGCAACATTGTCTGCGGGGATGCCCTGAAGTTGACCTTAAAAATCGATCGAAGCACGGAGAAGATTCTAGATGCCAAATTTCAAACCTTTGGCTGCGGCAGTGCCATTGCCTCATCTTCAGCCCTAACTGAAATGATCAAAGGCAAGACCCTGGATGAGGCCTCGAAGATCACCAATAAGGATATCGCTGACTATCTGGATGGGCTGCCGGAGGAGAAGATGCACTGCTCAGTCATGGGTATGGAGGCCTTGGAGGCGGCTATCAACAACTACCGGGGGATCACCACAAGCAGCCGACAGAGGCCGGAAGGAGAAAAAATCATCTGCCGCTGCTTTGGCGTAACAGACAGAAAGATCGCTCAAGTGATCGAAATGAACAACCTGACCGCTGTCGATCAGGTTACTAACTACACCAAGGCAGGAGGGGGATGCGGTCAGTGTAGGCCACAGATCGAAGCGATTTTGGCCGAGATATTGAAAAAAGAAAGGGAGAAGAAACAGTCTCTCCTAAGGAAAAAAATGACTAATCTGGAAAGGATCAGGCTGATTCAAGAGACCCTCGAGAAAGAGATTCGCCCCTATCTGCAGGCTGATGGTGGAGACCTTGAGCTGGTCGATATTGATGGCCATACGGTTTATATCCGGCTCATCGGCACCTGTCAAAGCTGCCCCAGCATGGATTTTACTATCGAAACCTTCATTAGCCAAAAATTACGTCAAGTGCTCCATGAAGACATCGAAGCTAAAAAGGTGGAAGAATGAAAACGATTTATCTTGACAATAACGCCACTACCAGAATAGCTCCGGAAGTTTTAGACCAGATGCGCCCCTATCTTGATGAGCTATACGGCAACCCATCCAGTATGCACAGCTTCGGAGGACAGGTGGCCAAAAAAATCGCCCAGGCAAGAGAGCAAGTAGCTGACCTTCTAGGAGCCAGCTCCCCTGCGGAGATTATCTTTACTAGTTGTGGCACGGAAAGCGACAATGCCGCCATTTTCGGAGCCGTGCGCTCATATCCTGAAAAGAGGCACATCATCACCAGCCGGGTAGAGCATCCGGCAGTGTTAAACACCTGCCGCTATCTCCCAAAAGAGGGCTATCGAGTTACCTTTCTTTCCGTAGACCACAGCGGCCAACTTGATCTCGAAGAGCTTAGGGCAGCTCTGACCCCCGATACCGCTATCGTCTCGATCATGTATGCCAATAACGAAACCGGAGTCATCTTTCCAATCGACGAAATTGCAGCCATAGTTAAAGAAAAGGGCGCCATCTTCCATACCGATGCGGTCCAGGCAGTGGGCAAGATCCCCCTGAATCTTAAAGAAAGCCAAATTGATATGCTATCGCTGTCCGGCCACAAACTACATGCACCTAAGGGAGTTGGCGCGCTCTATCTTAGGCAGGGAACAAAATTTACTCCCTTTCTCCTAGGTGGGCATCAGGAGGGCGGACGCCGAGCTGGGACAGAGAACGTAGCCTCGATTATAGGACTAGGGGCAGCCTGCGAGCTAGCCGCTCGGCATATCCCTGAGGAGCAAACCGGGGTCAGAGCACTGCGGGACAAGCTTGAGCACAGCATCCTAGCCAAGGTGCCAAACACCAGGGTAAATGGAGACCCAATCCACCGTTTGCCTAATACGACCAATATCGGCTTTGAGTTCGTTGAGGGCGAGGCCATTTTACTGATGCTCAGCGACCGCGGGATCGCCGCTTCATCAGGCTCTGCCTGCACCTCTGGCTCTCTTGAACCGTCGCATGTTCTGCGGGCGATGGAGGTTCCCTTTACCCATGCCCACGGCTCTATCCGCTTCAGCCTAAGTCGCTATACCACTGAGGAAGAGATTGATACGGTCATCAGCGAACTGCTGCCAATTATTGACCGCCTGCGGGCCATATCACCCTTTGGGCCAAAATCAAAAACATTAGCTCAAAATCAAAAACCTTAACACTCATGAACCTTTAACCCTTGCGGCCATGAACAAAAATCAATCTCCATAACCAAAAACAGTCAATTTCCATAACCGATAACATATGCCGAAGGGAAACCAGAACACAGATACTAAGATACTACTAAGATACTATAAGGAGAAAATCTTTGCTAACAACAGCTAGTCCAAAATCTATTCCTCTTGAAAAACGCATCATCTTTGCCCTCGATGTAGACTCGGTAAAGGAAGCCAAGGAATGGGTCGAGCGGCTAAAAGATAGGATCAAATTCTATAAGGTAGGGTTACAGCTTTTCCTCTCAGGCGGCTTTAATATCGTTGACTGGATTGTGGAGCAAGGGCTTGAGGTCATGGTGGATCTAAAATTTTTTGATGTTCCCCAAACCGTAGCTTCAGCTATCAGGCAACTCAAAGGACATGGTATTTCCTTTACTACGGTTCACGGTAACGATGCCATGATGCGGGCTGCGGTTGAGGCTAAAGAGAGCATAGCTGCCACCAGCCCCAAGCTTAAGATTCTGGCCGTTACCGCCTTGACCAGCCTTGATCAGGCAGATCTGGAGGACCTTGGCTTTAGGTGCACAATCGAGGAGCTTGTCCTGAAGCGGGCAAGGCGTGCTCTGGCCACAGGGTGCGAAGGTGTAGTTTCATCTGGCCTTGAAGCGCCCCGTCTAAGAGGCGAGCTTGGGTCAAATTTTCTAATTATTGTGCCCGGGGTAAGACCAGTCCAAAATCGGGAGGATAAACAAAAAGATGAGCAAAAAAGGGATGATCAGAAAAGAATCGTTGACCTCACTGGTGCTTTTCTGGCTGGCGCTGACCATGTAGTCGTTGGAAGACCGATTCGCCAGGCAGCCGATCCGCTAGCCGTGATCGAAGCAATGCAAGCCCAGATCACCAAGGCTTTCCCAAAAGGGTTAGAGGCTATCTGAAAAATAGGGGAATTTTTGAGTAGGAGTGCTCCAAATTAAGGGGTAAGTAACAAACCAATAACCTTTAAATGGAGCAGCCCTATGAAAAGAAAAACTTATCTTGCACATCTTGGCTCTATTGCCGCGATGCTCAGGACCTACTCTTCCTTGCAGGAAGGCCTATAGGTCTTCCTCTCTGACCAATTTGTAGAAGTACCTGAGTAATATTGTCTAGGCGTAAAGAGGTTTCCTGCCTTATTTGTCCCATCTCCTGCCTAACTTGTCCTATCTCCTGTTTGAATTGTCCCATCTCCTGCCTAATCTGCCCGATCTCATAATCAATTTTCTGACTCAAGTTATCAATTCGCTGGTTCAAGTATCGAAAATCATCCTCTTGCCTTTGCTTACCCTGCTCTATGGCCTCATAGATGTCTTTCAGGGTAATTTCTTTGATTGCTTTTGCTGTAGCCGTCGCTATAACCTCTTTCATCTTTTGACTGCCCTGGGTTCCTCAATTTCTCTCCTGAGAAATTTGTCCAGCTCTGATTTCAGAATAAGGAATCTTGTTCATTTCATCTCCTTATTCTATTTTTATCTAACTTACTATAAAATTATATCAATTATCAATCATTGTCAATCTTTTTCAATGCCCACAGATGTTCCCCATGTTTAAATTAGGAGGAGGAGATAAGCCGCAGGGGAAGGGTATTGAGGTAAAAGATAATAGTA
>JAILZY010000150.1 GCA_023512255.1 bacterium | reverse complement strand
AATGTTAACTCACACATTTTGTGAAAGTTAACTGATTGATTTTAAAATGCAATCAAGCATTCGCTCTGGCATAAGGTATGACTATACGATCTTGATGATTAGGTTATAATAGAGTGGAAGATAGCATGAGGTGTGAAAGCAAGGTTTTAAAGCATAGATAAATCCAATGTTTTTTCCATTACCCAATCTCACATTAGGCCGTAGCGTCCCCGCAGCTCAAAACTCAAGGTTACCTCAAACCAGAGAGATGGGTCAGTAATACTGTTAGGAAAAGGAGGAAAGGGGCTGCCGCTTTTGACCGCAGCCACAGCCGCTTCATCGAGAATGGCGATCTTTGAGCTTTTAATTACCTGAATTTCCTCCACCTGCCCATTGCGATGAAGTAAAAATCTAAGACCAACACTTCCCTCCCAGCCCTGTCTGACAGCCAAGGGCGGAAACCGTTTGTAGCGGTTGATGTGCTGGTGGATCAGGTGCCTATAGGCTATGGTCTGATCAGTCTGCTCATAGGCAGCCGCGGTCCGAAGCGGAATCTGGGGCAAGGGGATCGGTTTTATTTGGCCAAAGGAGGCTGATCCGCTGCCAGACTGTCCCGAAGAATAGCCAAATCCCGACCCACCGAAATTGCTGCCCACAGAGCGCTGGGCAGAATCAGGTGGCAGGGGAGTGTAGATCTTTTCCACGGCCCTGGATGCTGCTGCCGAGGTCGGAAGCGGACGAATTGAGCTAGCCGAGAGAAGAGGGGCTGGCATAAGCTGAGCCGCAAGTTTGCCTCTAGCTGCTTCTTCGCTCTGAGGCAAAGGCGGCTTGATGGGTAAATATGGCCGGGGAAGGTCTTGCACAACCTGGTTTTTAAGCTGGCTATCCTCCTCTAGGGACAGATCTTTCAGCTCTACCTCGATCGGAAGATCAAAAGAGCGGGATTGAACCATCAGCCCCAAAACCAGAAAAAAAAGGGCATGCAACAAAAAGGAAAAAAGAAAACCGTATCTTATTGCCGTATTCTTTGCTCTTCTTTTAGCCATAATATAAGTAATCTTAATCTTTACAGTTAGTTGGCTCTTTATTTATTCTTTCAAACTATTTCTTTGAAACTTATTTTTGCAAAACCTATTCCTTAGCGCTCCTTTCGCTAACAAAGAGCGCAAGCTTTGAGCGGGCACAAGGAACTCCCCTACTACAATTGATCCCTACAAAGGTACTCCTACCCACAATTGATTGGGTAATTCCCCTACCCCCATACAATTAATTAGACTTAATAAGTTTTAAGTAACCTATTGATATATAAAGAGTTAGGTTGAATCTTTAGTTTTTTAAAAGTTGTTTATTTTCAATTAGTTATATTTACGATAAAGTCTATTGTAGATAATTGGCTCTGCTCTCGGACTTGACGATAGAACCACTTAGCCATTTGACCGACTCTTTCAACCATCACAGGCCTCCCAGCCAAACCAAAGCAGCCCAAGGCCCTAATCCCTGTCCGTGGCGATACAAAGCCTTTCCGCCCCGGCCCTTTTGGCGATATCCATTACCTTGACCGCTTTGTTCACCGCAATCTCCCGATCCGCCTTAACAATCACCAGCTTATTCCGACTCTTGGCGATCAGGGTCTGAAGACGCCTCTGAAGTTGCCCTTCGTTCAACTCCTGCTGCTGGAGAAACACCCTGCCCTCTCTGGAGATAAAAACCGTGATCTCCTCCTGTATCTGAGCGGCAGCCGCCTTGGCCTGCGGGAGTTTCACCTGAATTCCCTCAGTGGTAATAAAGTTTGTGGTCAGGAGAAAGAAGATTAGCAATTGAAAAACGATGTCAATCATTGGAGTCATATTCATTGAGGCGTCAAGCTTTCTTCTATAGGTTAGGTCGAGCATGATTTTTTATCCCCAAAACTTTGCAGCTTTTTTCACACTATCTGTTTTTCGTGCAGAACCTCAAGAAGCTCAACCGATGAGTCCTGCATTTCGTGGCTGAAATTTTCTATTTTCCCCACCAGGTAATTATAGGCTACTACCGTGGGCAAGGCTACAGATAGGCCAAAAGCAGTAGTCAGCATCGCCTCCCAGATGCCGCCAGCCAGGACACTGGCATTGACCTTCCCGCCTAGTTGCTGGATAACCATAAAGGCCTTGATTAGTCCGGTTACGGTGCCAAAAAGCCCAAGCAGGGGAGCAATGTTAGCTATAGTAGCCAAGGTAGGCATATAGCGGTCAAGCTCTCGAAGCTCCTGCTGGCCAGCATGGGAGATAGCCTTTTCTATCTCGGAAAGATTCTTGCAACATCCGCTGTAGTGGGATTTTTCGATTCCCCTGGCTAGAACATTCCCGATAGGGTTTTTAGCCTGTTTACACTCCCTCAGAGCCTCATCAACCTTGCCATCCTTAATCATTTCCTTGATTCTATCCAGAAAGAGCGGGTCCTTGAGCCGTGCCTGGCGAAATCTATATAGCCGCTCGCAAACCACAGCCACAGAGACCAGAGAGCAGAGTAAAATGGGAAACATCAGCGGTCCACCTTTTAAGAAGTAATCAATTATGGACATTGTTCTTTCTCCTTATACTCCTTATAAATCCTCCTTATAAAAATTTTATCTCCTAGCGAGCAATTTTCTCAATCTTGTCCGCTATTCCATCACGATTCATATCCCGTCTGCGGCAGATGACAGCTTCAGACTGATCGTAGTAAGTCCAAAGATCAGCCCGGCCATTATGGTCGGTATCCTCTTCGGTGTGCTCAAGCTTTCCGAGCTGGTAAAAAAGCCAAAGATCAGGCCGGCCATCCTGATCCTGGTCCTTCTCCCCCCGAATCGGCTGCTCATGGTCATCGTAGTACCAGGTGAGCTCAAAGCTGCCGTTATGATCCTCATCAATCTTGCTTTGAATCATCTTACCGGCTGAGGAGTAAATTTCAATGACATCCATCCGGCCATCGAGGTTGGTATCAAGTTCCTTGCGCTGGACCTTATCGCCCTGATAATGCCAGCAGATATCGGGTTTTCCGTCACCGTTGGAGTCTTGCTCTTTCCTGATGAGCTCTTCGGCCTGATAGAAATCCCAGGTATCGGGTTTCCCATCAGCATCGCTGTCATGCCAGGCTTTGCGGATCTTGCCCTTCTCATATTCAGCCCAAAGGTCACAGCGTCCGTCAAAATTTGAATCCTGCCGGCTTTTTTTCGGCCGCTCAGCCGCATCAAGCTCTACCCATAGATCCACCTTGCCATCTCCATTCTTGTCCTCTTGCTGCTCGACGGCTTTCCCCATCCGGTAATAAATCCATAGATCCACCTTGCTGTTATCATCAGTGTCAATCTCTCTTTTCTGTATAACCCCTTTGACAAAGGTGGTAAAGCAATCCATACGTCCGTTTTTATTTTGGTCCATCAGGCTTTTCTCCACCAACCCTTTAATATCAAAGAAGATCTCAAGATCAGGCCGGCCATCCCTGTTCTCATCCTGAGTCTGTCGCCTAAGCTGTCCATGTTCATAGTAGCTTATCCGCTCAAAGACTGAATCTTTATCCAGGTCCTCCTCGCCGCGCACTATTTGCCCCTGCTCATAAAAGCTTCGCTGATCGATCCGGCCATCAAAGTCAGTATCCTGCTCACTCTTGGCCAGCTTTTCATCGGCGTCAAAGAAAAGCCAAAGGTCAGTCTTTCCATCCTCATTCTTGTCCTGCTCCTGCCGCACCAGCTTCCCTTGCTGGAAATAATCCTTAATCTCCGTGCGGCCATTGTAATTTTCATCTCGCTTCTGAAGCTCTAGCAAGCCTTGTTTGTATTCAGCGACAAGATCAACATGGCCATCGAAGTTTCGATCCTTGTGGATTTCCCTGATTTCACCACCTGGATTAAAAAAAAGCCAGCTATCCGCCTTCCCATCCCCGTTTTTATCCTGCTCCTGCCGCACCAGCTTCCCTTGCTGATAAAAATCGCGGCTATCCATGCGGCCATCGGTATCCGTATCTCGCTCAACCTCGAGCAGCTCTCCACTCTGATAGCGCTTGATAAGATCAACCTGGCCATTAAAATTGCGGTCACAGCGCTCCACTTTTGGCCTCTCATGCTCATCGTACTCAATCCAAAGGTCCGCTTTTCCATCTTTATTCGTATCCCTGCTGGTGGCAGATACCTTCTCCTCCTTGCCTAGAGTGATCCAAAGATCGATCCGGCCATCGCCATCCTGATCCTGCTCCTGCCTTATCCTTATCCCCTGCTCGAAGAAGTCCCAGGTATCTTTCTTCCCGTCAAAATTGGTATCACGAATCATAAGCGTGATCTTACCCACCTGGTAAGTTTGCCAGGTATCAATCCGGCCATCAAAATTAGCATCAATTTCAACCCGCTCTAAGTCTCCCTGCTGGCTGTAGTAGCTCCAAAGATCTGGTTTCCCATCACCATTTTTATCCTCAGTGTGAGAGGCGGCCAAAGAATGAGCCCCAAGAGCCATAACTAGCCCAAAAGTCATCAGCCAAACAAGAAAAAGCCCTTTTCTCATCCCGTATTGTTCCTTATTTTTCTCATTAAGATAAGATTAAAAAAGATATACAAATATATACCCTGAACACATAGGCTAAAAAATATCCTAAAAAAACGAAAAGCCATGAACCTTCTCGCTGGCATTCCCTGCCGCAAGAAGCCTTCATGGCTTCAACTTTGTCTATAGCTCTTAGGCTTTTTCTCTTATGGTTTTCCTATATCTGGTAGCAATCAAGATAAATCTTTCTGCCAGACAGGATACCGATCAATCAAACCAGCTTACTTGAGCCGATAAGTTATTGCCCAGCGATGGGGATTTCCATCTGCTAACGGATTTTGTTAACTATTTGTTAACTAGCTGCTGAGCTGTAATCTTCCTGATTACCAGCCATTGCCAATAAATGAAGGATAAATTAAGGATAAATTATAGTTTAACAATACCAGGAGAAGATCATTTTGTCAAGACGTGATATACTCAATCCAGATGTTCCCCATGTTTAAATTAGGAGGAGGAGATAAGCCGCAGGGTAAGGGTATTGAGGTAAAAGACAATAGT
>JAILZY010000033.1 GCA_023512255.1 bacterium | reverse complement strand
AACTTTCTTCTCTCTTTATTTTCTCTCCTCCCCTTTATATTTTCAACATTATTTTTTCAACATGGGGAACATCTGTTTTTCCAACTTGGGTGCAAAAATCTCTCCATGCCTTGATGAAAATTATCTTTCATACCAAACCCAGTAAAATCCTAAGTAAAATCAAGGGGTCGGAGAAAAAGGGCCAAGGTATAGTAAGTAGGATTACAAGGTATAGAATTAAAGGTATAGGGATAGAATTAAAGGTATAGGATTATAAAAAAAATTAAGAAGATAAGTGCTGGAAGAGGAATCTCTCCTCTCCCAGCATAAGTATTATTTATGTCTTGCTTCTCGCATCTTCTGCAAGTAGTTTGCAGCCGCGTCTCTGCCACCCAATCCGAAAGCCAGAGCCAGAGCTAGTGAAAAAGCGCCAAATAGAATAGCAAAAGCTACCGTAACCACGGAGCTGGCTATATTGAGTTGCTGAAGAGCCATAGTTATGGCCAGAATCACCACTGAATATTTGGCGATTTTCGACAGCAAAGAGGCTGTTTCTGAACCTAAGCCAGAGCTTACCGCCTTGACGATAGTTTCCAGGAAATTGGCTAAAATTCCCCCGAAGATCAAAACCACCACCGCGGCAATGATATTCGGAATATAGAGTACTATCTTGTTGAGCAGATTGTAGATGATAGGCAAACCCAGAACGTCAAAAGCAGCAATAATCACAATCAGCATAAGAAACCAATACACCAAAATGGCCAGCAATTCTTTGGGTTGTTTTTGGATATTCCCCTTGACCAGGAGGGCATTTATTCCGGCCCTTTCGGTCAGGACATCGAAGCGTAATGCACCCAGGACCTTGATAATCAATGTCCTGGCGACTCTGGCCACCAGCCAGCCAAGAAGAAAAACCACGATCGCGGCCATCAGGTTAGGCAAAAACATCATGACCCTGTTAGACACAGCGTTCCAGGCACCTATGATATTGGCAACAATACCCATAAAATCTCACCTCCTCAGGTTGAATCTTACAACAAAAATGCCTCTTACAATTATTCTATCGGTTCAATGAAATATTTTTACTTCTTTTTGCTGAGATTAAGACTAAATTCTTATAGCCAAAATGTGCAAATAATCTTCATATCTTCCTACTAGGATAAGCGAAGCACTTGCCCCCCAGCAGCAGGCACATAGTCTCCCGACAGAGTAGGCACGTAGTCTCCATGCTAGTGGAGTAAGTTTTACATAGCTTATTGTACTCAGGCACTTACCCAACCCGGCGCAGGGCATCATGAGGAGTTTCAGATTGCCACGAAACGGCTTTCCCCTTACCCACCCTGGCGCAGGGCGCAGTGTCGGCGGCGCAGCAGGCTGGATGGCGCATCGCCCCTACCCACCCTGGCGCAGGGCATCAAGAGTGCGACTAATAAAATCCCGTATCCACTTAAGACGTAAGTTAATATACGAGCGAGACAGCGCCTCTTTTGAGCCAACCGGCACCAGTACGCTCACCCCTCCCGATGGTTTCTGCGGGCTCAAGAAGCCCAATCTTTGAGCCATGGAATAAGCAATCGAGCTTGTAACCGAGCCATGAGCGCAGAAAACCGTGCCATCCTGGTCTACGGTAATCACGCTTTCGCTTGTGTCGGGAATTTCTACGATCGAGCTGATCATGGGCGCAAGCCTGCTCTGTTTGGCTGATGGGGTCAGGACCAAAAGATAGTTTTTTAAGGGATAGATATTAGACAGGTTACTTTCCGAAAGAGCAAACTCATAGCCTAGGGCCAGGGTAAGATAAAGATGATTCTTGCTGGCCGTAATTACACTGTTACATTGGATAGCGGGTTTTATCACCTTAAAGGGTAAATCTTCGACCAAGTAGGATAGGGAGCTAAGGAGGCTCGCGATCGGCGTCTTGGCAAAATCCATCCTCCAGAGGACCTCTCCCCAATCACCCTGGTCTTTTACCGCGTAGAGCTGCCCTTCGCTCACTCCATAGATTATTCCATCCGGCCCAATCGTTGGCGAGGCTGGTTTGGCCTTCATATCAAGGGTCCAAATCGTGGCTCCATCTGCATCAAAAGCGTAGAGAGTGCCCTGATTGTCAAGAACATAGATTCGTGATCCGTCGGCTGAAATCGCCGGGCTCGATCCGCTGCCAGGCTTCATTGGAGTTTGAAAAACGATCTGTAGCCTGCCGCTGGATTCATGGGGAGGCGGGGGAATAAAATCTATTCCATAAAACACGCCCTGGATATTAGATGAAAAGAGCGCCGTCTTGATGCTGCCGGCAATATAGATTCGTCCATTGACCGGATTGACTGCCGGGGTATTGGCAATCTTGAATTGATAGCCGAGCAGACCATTGAAGATGTCGCTAATCGTCAAGCGATCTCCATCACTAATCATGTCCCGCCACAGGCCGGGAGGAGTAAAAATTTTATAGGCATTGCCAGGCGCATATCCGGGAAGCTCAAGAGGCGGAGCGGCCAGATGCCCATCTTCCGGGTCAAAAACATAAACCCAGCCACTTGCGCCTATCCCTACGATGTAGCTATCGAGAGTGAATGAGGCTGAAGCAAAGGGGCCGTTGACCGGGGAACATTTCCACTTCAGGGTTCCATCAGGATGGAAGCTGAAAAATTCGTCCGAATCACCAAGATAGATATCCCCCCAGCGATCTATCAGGGGAGCACTGCACAGAGCTCCATTGTCAAGAAGATAACTCCTCCAAAGCTCATTTCCCTGCCGATCAAAGGCATGGAGGTTGCCATAACTTTCCTCTTTTCCAGTGGTAAAATAAATATTTCCCGAAGGACCTATGACCACCGCGGTCAGCACCGCCGAATATTCATCCTCCAGAGCGTGCCAGCTCAGCTTCAAATGAGCAGGAGTAGTAAAGGGAAGATAGTCTGAATTTCTTGAATCCCGGTGAATGGTAGGCCAAGAGGTCTGAGCATAGGAGGGGAGAAGCCCAAGAAGCTCATCTGCTTCATGACTGCTATGAGTTTTTCCCTGGTTAAAAAAGCCAAAGGACCACTCTCTTGCTCCCGTCTGAACAGATGCGGCTTGGGCTTTGGCCACACCAAGACAGATGCAAGGAGGAGAAATAGAATAAATATATAATCTGCTGATAAAAAAGATAACCATCGCTGTAAGAAAAACTTTCTTGCTCTTGTCCACGAGACTTGTATCCATTATTAAGCTCCTTTATCTCTCTATCTATTTATTCTTTTTGGGGCTGTTTTCGGTTTCGCCCGCCTTTTACCCACTTTTATAAGCTCTGCTGCTATTTGGTGGCCTTGCTAAAAACATCTGAATCGAGTATAAACTTAATCGTAAATTTCAATAAATTATGACTAATCAAAAAATATTATCTATAACTTTTAATATCTCCTCTTGCCCCTGGGCAGAGGCAAGATAGTAAGAAGGCCGAAGTCAAGCTGAAAAGGGCCCGATAACATAAAAGGGAAGAGGCAAAAAAGGGAAGTGGGCAAAAGATGCCCGATCAGTGGCTATTATCTACCAGGTCTATACGGATGCTCAATATTCAACACTCACACACAAAACTCATAATACTCTCAAATACTCAAACGGGAGAGCTCTCAGGAGGAAGACGGAATGGCATCTATATTGTTGTTCGATGATGATGTCCAATTATCTAAAGCCATGGAGAATGATCTAGAGAAGATGGGCAATAATGTCGTTGTAATTAATGATCTTGATGAAATGGATGATAAGATCGGTCAGATCGAAAATAATGACATCATTATCATGGATGTTATTTGCCGGTCCAAAAAGCTTGCCCAGAAAATGGGCACAAGAGAAGAATATGTCGGACCCTATGGGATTATCTACGTCGCTGAAAAGTGGGGTCAGAATAAGGAGATGCTTGATAAGGTCATTCTCATGAGCTCCTGGGAGGACCCATGGATTGAGGACGCGGCCAAGAAAATTGACTGTCCCCTGTTCAATAAGTCATTTCAAAAGGAAAATATGCTCAAATACATTTCCGAGAAGCAATCCGCTTAACAAAAGTTTGAGTCGTGCGATTCGGCTTGTGGACACAAACAGGCTAGAGGCGACAGTGAGGGTAGGCTTTTGTGGATCAGTTCAATGGCACTGAATTTTATGAGATTCTCAAGGAATTATACACTGACGTAGATTACTACAAGACCTCGATGCAGGACTTTTTGGCCAGAGTCGATCGGATCGGACGTAAATTTTTCCACCTGAAAGCTGGCTTTTTTATCCAAACCGACCAGCAGGGTCAAACTCAGTACCTACCGTTCGATGCCAGTTATCTACCATGGGAACAAAGGGTTCGGACTCTCTACAACTTTAAGAATCAAACCAGCTTCCATATGGTCCAAAACCTTCCAGAGGGGCTGGGAGATGATCTGCCCCACATTCCCTTCTGCTTCCCTGATGAGGATCAGGTAATCATTAATAATCAGTTCATCAACTTTGTGTATGGCTTCTTTGCCATCTGCGATGCCACCAGCCAGAAAAAGGGAATGCTGTTTTTCGCCTGTGAAAAGAAAACAGGGTATGACTTTGAGGTCGAAAATCAGTGGCGAGATCTATACTACATCAGCAAAATCTTTAACAAGTTCTTAATCTTCAAACTCCAGGCCGAGCAGGGTGAAAATATCAAAAAAGCCTTCCTGAAGGCACTTGAGGCCAAGGACATCTACTCCTACATGCATGCTGATTTTGTAACCAAATATGTAAGGGCCATCAGCCAAAAGGCTCTCGAAGAGCATGAGCCGGATTTCCAAGAGGAGGATGCCGATAATCTCATCCTGGCTGCCGAGCTGCATGACGTGGGTAAAATCAGTATCCCTGACGGCATCCTCAACAAACCGGGCCGAGTTACTGAAGCGGAATATCGGGAAATCAAACGACATCCCTTCTATGCCTACAAGCTTCTGGACATGGTGAATATCAGCCCGCAGGTGCTGCGGCTAATTACCAATCATCATGAGCGGTGCGACGGCCTGGGCTACTATCACAAGGGCCGAGGAGAGATAGACCTCGCTTTGAGTATTCTTATTCTGGCTGACTGCTTCGATGCCATGACCTCATGGAGATATTACAAACCCAAGGAAAAAATCTTAAGCCTAACCGATGCCCTGGCAGAGTTTAAGCACCAAAACTGCGGCGGCAATGGGGGAAGTAAGCCTAGGATTATCCTGCCCAGAGCCATTGAGCTGCTGGAAAAATGCCTAGAGGAAAATCTCAAAATCTGGGAAAAAGAGTCCGAGGAGCGCAACTCCTCCCTGGAAGAGCTAGCCAGAAACTGGAATAAAACCTTTCGGAACATCCCCCTCTATTGCCATAATTTCCCAGAGAAAAAATGCACAGGCAGCCCCTGCCTAGATAACTGATAGGGGCAAGCCATAACTGATAGGGGCAAGCCCTGCATTTTTCGCTCTTTTCTCCAGACTCTCTCAGTGCGACTCTCTCAGCGCGCAATGATTATTAAACCCAGGCTCTCTCACTGCATTAAACCCAGACTCTCTCACTGCGGCCAGATTTCATACTTTATGGATAAAGAATCGGCCTGCCGGATAAGATTTACAGTGATAAGGCCATTTTCATCACAGGAAAACTCCTCGATCACCTTACTGCCCCCAGATCCATACTGCTTGATCTCAATATCAGCCGACTGTGGCAGTCGAGACAGGTCCCAGTCAGGATCGTAGGGGAAGAAAATCTCACTCCACATCCGGGGCGAGATCGCCTGACCATCGCGGTGCTCAACACATTCTAGATACCGATAGTGGCCGATGTTGTGCTCAGGGGAGATTTCAAACCGCTTGACCGCAGGGATCTTGGTCCCCTTCTCAAAGATCGGATCAAAATATTCCCGGCCCCCGCAGGTTCTGATTACCCCAAAGGTCCGGCTCAAGACCTGCTCCACTTCAATCTTCTCCTGAGCCATATGACAGGCGCCAAGCGCTATGGAGGCAAAGGGGAGACTTGACAGATGCACCTTGTCCTGGCCATATTTTTCCTGCACTCGCCTCAAGATCAAAGGGAGCCGGGAGCTTCCTCCGACCAGGTAAATTTTCTCGATCTGAGCAAGGCTGCTGATCCCCTCGGCCCGCGCCGCCTCTGAATGCAGCACCTCTTCTAGCTTTAGTAGGGTCTGATTGACCAAGGGAAGGATCCGCTCATAGTAGTCTTCAACCCGCAGTCTGACCGCTCCCTCACCGATCCTGGCCTCTTCCAGATCAATCCGCACATATTTGGGATCAATAATATTGGACAAGGACTCCTTGGCTTCGCAACATCGGTGAAGCAGCAGTTTTTCCTGCAAAGGAGACAGAGCCTGAAGTTGCCGGCTTTCAATGACCATCTGATATAGGCAGCGGTCGAAATCATCCCCCCCGAGCCGCTCAATTCCAGCCGAGGCAATAACCGTATAGCGCTGTGGCTCGATTCGGACCAGCGAAACATCAAAGGTGCCCCCTCCAAGATCGTAGACCAGGACATAGACAGGCTTGCCCCGGACAGACAGCCGATCAGACAGACCGGAATATGAAAATTCGATGGCTGAAGCTGTCGGCTCATCAATCATCCGAGGCAGGACAGTGAAGCCTGCCTCACGAAAGGCCTGCCGGGTAACAAATCGCTGGGCGCCATTGGCATTGGCTGGCACAGTCAGCAGGGCTTCGAGCTCTTCGCTCCCAAGGTGCTGGGTGGAAACAATGGTTTCCCTAAGAATTTTAAGAAAATCAACCAGCAAATCTTTGACTTCCCATTTAAATTCTCCCTCCTGAATTTGCAGACCTGGATAATAATTTCTCAGGCTTCGCTTAAGAGAGCGAATCAGCGTGCCCGGTTTTCTGAAGGCACACTCCAGAGCCTCAAGCCCATGTACCCCCCTGGCCTCACCGTGAGGATAAAATGAAACCGAAGGGAAGACATCCCTAACCACTCCCCCGTAGGTGAACTTCATAACCGCTGGCGTGCGGTTTTCCAGGTAAGCGACCACGGTGTTTGAGGTACCAAAGTCAAGGCCAATCTTCATGCTGACAACCTCCTGTTGACCACTACCTGAGGTTTAATGATCATCTCCCGATTGTATTCCCAGAAAAATCCATCCCTCACCGTAGCCAGGATTTTGGCTTCCTCCTGATCGGGGTCCCAGGCGAAATCGACCTCTTCATGAAGATTAGGGTCGAATTTTTCACCAACCTGTGGGGAAATCCGCTCTACCTTGCTGCTTTCCAGAATATAATCCAGATCATCCTCAAGATCAGTGAGATATTCGGCTGCCTCATCAGAAAGTGTTTTCCGCAGCTTGCGCACCTTGAGGGACAATTTGGCCACGGGAACTAGCAAGCCCTTGATTCTCTTCACTACATGCTCTTCAAGCCGGCGGTTGATGAAGCCGATAACCTCATCCTCAAGCTGCATGAGCAGAGAATCGGCAATTCTGCTCTCGCGGATATTCAAGGTCTGATCGGCTTTCTCTGAAATTTTGGGCTCTGCTTTATCTGATATTTTTGCCTCTCTTGATTGACTCTGGTCTTCGTAAAGCGCTGGTCCTGGGGCAGGCATTTTAATCTCACCCCCCTGCCCTCCCTTCTGATAGTAAATATGCTCTATTTCCATATTCTTAGAAACCTCCTCCCCGGTGATTTTTCCTCCGGCATACTCGGCGGCGGCGCTGATCGAAAATCTGCTCTCTGGCTTGATTAATAGGGCAGTCTGGGAGCTAGCCAGATATTTTTTTCTCCTGATTTTCTTCTTCCTTGAAATCATCAAGCCTCTCCTCTCTTATCATCCTCGTTTACACACACCACCTATTTTTTATGTTTTTGCGGGTTTTATATCACTTGTGTCAGAAAATGTAAACTAAATATTTATCGCTCTTGAAATATAAACTAAGTCTTTATTGCTCTTGCAGCGAACTTAAAATTTGACATTCATCTAATATTTTTTGTATATTTATTTCATACTGATATTTAAATATTTGAAGTATAGCTAAATATGTTGTAAGGATGGAACAACAATGAACATCTCGGATTCCCATATTGGTCACAGGGCAAGGTTGCGAGAGCGTTTTTTAAAAAACGGACGCTCTTCTCTGGCCGATTATGAACTTCTGGAGCTGCTTCTCTCTTATGCCATTCCCCGCAAGGATACCAAACTCATCGCTAAAGAGCTAATCGCCACCTTCGGTAACTTCGCCGCCGTGTTCGATCAACCTGCGGAAAAGCTGCAAACTCTCTCTGGCATAGGGCCATCAGTGGCCACGTTCTTAATCTCCATCCGAGCTGTTATGACCCGCTACCTGGAGCAAAAGGCAGAGAGGGCTGATGCCATTTCCTCACCCGAAGATGTGGCAGATTTTGTTCGCTTGGCTATCGGAGCCAGTCAGCGAGAGTGTCTGATGGTTCTTTGCCTGAACGCGGCCAATCGGCTGGTTCACCATGAAATCCTGGTGGAGGGGACCGTAGATCAGGCTCCAGTCTACCCCAGGGAGATCTTCAGACCAGCTTTGCTGCATAATGCCACGGCTATGATTCTCGTTCACAATCACCCCAGCGGTCGAGCTATCCCTTCTGAACAAGATCAGTACATGACTCAGAGAATAGATAGCCTGGCTTCGGAATTCAACATCGTTCTACACGATCATCTGATCGTTTGCCCCTCGCAGGCATACAGTATCAAAACTGGCCGGCTGCTGTAAAGAAAGTTGGAAGGAACCCTTATTCAATGAGGGTTCCTTCCAAACCATCCTCCTAAAACTTTAATAGCTGTGATATTAAAGTTTTAGGAAAAGGGTGATGAGAGGAAAAACCCTTTTTCAAAAGGGTTTTCCCCTTTCTTAACTTAGCGGTTGACAAAAATTCTCAAATATGTCTAAAATTTCTCATGAATCCTACATACATTCGAACTATCTTAGAAGCTCTTCAAAAGGGAGCTATTAGCCTTGATCAGGCCCTAAATGAGCTCAAAAATCTCCCCTATGAGGATCTTGCTTTTGCCAAGCTGGACCATCACCGATGGCTTCGTCGGGGATTTCCGGAGGCAATCTTTTGTCCTGGTAAGTCCCTTGAGCAGATTGTGCAGATTGCCCGCAGAATAATCGCTGCTCATTCAACCCTTCTGGCCACCAAGGCCAATCAGGAGATTTACGAGGCCATTTGCTCGATTGCTCCTCAAGCCACGTTTTACCCGCAGGCTAGGATGATCGTGGTTCAGGATGAGCCGCGGCCGCTCACTGGGCAGGTTTTGGTTTTGTCAGCCGGAACGGCTGATATCTCTGTGGCCCAGGAGGCCGCCATCACGGCTCAAGTCTTTGGCAGTCGGGTAAGCAGCCTCTTTGATGTCGGGGTAGCTGGCATCCACCGACTGCTTGATCACCAGCACCTTTTTGATCAGGCCAGGGTAATTATAGTCGTAGCTGGAATGGAGGGTGCTTTGGCCAGTGTAGTCGGAGGGCTGGTTAATAAGCCTGTCATTGCTGTTCCTACTAGTATTGGCTATGGAGCAAGTTTTGGAGGCGTGGCTGCCCTTCTGACCATGTTAAACAGTTGTGTGGGTGGGGTGGCTGTGGTCAACATCGACAATGGCTACTCTGCGGGATGTATCGCCCATCTTATTAATAGCCTGGATAAGCCATCAGATAATAGTTCCGAAATGAGCTATGAGGCAAGGTGAAGACAAAAGAAGAGGAGATAAGGCTTGAAAATTCTCTACTTTGACTGCTATTGCGGTATCAGTGGCGATATGATTCTGGGCGCGCTCAAAGAGGTGGGGCTTGATATCGAGTGGCTGAGCGAACAACTGCGGTCCATTCCTCTGAAGGGATTAGTCCTTGAGCCGCAATCCGTTGCCCGGGCAGGTCTTAGCGGTACGCTCATTAAGGTTTGCCTGCCAGAGTCATCATCAGATCTATCTTCCCATCCCCGAAGGACCCTACAGGATTTTGTCGATCTCATTCAGCACAGCCCTCTTTCAGAGGAGGTCCGCGGCTTAAGCCTTCGTATTTTCACTGCCCTGGCCCGAGCTGAAGCCAAAGTTCACGGCCAGAGCATTGAGGAGGTTCACTTCCATGAGCTTGGCTATTTAGACTCAGTGGTCGATATCGTTGGTGCGGTGCTGGGAATCAAGGCTCTTGGCATTGACCAAATTTTCTCATCTCCCCTAAATCTTGGTACCGGCTTTGTCCAGACCCAACATGGCACCCTCCCTGTGCCTGCTCCAGCCACCCTGGAGCTCCTCGCTACTGTCCCGGTATACTCAACCGGCATCCCCCAGGAGCTCACTACCCCTACGGGCGCAGCCATCATCTCCACCCTGGCTTCAGGTTTTGGCCCTATGCCCGCCCTATCCATCCAAAAGACAGGCTATGGCGCTGGAAGCAGGGATCTGGCCCAGATACCAAATCTCCTGCGGGTAGTCATGGGGAGCAGCGTCCCTGAGTGGCACTTAGAGCAAATATCGATCCTAGAGACCGATATTGACGACCTAAATCCGGAAATCTATGATTATCTCATGGCCCGGCTCCTATCAGCCGGAGCCCTGGATGTGGCCCTCATTCCCATTATCATGAAAAAAAACCGGCCAGCTATCCGCCTCAGCGTCCTTGCCCCCACTTCCCTGATCGATGAGCTGTGCTCGGTCATCTTTCAAGAAACCTCAACCCTAGGTATCCGAATCAAAGAGAGCTGGAGAAAAACCCTGCCAAGAGAAATAATTTCTGTCTCCTCACCCTTTGGCCCGCTCAAAATCAAGGTCGGCAGATTAAACGGCCAGATTGTTACTGCTTCCCCAGAATACGAAGACTGTCGAAAAATCGCTCTCAAGACTAATCGTCCGTTGAAGGAAATCTACCAAGCGGCCATAAAATCAATATCGGATGATATACTGCGAACGGATTAGGATTGGATTCTTAAAACGGCTTAGGATCGATTCTTAAGACTCTTTAAAATTCATTTTTTACCTTAACCTTGCTCCCACAGTGAGGCTAGCTTACGTTCTGCTCCCTCGACCAGCTCTCTGATAATCTCCCGCACGGGCTGAACCTCCTTGACAAAGGCCACGCTCTGTCCGGCCATAACCGAGCCATTCTCCACATCCCCATCGATCACCGCGCTCCTCAGAGCTCCGACCCAGAATTCTTCTAGCTTCATCTGAGCACTCTTTCGGTCAATCTTTCCCTCTTCAAGCTCTCTGAGAAGGTTCAGCTGGAGCTGATTGAACCTCTTGGTGGCCTTATTGACAATAGCTCGCACAGGGACAACTGGAAGAAAGGGATCAAACTGATAAGTCTGCTGGGCATCGCGGGCATCTGAGTCAATCAGCTTTTTCTTAAACTGTGGATGAGCTATTGACTCCTCAGCCGCCGCGAACCGAGTGCCTAGCTGGCATCCTGCGGCTCCCATCAGGAGATACTGGGCAATCATCTCTCCCGTGCCGATTCCGCCAGCTACGAATACCGGCACTTTCTGTATGTGCAGCAATATCTCCTGGGCCAGGACCGTAGTTGACACCGGACCGATATGCCCTCCGGCCTCATTCCCCTCAATGATAAGGGCATCTGCCCCTGCCTTGATCATCTTTTTAGCCAGGGCTAAGGTGCTGGCAAAGCAGATAACCTTGGCCCCACTTGCCTTAACCTGAGCAATAGCCTTATCCGGTGGAATGGCTCCGGCAAAAATTACGTGGCTGAGCCTCTTTTGAGAAACCAGCTCAACGTGTTTTTCAAAATTGGGGGCGATGGTGATCAGATTCACCCCAAAGGGCTGGCTGGTTAGGGCTTGGGTGGCCTCAATTTCCTTCTCAAGCATCTCAACCGGCAGATTGCCGCCAGCCAAAACCCCAAAACAGCCATGATTCGAGACCGCTGACACCAGGCGAGACTCACTGACCCAGGTCATGGCCCCGCACAAAATAGCATAGCGTGTTCCTAGAAACCGAATCCCCTTTTCCCATAATTTATCGAGATATTTCAGCTCCATAAAAATTTCCTCCTCATTTCCACCACAAAAAGCCCCTCATCACCCCTCACCACAGAGGCTCCCATTATAGAGCAAGCCTGATCCAATGTCAATTTAGAGAGAATTTACAAAAAGTTATACAGTCGGCTCTTTACTATTTCTCTTTGCTCTTTAATAATCTCCCCTCAGAGCTTCATCTCACTGTAACTAAAGCATATCCCTGGTCAAGGGCTTGACCGCAATCTCCACCATACAAACTATGTACCTACTCATAAATTCTATGAACACCATACCCTGATCAATCGAGTTCCGTCGGTTTGACCCCAGCTATCTTCCTCTCCCTGCCAAAAATTTTATATAAGAAAAACATAAGATTATCATCTTCCTCCGCTCAGGTAGAAATCCTCCCTCACCACCTGGCATAAAGATTGCCTCACCAGGCAGACAGTCAACAAGATTAACCATCACCCATACAGGTCATCGAAAGGCAACCATCAACTTAGGAGAGAGTATCCTATGGGACAATAAAAAATTACTCCATATCATCAACATAATAAAAATATAGAGACATTGTACTGATGAGGACAAAAAAACAGCTTAGCGTGCGGCTGCTGCTTTCTTTGCTCTCAAACTGCACCTCTTTCACCCTATTGCGCGTGCTCTTTAAGCTCAAATCTAGTAATTAATAGAGTCTCTACTGTGGGCGCAAGTGAACATGCTGACAAACTGATCGTGCTTCTGCTCTCTGAGTGAAAAACGACTCATTGTTTTCCAGACTCGACATCTCTTCGTAAAAGACGCTTTGAATACGCTTTGATTTTTACATCCGACCGCATTTAATTTCTTGCTCCTGATCGCCAAAGTGCAGATCAAATGAGCTGTTTTTATCTGCTTCTCATCTAGTGCTTATGACATAGATGCTGATGATGAGGAGAGAGGGTTAGGAGGTGAGAGCGGCTATTTAAAAAGCGAAAGAGAGCGAAAGAGTCAATTTCTGCAAGATAACTTTTTTCTTATTTCCTAATAAGTTCTTGTTCCTTAAGTTCTTGTTACTTAAATGAGCCAAGATAGTCTTTGGGGGGAGAAAGAGAGGTGGGGAATCATGAGACTTTCTCAAGTTAAAACCTTACTCATAAGCTTTCTCTGTTTACTAATGGTTAGTTTATCTCCCGGAGTAACAAAAGCTTACTATGGCGGCCTCTACGGTGGGCTCTATGGCTTGTATGGGATGGGCCTCTACGGCGGGCTCTATGGCCTGTATGGGATGTATGGGATGGGCCTATATGGTGGTCTATATGGCGGCTATGGGCTCTACGGCGGATTATACGGCCTATATGGCGGCCTCTATGGTGGAATCATGAGTCCCTTTGGACTGCAAAATATGTATTTCACCATTGATACAGGATCAGGGCTAACCTATCAGGTGCCCTTCTTGCAGATCGCCCCGTTTCTCGGTATAGCCGGGCTGTACACATCTCTTTTCCCGTACTTGTTCAATCCTCCTGCGGCCACGGCCCCAGTGGCTGCCGAGCAGGCTGGTTTCTGGCAGGGGCTTTGGTCTAATAATATCTATTCCGGCCCCATGACCCTTAATCTGGCAGCAGATCCGCTGACTCAGGCCTTGACTGGAACTGCCCAATTGCTGACTAATTATACGCTTGGGGTCTCAGTACCGGTTAGCGGCGTTGCCCTAAACGGCCAGGTTATTGTTTCTGGCACTGGCATAGGCATCGGCAGCCAGACCTTTAAACTTGATATCAATGGGCTTTTAACCTCAACCACGACTATGGGCGGAACGTATTCTATCATCAACCTTGGCAGCGGTGCGGTGGTCGATACAGGGACCATAAATCTGGTTCTAACAACCCCGGTTGTTTAGCGCCAGCTTTCGCACAGGGTGTGAGACAGAATACGGACATGGTAGTAGGTAGCAGGTGGGTTTTTAAAGATAGCAGGGGGTAGCCCAAGCATAATATAAGGACCCATAGTCCCATAAGTGCCTGACCATAAAGGCTTATAACTTGACATAATGAGGTAGCGATAGACAAGTTAAATAATTATCTGGCTAGAAGGTTATAACTCATTATGGTTGGTTGTATAGTATAGGTTTCACATATAGGTTTTAAGGATAGCAGGGTAGCCCAAGGATGATAAGTTAAAATCCCTCCTGCAAGTGTGGGGCAGACACTCTTTTGCACCGAAGGAAGTAAGGGAGGCTCGTACAAACCGGGCGCTCTGCCAAACAAAGCAGGCTTTGTGGAGCAAGCCGCAAGGCAAGCAGACTGAAGACCGCTAGCTTCTTTAAGGCTTTGTTTTCAGCTCTTGCGCCTTGCGGCTGTTTTTTTTATTTTGGTTATCTCGGTTATATGATCTTTACACCAAGTATGGTGTCCATCTGTTTCAAGGCAAAGTGTTGAATTTCAAGGCTACTGAAAGAGGCCACGCCCTGGGCCGCTACCCTAACCGTATAGTCTCGCTCCCGCAGGGCAGCAGCAGTAAAAAGAACACTGATATCGGTGCAGATGCCCATAATGGTTACGGTATCGACTTTGAGCTTGCGCAAAATATCCTCAAGATCGGTCTGATAAAGACCATTAAACCTGGTTTTCGGTACTATAATCCCAGGGTAGGGCCGCAACTCCTCAATGAGCTCTGTCTCTTCGGTTCCCTCAATGCAGTGAGGAGGAAGCATCTGAAACTCTTTATCATCAGGAGCATGATGGTCGCATAGGTAGATAATCGGAATATGGGAATACAACCTGAGAAATTCACTCACATAGGGGATGATCTCCCTTACCTTGTCTCCACCGTAGAGAGGGAAATTTTCCTGGAAAAATCCCTTAATCATATCAATGACCAAAATCACCTCGGTCTTCATCTGAAAAATCCTTCCTTGGCACTGGTTCAGTTTAATTGAAATTCAAATAAAATTATCTAATTAGATAAATAGATCTCAAGCCTTGATTTTCAACTTACGGCAACCTTCTCTCTCAAGGTATTTTTATTTTATAAAATTAATATGCAAGAATTAATTTAATATGCAAGAATTAATCGGTTCTTTCGCTAAGTGCGTAACACAAGTGCCCAGCGGATCAATTACGCTATCAATCACAGGGACGTCCCCCTGTGTGGTCACCAAAATTGCGCACTTTGTTAGCGAAAAAGCCAATTAATATGGTTACAGAAAGTCAAAAGCCCTAAAACCCAAGCTCTCCTAAAGATTCAAGACCGATCGTAAAATTCCACCGCTGTCCGTCAAATCTCTGAATGTGAGTCAGCCTGGCGGACCAGCAACTTCCTCGACAGATAAGGCTGTATTGATTCTCAACAACTGATCCGCTCTCAAGATCATAGGAGATGGACACTTTCCCAACCCATCGAAAAGGGGGCAAAGCCCAAAGCGGCAAGGCTGACTGGGTATTTGCCTGCAGGAGACTGATGCTCTGATCCTGAATGATCCTGCCTCCATCACCGATTTTTTCAAGCTGGCTGTAGCGCCAACCAAGGTCAAAAAAATCCTGCAAGGAGCCAAACGACCAGCGCAAATCTAGCAGCCTATTTTGTCCAGCCTCAACATCATAGTTATAGGTAAGATCAAAGTGGCTCATCCTGCCGCCGCTTCGATCAGGGGAAAAAGGGTAGGAGGAGGCCTCAAGCTCAAAGTCTTTAAATCCAGCCTCAACTCCCTCACTTCGATCTACCCTACCCTGGCTTATCCAGACCTGCTGATCCTTGGCCGAGCAACTTTTCCGAAAGCCATATTTTTGCCGAAGAATCAAACTCAGCCACGGCTGGCCTTGCCGGCTGCTGCTGCGGCTGCGGTTTGCTGGCTCCCCCTTCTCTTTTTTTTCTTCTGCTGTGGGCTCCTTCTCCCATACCCAGTTAATTAGCGATAGAGAGAGCTGTCGATTTTCTCCCAGCCGGTCAAGCTGATCGAGGCCAAAAACCGCTGCCTCTCTATCTGCCCCTGTCTGTTGGCTTCTGTCCCAGTCCAGGGTCTCATAGACCAGGTCGAGTTGAGGATAAAGGGTGTGGTCCAGACGGCCAGGAAAGCTTCGACAAAATCTGGGACCGGTAAGGCTCAGGCCGCCGCCAAAGATATTTCTTGCCTCTTTTTGTCCATCGGTCTGAAAATAAAGGGTTTTTCGACAGCCTAACCAAGGGGTCAGGGTATAGAGCCGCCTTTGGATAGGGGTAAAGATTTTGGGAGAAAGGTCAACCCGTTGTGTTTTCATCAGGGATTTTGATTGGGAGTCGCTGATCTCAAGGTCTGCCCAAGAGGACTCCCACTGCATAAAGAGGGGAAAATGGGCATAAGACCTGAGCTTGGTTGAGAAGCTGACCTGCGGCATCCTGCGATAGTAGATATTCGGCCCCTCATAGAGATAGGTAGCCTGATCGGCTGAAATCTCCACCTGCCAGGGATCAGTGGAGGTTTCGGCAAAGGCTCGCGACTCAAGGCTCTGACTGTAGCGCTGTCCGATCTCCTGCCGAAAATCCCGATAATAGTCATCATCACTCAGGGCATTCACCTCAGCTACGGCCCGGGTGTGGGAAGCAACCCTTTGCTGAACCTGTAGAGCGGCCTCAGCCCGCCCCTGTCCTTTTTGCCGATCGTAGATTCCATAGGCTCGAAGACGGCCAAAATCAGACCTAGTGAGGCAGTAGCGGTATTCTAGTCCGGCACCGACTCCCCGTTTCTCAAAATAGTCGATCGGAAAGCCAAGATCGGTCCAGTCGCAAAGCGGCAGATAAAAATAATTCTGCACAAAACTTCCCAACTCACTAGATCGGCCAAAATCAGGGATCAAAAACCCTGGTGCTTTCTCCTGATTGATCGGAAACCAGAAATAGGGGAAATAGAGCACGGGGGTATCCTTAATCTGAAAGGTAATGTTTCTCAGCATGGCTGAGCGTCCAATATCAACTTTTCCCTGGGAGAAGGAAATTTTCCAAACCGGATCGTTCGGATCACAGGCGGTGTAGACAGCGTGAGTAGCTATAATTTCCCTTGGCGAAACTTGCTCAATGGTCTCGGCAGTGAAATAATAGGATGGCTCAACTAAAATACGGCTGTTTTGAACCCTGAAAAGATTGGAGGTAACATCAAGCCGCAAGGAGTCGCTCTCTAGTTGCCAACCGCGGCCAGGGAAAAGCTGCACACCTTTGCGGGCCCAAAGTATACGCGAGGGAATCGAAAAGTCGATTTCGCCACAGGTAAATGACAGATCTGCGAAGTCAACTTGAATCTTCCCCTCACCCCTGATCCGCTCTGCCTGATGATCAAACTCAAGACGATCGGCCATAATGGAAATTTTGCTCTCTTGGGGGATTCCACCTGCTGCTCCGAAGGAGGGAAGAGCTTGAAAGGAAAGAATCGCCACCATCACAGCCAGGGAAACATACCTACCGTGCATCCAAAGCATCCAAAAATCCCTTGGCCTCCCCAACCGTATACAGTGAGCCGGTCAGGCAAATAAGGTCCCCCGCCTCAGCCATGCTGCGGGCCATGATTATGGCTTCAGGGACAGTAGCCGCCACAGAGACCATCTTCCAATCTGCCACCAGAGCCTTTGAAACCAAAACATTTATGATCTCCTGCCCGCTTGCTGCCCGATCAATTCGTGGTCGGGTCACAATAACACGGTCAGCGAGAGGAACCAGCTCCTGGCATATTCCACCTATATCTTTGTCCTTCATAATGCCAAGGACAAGAATGAGGCGAGAAAATTCAAGCTCTTCAAGGAGCAAGGCAAGCTGCCTGGCGCCAGCCGGATTGTGAGCTCCATCGAGCATAATCGGAGGCGATCCGGGATACACTTGTGCCCTGCCTGGCCACCTGGCGCAAGCAAGCCCTTGGGTGATATGGGACAAAGATATCTCCCCACCCTGCTGCTGCCCAGACAGCCTTCGGCTTAGGGTTTGAATAGCCGTCAAGGCTATGAGAGCATTATGAATCTGATGCCTGCCGATTAGGGAGATGAAAAATCGCTGCCAAAAGGACTTGCCATCCAAAGCATCTGACCCACTCACTGGCCAGATGACCTCAAACTCCTGCCCACCCAGGCTTTGACTCACCTTCCGGACAACCGAAGGTGAGACAGAGGGCGCCTGGATCAGCTCGGCATTCCTCTGCCGGCAGACCTTGGCCAGGAGTTGAATAATCTCCGACTGCTGTACTCCGCTGACTACAGCCATCCCCGGCTTAATTATTCCTGCCTTTTCACCGGCGATCTCAAGGAGCGAATGGCCAAGATACTCCTGATGATCAAAATCAATGGTGGTAATGATGCCAACCAGAGGCTGGATGACATTGGTGGCGTCAAGCCTTCCTCCCATCCCGGTCTCCATGACTGCAAAATCAACCTGCTGCTCGGCAAAATAGACTAAGGCCATGACCGTAACCACCTCGAAAAAGGTCGGATGCCCAGCTTGAAAATCGCCATCACTGATGGCCTGCCGAATTTCTCCGCTCAGGCGGATCACCTCGGATTGAGGGATCGGAAGGCCATTTATCATGATGCGCTCGGTAAAATCCACCAGATGAGGTGAGGTGTAGAGCCCTACCCGATATCCAGCAGCCTGGAGCACCGAAGAGATCATAGAGCAAATCGAGCCTTTCCCGTTTGTGCCAGCTACATGAATGGTCCTGATCTTAAGGTGCGGATTATCAAAATAGCTCAGTAAAGACAAGGTATTACGAAGGCCAAACTTGATCCCTATCGGCTGGAGATTATAGAGGTATTGAATAGCCTGATCGTATGATGAGATCATCTTCTTCTTTTCGCGATTAGCATACTTTTATACCACAACCGCTCTTATATCAGACACCATAAACCCTATATCAGAACAAACATAAACCCTCGAAGGGGCTTAGCTCTTATTAGGGTTATGTCTCTCAATGGTAGCTAATAAATAAGAGCGACCAAAACAAAGCCCTAAGAGCCAGTGAGGAGACCAAAACAGAAAGTGAGTGTGAATGGGGTTTTGTGCCCTCTCACTTTTGTGCCTTCTCACTATAGTTTTCTCTGATCTTCTGCCCCCTTTATGATTCTCACAAGACAAGGAAGCGGATGGAGATGGGTTATAATTTCTCACTGGCCATCCGGCCCTTGAGGGGGTGGGCCAAGGGCAAAGAAGCTCAAGATCTTGATGAGAGTAGACCGCATTTGTCGGCGATCAACAATCATGTCGATCATCCCGTGAGCCAGAAGAAATTCTGCAGTTTGAAATCCCGGCGGCAACTCCTGGCCAATGGTCTGCTCAATTACCCGCTGTCCAGCAAAGCCAATCAGAGCCTTTGGCTCCGAAATAATAATATCACCCAGCATGGCAAAACTGGCTGAAACTCCTCCCGTAGTCGGATCGGTCAAGATAGAGATAAAAGGAAGCCCAGCCTCAGCTAACTTGCCAACAGCCGCACTTGTCTTAGCCATCTGCATAAGAGAGATAATCCCCTCCTGCATTCTGGCCCCACCAGAGCAAGCTATGGTGATCAGGGGAATTTTTTCAGCCAGACACCTTTCCGCCCCCCGAACGATCTTTTCTCCGACCACCGAGGCCATGCTTCCCCCCATGAACCCAAACTCCATGGCGCAAATCACTACCCGATAGCCGCCGATAGTTCCTTCGCTACTGATGATAGCATCCTTGAGGCCGGTCAAGGCGGCATACTCCTTGAGACGATCGCGGTATTTTTTCCGGTCACGGAATTTCAAAGGATCGGTAGGCTGAAGGTGATCGTCAAAGGTGTTGTACTCTCCCTGGTCATAAAGTAGAGAAAGCCTTTTTTGGGCACTGATATAAAAATGGTATTGACATTTTGGGCAGATGTCAAAGTTTCGTTCAACCTCTTTTTTATAAATGATTTCCTTGCAGTTTTTGCAACGGATCCAAAGCCCCTGCGGTATTTGCAATTTTTTATTTTCAATTTTTTCTTTTGGTTTATTTTCTCGTTTAAACCACACAGGATTTCTCCATAATTCTGAAAGAGCTGCGGCTGACCAAAGCGTATGATCCATGAGACTCTATCCCCTACCTCTCTTGCCTCTCAAAATTTCACCCGCTAGAATTAACTTCTTGCCAAAAAATCTGCTAGCCAAAAAGCATCTAAAATTCCAATAGCTGCCACCCCCTGGGCTAAGCAGCCGAAGCTCCGGCTGTGGCACTAGCTATGGCTCCATGACTGCCACCACCTCGGGGGCTTTGAGCACTTGGGTGCTCAAGACTCAACCCGCTAGCTAATGAACTGTCTAAAGGTCAAGCCAATGGCTGGTAAAGTATCCGTAATCATAATCATTCCTGAAAATCTTGTCAAGGACCTGCAAATTGCGAAAATATAAAAGCTGCTGAAGAAGTTAGCGATAAAAGTAAAACTTTCTCTCTCGCTCAGTACGTACAAGGATCTTGAGCACTATTTTGTTTTCAACAAAAACACAGCGCTGATAATAAGGTTTTGTTACTTTTTCTTACTACCCGGACACATTTTATCTTCCGGTTTTGTATGTGCCTTTTAAGTGCAGGCATTTTATCTCGTTCCCGCGTAGGCGGAAATCCAGAGGGTTCTACAACCATACATGGATTACCACTTTCGCGGGATTGACGATAAAAGTGTCCGATAGTGAATACTTTTTCGGACATCAGGACTAAAAAAAACGATAGGGTAAGGGGAAGAGGGGAAGTCAAAAGCAAATTTCCTAAAAGGCACCCCACCGCAATAGGTTGATCAGACCATTGCAGTGGGGAAAGAGCTTTGTAGGAAAGAGCCTTGTAATAATTAGATTAAGCTAAACTCTTAGATAAACCCAAACTCTCCCTAATACGACCACCAGGGCTGAACATCCAAGAGGAAAGCCTGCTCCGCCAGCCCCCCGCGCTCATCATAGGCAATAATCCTAACCAGGTACTGGCCAGGAAAGTAGGTGAAAAAGCTGAACACAGCCCCTTGAGCACCATCGGTCCGCTCGGACACCGAGCCGATATTGCAGGAGTAGTTAAGCTTGTCGCCATCAGGATCGACGAATTCCACCGGTATAGTAAAAGGCAGGCCAGCTCTGGCCACCTGCGGATTCTGAATATGCTTACAGAGCACTGGATTGTGATTCAGCCAAGTGCCAGGATTAGCCACGGTCAGAGGAAGTGAGCCCTGGGTAATCATCCCCCGACTGTCCTTGACCGTAATTACAATCTCGAATTTCCCCTCAAAGAAAGGTGTAAACCTA
Source organism: bacterium (assembly GCA_023512255.1). Classification (GTDB taxonomy): domain Bacteria; phylum SZUA-182; class SZUA-182; order DTGQ01; family DTGQ01; genus DTGQ01. The sequence goes on along the minus strand of JAILZY010000033.1, from coordinate 12,315 downwards.
ATCTGTCCGGTGATCGGATTGATGATGTTAAAATTCCACGGCCCGAACTGATACGAAGGAAGACCATTTATAGTGGCTGAGTAGGTGATGATATCGCCATCAGGGTCTCTGGCCAAAACATCGTAGACAAATTCCTCTCCCACCCTGGCGACCGCAGCATTTAATTCTTCGAGCAGCGGCGGATGATTTATCCCGGATACTGGATAGTTAACCACTGACAGGGGAAAGGTTTCAACATCCGACAAAAGGCCATCAGTTACCCGAACGGTTACAATCAGGTCTTCCAAAACCTGGGGAACAAACTGCATGAGAACCACATTCGGTATAACTCCAGCGCTTGGGTTATTGGGATCTTGCGGCAGGCGAAGAGCCAAATTGCTGGTATTTGATCCAAAGGCTCCATATCCGCCGATGGTAACCACAAAATCCAGAAAATCTCCGTCAGGGTCACGGGCGGCAATCAGCATACGAAAAGGTACAAACAGGGTAGCAAACTGCGGCCCAATTCTCCACAGCTCTGGGGGATGATTGTTCATGAACTCAAGATCGTCGTGAAAATAGATATCATCTAGTCGATAATTATTCCCCCTGATCATGATTGCCCTGACCTCTTTTAGCCCAACACCAGGTATAGCCGCTCTCAGGTCATCATCCATGTTTCGGGCGATCAGATGCCAGGTGCCGTCCTGGTACTGGCGGCCAAGACAGACCTCGATGATGTCTCCTTTTAGCATCGGCCCAGGGCCTTCCACCGGACGGTAGACAAGTACCTTGTTTTCACCGCTGGTGGTAACTACGGCCACGCAGAACTGAAACATAGCGAAATATTCAACCTCTAGAGGGGCCTGAATTTTGAAGGAGATGACCTTCTTGTTGATCAGGTTGCCAGTCTGAGGATCAATAAGGTTGCTGTTATGGATTTGATAGGGCATAAGCTGATTGAAGACCGAAGGTATGCTTTGGACCTGAAGGACGCGGCTTCCTTCAGCAAAATCAACTAGGGTCTGCAACCTGCCGACTCCAACATTGTAGCCGAATACCGGGTAAGTTGGGTCAGAGGTTCGCCATCCATGATTCAGAGGGCTGTCCCAATACTCAAAGGTATCAAAAGCCACGCTGGTAGCCAAAACTGTCGAGCTGGCCAAAAAGGTGGACAAAGAAAGAATAAACCACAAGATGATGATGATCAGGAGCTTCCTCGTATCCACAAAATCCCCCCTTATATGTCAATCTAAAACGCGTTTATGGATAAACCTTGCCCCAAAAATTTGCTATAATAGAGAAAGCAAATGATATGCCAGCTAAAAAATCACCCTATGATGATAAATAAAACGATAATAAATTCGCTCTTATATATCAGACACCATAAGCCCTATATCAGAACAACCATAAACCCTCGAAGGGGCTTAGCTCTTATTAGGGTTATGTCTCTTAATGGTAGCTAATAAATAAGAGCGAATAAATAAAATGAGGAGGAATCAAAAAGAGAATGCCCCACGACGGCAAAGAGCTTATCAAAGAGCCCATTATCGTCATAACTATGGGGGATGCGGCTGGAGTTGGGCCTGAAATCATTGTCCGCTTCTTTCACCAAGAGCCTGCCGCAGCAGGCAGGGGCCAGCGAAGTCTATTGATTGGGGATCTAGGCATTTTGCAGGAGGTGGCCGCACGATTGGGTATTGAGCAGTCCTTAAAATTTCGCCCTATCTCCTCCCCATCTGAGGCAGAGTTTAAGCCGGGCGTGGTCAATGTTCTTAATTTGAACAATCTGCCCCTTGAGGAAGTAAAGATTGGACAGCCAGGAGTAGCCTGTGGCCGGGCGGCAGTGGAATACATCGAGCGGGCCATTAATCTTTGCCTTGTAGGTGAGATTCAGGCCATGGTTACTGCACCGATAAGCAAGGAAGCTATTAACCTGGCTGGCTTTCACTTTGCCGGACATACGGAATTGCTGGCTCAGCGAACCAATAGCCGTGATTATGCCATGATGCTGGCTGGGGAAAAACTTCGGGTGGTTTTAGTAACTACTCATGAGGCCATAGCCAAAGTCTCGGCCAAGATCACCAAGGAGCAGGTTTTGCGGACAATTCGGCTGACTGATCAGTGGCTTCGAAAATTCTTTCCCCAGGAGCGAAAGATCGCGGTCTGTGGACTTAATCCCCATGCAGGAGAGAGCGGCCTGTTTGGCCGAGAAGAAATTGAAGCTATCTCACCAGCCATAGCCATAGCCCGATCCGAAGGGATCCCTGTTGATGGTCCCTACCCTGCCGATACCCTCTTTTACCAGGCTCAAAGAGGAATTTTCGGGGCCGTGGTAGCTATGTATCATGATCAGGGACTGATTCCCCTCAAAATGCTGGCTTTCGACTCCGGGGTCAATATAACCCTTGGCCTTCCAATCATCAGAACCTCACCAGATCATGGGACCGCCTATGATATTGCCTGGCAGGGGAAGGCGAAAATCTCAAGCCTCTCGGCCGCGGTGGATATGGCTGCCTATCTGGTGCGGCAAAGTGGCGGAGGTAGTGGGGAGGTGGAAAAATGACCAGATATTCTCCCCAAAGGGCCTTGGCTAAAACTTCCTCTCTTCGCGAGAGGCTCCTGGCTACCTTAGCTCAGTACCGGATGTTCCCTAAAAAAAGCCTTGGCCAAAACTTCCTGGTAAGTGATCAGGCCCTTGATCGGCTGATAGCTGCCGCTGACCTGTCAGACAAGGACCTGGTCATTGAGATTGGAGCAGGCCTTGGCCAGATTACCCGCTTGCTGGCCAGTAAGGCCCGGTGGGTCATTGCTCTTGAATTTGATCCGCAACTTGTGGCTATTCTCCAAAAAGAGCTTGCCCCCTTCAAAAACATTACCCTGATTCAGACCGATGCGGCTCGCTGCTTGTGGCGGGGAATAATAGATTTCTTTCCGCGGCAGGAGGAGGGGAAAATCAAAGTGATCGGCAATCTTCCCTACTATGCGGCTGTGCCAATCATAATTGGCCTTGAGGAGATCATAGACCAGATCTGCCTTCTGATTATCACCCTTCAAAAGGAGCTCACCGAGCGAATCATGGCTCAACCAGGCGGAAAAGCCTATGGGGAGCTGAGCGTCCGTCTCCAGTACCGTTACTGGATCGAAAAAATCGCCTATCTTCCACCCGAGGCTTTTTATCCTCGGCCCAAGGTAGCCTCAGAGATCATTGCCCTTCGCCCACGGCCAACTCCAGCAGTCTATGTCCAGGATGAGGCTCTGTTCTTTCGCCTAGTGCAGGCCGCTTTCTCTCAGCGCAGAAAAACCTTACTAAATGCCTTGAGTGCGCATCAGGAGCTTGGGGTCAGCCGCAGCGAGTGGCCAACTATCCTCGCCCAAGCCCACATCTTTCCCCAGCGACGGGGTGAGACCCTCTCGCTTTCAGAATTTGCCAGCCTCACTGAGCTTGTTTTCCCCCGCTATTTTGCTTTGCGGACTTCTTAGCCGTTTTTTTCTGCTGCTCTCCCTTGTTGATTCGCTGAATAGCCCCACCTTCGGCCTTGAGTACCCTTCCGTCAGGAAATTCCACAAAGACCAAGCCCTTCAGGATATCGAAGGAGACCACCTTGCCCTCTTCATTATTCAGCAGAACCCGCTCGCCCAGTTTGGGGAGCTTCTTGCGGATCTCCTCATAGGTAGCCGCCTCATAGACTAGACAGCACATCAGCCGCCCGCAGATGCCCGATATTTTCCCTGGATTCAGAGTAAGGCATTGATCCTTAGCCATGCGGATCGAAACAGGCTCAAAGTCCCGCAAAAACAAAGAGCAGCACAACTGCCGGCCGCAGCAGCCAAAGCCACTGATCATCCTGGCCTCATCCCTGACCCCGATCTGGCGCATTTCAATCCGAGTCCTGAAGCGAACAGCCAGGTCCTTTACCAGATCTCGAAAGTCAATCCTACCCTCAGCCGTAAAATAAAACACTGCCTTGCTGCCGTCAAAGGAATACTTGACCTTGATCAGCTTCATGGGCAAGCCCCGCTCGATAATCTTTTTCTGGCAGATGGCTTGAGCCTTCTTGCCCATCTCCTCGTTTCGCTTGGCTTGCTCAAGATCCTGCGGCGTAGCCTTGCGAAGAACCCGCTTTGTGGGTTTTCGGCCCTGCTTTTTGCCCCTAGTAGACGAAAGCCTGAAAACCCTGGCTATCTCTTCCCCTTTATCCATCTCAACGATGCAGTAGTCTCCGCAGCGAAGATCAATGCCATTTTGCAGATAGTCATAGGTCTTGCCTGTTGGCTCGAATCTGACGCCAACAATTTCGGTCTCGGAAAAATCATCATTCTCATCAGCCGTGGCCACACCCTGCTGGGGGCCAGAGCCTTTCCCTTCCTGGAGAGAAGAGCTGCTTTCGACCCCTCCGTGGTCCAAGCTCTCCTCCACATCGGGGAGCTCCTGGCCGCCGAGGATGAACTCATCATCGGCGATTTTACTCTTGACCTCAATGACTTCGCCACCGCTAGCCGGATCTTCAACCACGACGATCTCGACAACCTCCTTGCTCCCCGCCTGGTCGTCATCCTCGATCAAAAGCTGATCCTCAATCAGTTGATCATCGAGTAATTGATCATCACTTAACGGCTCGTCAGCCTCCTGGCTGTCAAACACCTGATCATCAGACAGCCGGTCGCTCAACGCCTGCTCATCAGACACCCTAGCCGCAAACGGCACCTCCTGAGAAGCATCGAGCAGCAGACTGTCAGCCTCATCAGGCTGCTGGTGGGCGTCGGCGTCGGGGGGCTGCTGCTGGTTGGTATCAGGTATCTGCTCCCTGGTCTCCTCAGCCTCGCTGAATTCACGGCCAGCTACATCCTGCTGGCCCGGCGGTGATAACTTTTTCTGATTATGGTTATTGATGTTTCCCATTTATTTCAATCCTAGTAAGGTCTTGCTCTTGCTCCCTGCTTGACTATCCTTCTCCTGGCACTTGACTATCCTTCTCCCTCTGGCCGCCACCAAGTCTCAGCATCATGGTCTCAAGCGCAAGTTGCTTATTTACGTTACGCTGCAAAGCGGCAGAGGTTTCCTCAATCAATCGAATATTTTCTTCGATCTGGTGGCTGGACAAGATCTGGGATTGCCGAATAATTTCTTTCATCCGGTCAGTATTGATCAGGCCTCTTTCATCACCCGTCAGTTGATATTTCCAAAGATCATAATACCAATACAGCCAAAGGTCAAGGAATTGCTGAAGGCTGTCAACATCCTCCTCATCAGCCAGCTTTTTCGCCTGGCTGAACAAAACCTCAACGCAGGCCTCTGAGCTAAGGCTATCTAACAGGCCAAAAATCCTCTCTCGCTTATCCTGTAGGCTAGCTAAATCAATCCTTCGGGCTCTCCCCAGACTTCCCCCGGACAGGTGGACCAAAAGCCGCACCTTGTCTGCTGGAATGCTAAGCTGCTCTCCGATCAGTCGCTCAAGATCATCCTTGGGTAGTGGGGAAAACCGCACCACCTGACACCGAGAGCGAATCGTGGGCAGGATTCGCTCAAGGCTTGCCGTCACCATTACTATGAGCATAGCTGCTGGGGGCTCCTCCAGGGTCTTAAGCATTGAGTTGGCCGCAGCCTCAGTCATTCGCTCAGCCTGATCAATAATGCACACTGCTCGTCTGGCTAGATAAGGCCGATAGCCGACCGCAGCCTGAAGCTCCCTCACCTGCTCAATCTTAAGCCTTGCTCCCTCGGCTTCAGGTTCGATCAGGAACAGGTCTGGATGGGTTCTCTGCTCGATCCTGCGACATGAGTCGCACTGGCCGCAAAAATCCCCATTCCTTTCCAGGCAGTTAACCGCCTTGGCCAAGCCAAAGGCAGTGAGTCTCTTGCCAACTCCATCAGGTCCGGTGAAAAGATAAGCATGAGAGACGGTTCCTTTCAACAACGAGGCCTGCAAAAATCGGATAGCCCGCTCCTGGCCGACAATCTGACCAAAGGGCATAGGCTCAGCTACCTCCTAGACCACAGTCGCTCGGATCACCCTTCAGCTTAGCAATGGCGTGGGGAATAGCTGGTAGAACAACCTCAAGGCATTCCCTAGCTCCCTTGGGGCTGCCCGGAAGATTCAAGATGAGCGATTGACAGCGCGTGCCACAGACAGCGCGCGAAATTATAGCCTGGGGGGTTTTGGCCAGGCTAACCATCCTCATGGCTTCAGCAAAGCCAGGCACAAGCCGGTCCACTACCTCGATGGTGGCCTCAGGCGTTACATCCCTAGGGCTTAAGCCCGTTCCTCCACTGGTCAGAATTAGGTCGCAGCCGACTGGCTTGGCATCGGAAAACTGCTTGATTGCCTTCTGAATAGCCTCCTTCTCATCAGGCACGACCTCAAGGCCGACAACTTCATAGGTCTGGTCCTGCTGCTCCTGAAGCATCTGGCGGATAGCCGGGCCGCTCCGATCAGCTCTCTCGCCCCGCGCCCCCCGATCGCTGGTAATGATAATCGCCGTGCGAATAACCATAGGCTTTAATCCTCATAATTATGATAACACTATGATAATAACACCCTTGAATAACATCCTGCCGCATTGAATAAAAGTATGAAATAAAATTATGCGGCTCATGAATAGACTCACAGACAGACTCATAAATAGAACTGTCATAAACTGATAGTGTGAGTGCATTATACCATAAAATAAATATCCTCAACCAGTACATTGAAAGATCAGATCCAGAGCATCGGATGCTTCCCCATATTTTTAGTTAACCCATTAGGGGCTCTCTCCCTCGCTCTCGCGGAGCGCATCGAGCAGATTAGCCAAATCCTGCGGTAGGGGAGCCGTGAACTCAAGATATCTATTTTGCTCAGGATGAATGAACCCAAGGAGTTCGGCATGGAGGGCCTGGCGCTTCAGATCAACAATAGCCTGATACAACTTCTGATGCTTCCTGACAGACAGAGGCGGGCTGCGGCGTCCATAGACCGGATCTGCCACTAGGGGATGCCCCAGGGAGCTCAAGTGAACCCTGATCTGGTGGGTCCTCCCCGTCTGAAGGCAGAGCCTAAGGAGGCTAAACCCAGAGGAAAAAAACTCTTCCACTGCATAGCGGGTAATAGCCAAGCGCCCTTTTTTAGTCAGGGTGGACATTTTCTTGCGGTCAGCAGGGTGGCGGCCGATCAAGGTTTCTATTTCCCCTTCTGACTGAGGCATCTTACCATAAACAATCGCCTTATAGACGCGCCTGATCGTTCTGGCCTTGATCTGCTCGCTCAGACTGCGGTGAGCAGCATCGGTTTTAGCCACCACCAGAAGCCCAGATGTGCCTTTGTCGAGCCGATGGACAATGCCTGGCCTTAGCTCGCCACCGATCCCAGACAGAAACCGGCAATGATACAGCAGGGCATTCACCAGAGTGCCGGTGTAGTTTCCAGCGGCTGGATGCACCACCATACCGGCTGGTTTATTGACCACAATGACCGACTCATCCTCATAGACAATATCTAGGGGAATGTCCTGGGGGAGAATTCGGCTCTCTTGCGGCTCAGGCAGGATGATCTCAACCCGATCACCTGCTCTGAGCAAAACACTTGCCTTGGCCGCAATCTGGCCGTTGACTGCAACCTGATCCATCTCAACAAGCCTTTGAATCTGAGACCTTGAAAGATCGAGAGCTTGCCTTCGGCTCAGAAAGCGGTCAAGCCGCTGGCGGGCTTCATCTGGTTGTACGATGAACTGATATGACCTGCTCATAATTTCTCATCCTACTTTTAGAGGGTGAGTCTTTAAGTAAGTTAAGTAAAGGTTTTTCAGTAAGTTAAGTAAAGATTACAGATAAGGCTCAAAGCATCGCTACAGTCTCAGTAAATAGCTTAACTCTCAATAAAAGTATAGCTTAGTCTCAGTCAGTATAACGGAAAGCACCATCCAAGTAAAGCTTCCAAATCGCTATTAGATAAGGCTTATCGGGGTTAGATAAGGCTTACCGGGGTCAAAGTCAAAGTATTCTGCAACGTTTCGCCACAAAGGTTTCAAGACGAAATTTTATTGAGTTGATAGACCCTAAAATTGAAATTTTTTTCATATTCTATTAAAAATTTTTATATATAAGTAACTAATTGTTTATCCATTTTAAATTTAATAATTGAGATTGAAAGATATGAATAACTTTTCACATTTCTCGTTCGGATTTTTATATAATTATTTGGTTATATAATTATTATCTTAAGCAATTTTTGTATGGTTTCAATATGTTAGCTAATTTTAAGAAAAAAACGATTTATCTAATTTAAAATGGCATAATTTATGCGTATAATATATAGATATAAAATATTATCCCCCCTAGGTTCTACTTTCTCTATTTCTATTCTCTTTCCTAAGACCGAGAGAAAACAAAATTAAGGAGGTGATGGCCAATCTAAGACACCTGGGTTTAGTGGTCCTCTCGCTAATAAAGTGCGCAATTTTGCTGGATCCCAAGGGCTGCCCCTAAAATTAATTGGATCTGCTCTCGCACTTAGCGAAATAACCATTTAGTTATTGTTTTTTATTTCTTTCTCATCAAAATCTTATATGTCAACAGGAGTAGGAGAAAAATGAGCCGAAAAGCATTAGAAAAAGTAATAAAGGTAGTAACTTTCATCATCATGGCTATTAGCTTTTTGCCCTTAATAATTTCACCTGCCCAAGCAGACACCTATACCTACACCACAGACGCTGATTTTGATAAAGGGGATTTGATCAATGTAGTCCATGATCCATCTGATCAACTCCAACTTGATAAAAAAACTTCAGCCTTCAATTTTATCTGGGTAGCGGTGTCAAGTAAGGGAACGATTGTTAAGATTAACACCCGCACTAATCAAATCGTAGGTGAATACAAAACCGCTCCAGATGGCATGGGTAAAGATCCATCTAGAACCACTGTAGATGCCAATGGCAATGTATGGGTAGCTAACCGAGCTGAGAGTGGCTGGGTACCGTCAGAAGGCCAATATATGGGATCGGTAACTTACATCGGCTCACCAGACACAATATGGATAGACCGAAACGGTAACGGAGTTTGTGATACCTCCACTGGCCTGGACGATGTAAAACCATGGACTAACGCTAATGGCGCCGATACCTATGGTGGCACTTCCACTGCTGAGGATGAATGTATTATTCACTATGTCCGGGTTCATTCCATCGGCACCCGGCATCTTTCGGTTAATAAGGATAATGATGTTTGGGTCAGCGGTACAGGGTATAGGAATTTTGATCTTATAGACGTTGAAACTGGTAAAATTATTCGCACTGAATCTTCGATTAACTGTGGTGGATATGGCGGCCTGCTTGATAAGAATGGAGTTATTTGGTCATCAACCTCAGGCTCCTTGTTGCGATGGGATACTTCGCTACCTTTAAGTAGTGGCACCTGCCTCTCTCTTGGGGATTATAGTTATGGTCTTGGCATTGATAGTGATGAGAATATATGGAATACCTCGCTGTATAACAACAAGATTTGGAAACTTGCCCCCAATGGTACCTTGCTTGGCACCTATAGCCACGGGAATTATTATGCTCAAGGATGTGTGGCTGATAAGAAAGGTCATATTTGGGTAGCTCATAGCATACTTGGGCCTTCAAGTACAGTTGGCCATATTTTGAAGAATGGCACCTACATTGGCAATGTATTTCTTGAAAACGAAGCTGGCCCTACCGGAGTAGCTGTAGACGCAGACGGCTATATTTGGGCTACTGGCTACTACAGCCAAAAGGTATATAAGATTGATCCCACTAAAGGTAATATCGGAGCCGATGGCCTAACACCGATAGGCGAGGTTGTCTGGACAAGCCCTAACCTTGGTGGAAACCTCTACAACTACAGTGATATGACTGGAAGCACGGTCATTGCCCCTCCAAACAAGGGTACCTGGACGGTGATTACCGATAGCCAAGATCCTGGTGCTGAATGGGGAAAAATAAACTGGTCTTGCTATACGCCAGGTGACAGTTCCATAGTTGTCTCAGTAGCCAGCAGTGATGATCCAAGTAATTTTGACTCACTAGTGCCAGTAACCAATGGGCAAGAGTTGCCAAACACTGGTCAATATCTGAAAATCGAGGTCGCCTTTACCCGTAGTTCTCAAGATAGCGATGGCGATGGCATTAAGGATAGTCCTATCCTATACGATCTGACGGTAATGACCAATGAGCCTCCAGACTGCTCCAAGGCGTATGCAGATCCTAACTGCCTCTGGTCACCGAATCACCAAATGGTTCCGGTGAATATCCTTGGAGTAACTGATCCTGATGGTGATCCGCTAACTATCACCATCACTGCTATCACCAGTGATGAGCCTACGGCCTCTGACAAAGGCTCTGGCGGAGCTAAGCATGCTCCAGATGCTGAAGGTATAGGCAGCAGCACAGCTTTGCTTCGGGCAGAGAGGTCTGGTAATAGAAATGGCCGGGTCTATGAGATCACCTTTACGGCCAGTGATGGGAAGGGTGGAGAATGTGAAGGCAAGGTCAAGGTGAAAGTGCCGCATGACCAGAGCGGGCCTTGTACAGCCATTGATGACGGCCAAAATTATGATGCTACCAAGATCAATTAGGTATTCACAAGATTAAAGTAGTGGTCCTCTCGTTAACAAAATGCGTAAGTTGGGCAGATACAAGCGTCCCTACAATTTATTGGGTATTGGATCTGCCCTCGCACTTAAGCGATAGAACCATTAATATAAGCGTTAAAGAATTAAGATAACCATAGACAATTTGGGGGGAAAGCCAAGGCTAAATTAACTATGCCAGCTTTCCCCGTTTTTTATTTTCTTGCTTACAAAACAGCTCAGGCAGTGCAGATTTTTTAAAGCTTCACAATAAAGTGCGCAATAATAAGGGCGGACACAAGGTCCGCCCCTACAATTAGCTTATCCGCACCTACAATTGATAGCATAATTGATCTGCTGCGCAACTTGTGTTACGCACTTAGCGAAAAAACCTTTAGAATTGCTGTCAGGATTCTGATTAAAGCATAAGAGATCTTATTCTCCAATCGTCAAACAGTTAAAGTGTGTGTTGGTCAGGAAAGGTATACTCGTTCAAGTTAGGTTTTGGTTGGCATGAATATTGATAATCACGCCAATAAACATATTTTTATGGTAAACTGAACACAATATTGAAATAAACTATAAATTTTCACCAAAATAGCTAATCAAAACGCTCTTATTTATTAGCTACCATTGAGAGACATAATAAGAGCTAAGCCCCTTCGAGGGTTTATGGTTTTTCTGATATAGGGTTTATGGTGTCTGATATATAAGAGCGAATCAAAAATCATGCCTGGAAAAACCAAACTTGAAGCACTATATGTGTTGGTCAGGAAAGAGGATATCGCCTCATTATCCCTGATAATCATTTTTTCATCCTTGATAATCACTTTCAAAGAAAGGAGGTAGAGAGGCCACATCAAAGCTTTGTAAATTTTTTTATTTATTTTATTTTATTTTTAATTTTTAGTTTTCCATGACGTATCCCCTATCGTGTTTTAAGCCAAACCATTTGTAAGTCAAATCATGATCATAAATTTTGGAATTCTATGAAAGGGAGGCACTCTATGGCAAAGAGAAAAATTTTAAAAGGGATAATTATTTTCAGTATCTTAATTTCAGTATTAACTATTCTCAACCCTAAAGCGAATGCTCAGTTCGGCTACATCGGGCCCTTTGGACCATATTATGCAGGGCCTTTCTCCTATGGATATCTCCCCTTTCCTCCACCACTGCCCGCAGCTCCTGTAGGTCCTTATCGAGGGCCGCATGTTCTAACCACCACTTCTACCTTACTGACTGCTCTTACTCCTGCCCCCACAGTTCCAGCCGTCACTCCTGCTGGATTGAGCATTACCACCCTGGTGCCGACTGCTCCGGCTACTATTACCATTACCTTACCAGCAACTGCCTTAGCTACCTTAGCTCCAACCTTAGTCCCAACAGTTACCACTACCCCAACAGTTACCACTGCTTTCCCTGGTCTGACCACAGCTTTTCTGCTCGGTACTGTCCCAACTACCACCACAACTACCACTGTTCCTACTACTGTTCCTACTACTACCCCCACTATTGGTACAGGCTCTCTGACCACGCTGGCTCTGCTTGGGCTGCTGCCGACTACCACCACGACAACTACTCTTCTGCCAACCACCACCACCACAATCGGCACGACCACGGCTTTGTTGCTCGGTGGCGGCGGCATTTCAACAACCACCCTGCTACTGCTCGGAATTTAGTTGTACAACCCTTTTGGTCAGATGTTCCCCATGTTGAAAAAATAATGTTGAAAATATAAAGGGGAGGAGAGAAAATAAAGAGAGAAGAAAGT